>SYMT01000630.1 GCA_005805375.1 Actinomycetota bacterium
CGTGCTCGATATCTCGCCAACGCCAGCGATTGTTCGAGACGGCGTCCACGATCTCGTAGACGAGGCTATCCGGGGCATCCAGGCAGCACCGGACCATCTCGGTCACATCCCTCTGGCTCAACCATCCGGGGAACTGGCGGCGCAGCATCGGGCGATCGGTGTCGAGTACGGCGCCCAGTCGAATGCACACCACGGACATACCGTAGGCGTCGGCGTACCGTCGTCCCAGCACTTCTCCGAAGGCCTTGCAGCAGCCGTACATGCCGTCCGGGCGGACGGGCCAGTCCTTGGTCGCGTACGTCCACGTGGCAGGAGCTTTGTCGTACTCTCCCGCGACCAGCACATCGTATGGGTAGTCGTGCTCGTAGCCGAGGATGGTGCAGCCGCTGCTTCCGAAGACGAAGCGCTTCACGCCG
This sequence comes from Actinomycetota bacterium, assembly GCA_005805375.1. Lineage (GTDB taxonomy): Bacteria > Armatimonadota > SYMT01 > SYMT01 > SYMT01 > SYMT01. Next base: position 417 of record SYMT01000630.1, read on the forward strand.
GCGCGGGCCGCCGCTTCGAAAACGTTCCGGCAGCCGATGATGCTGTGGTGGAGATTTTGCTCCCAATCTTCCGCGAGCGGATCTTCGTCCGACCCCGTGTAGGCCGACAGATGCACGACCGCCTCTTTTCCCTCAAACGCGGGGAGGATGCTGTTGTAGTCGGCGATATCGGCCTGCACACACTCCATGCCGGCCACCGGCCGGCGATTGAGCGCACTGAACTCGTAGCGATCTCCCAGACGCTCGCGAATGATCGTGCCGATAAGGCCGCTCGCGCCGGTGATGAGTACTTTCTTCCTGGACATGCCTGTTCCTTTCGCAATCGGAGAGAAGTTGGGGAACCGTCCAGAAGGTTCCTGCTTCGGATCAGCGCCCCGGCGCGACGGGGAGGAGCAGGTGCGAGGGGGCGGATCCCGCCAGAAAGAGGGTGTTCTTCGCAACCCGAGTGCGGGTACCCGCACGGAATGGTTCACCTGTGTTCGGGTTGGGGTCCCAACCCGGGGCGTTGCTCGAGGTGACGAGCAGACGCAGGCGGTGCCCGCGGGCGAAGACGATGCTGGTGGACCAGAGATCCACCTCTGCTTGAAACCGCTTTCCAGGTTTGAGCGGGCGTTCGTGATCGAACCCTCCCCGGAAACGCGCCCGCAGGATCCCCTCGCAGACGTTGTACGACCGGCCATCCGGATACACATCGCAGAGCTTGGCCGCGAAGTCCGTGTCCGCCCCGTCACTCGCCGCCCAGAGCCGGAGCCGCACGCGCCCGGTCACTTCGACGGGCTCCGAGAGCGGGGCACTGGTGAACAGCAGCACATCGGGCCGCCCCTCAATCGGCCGCTGATCCTTCGTGCCGGACGGCAGCGTCAGTTGAGGGCCGCCGACAGTGGGACACGGATCGGCCGGGTCATAGAAGAATGAGCGCGATTCTGCTTTGCCGGGAGGATCCGGGGACAGGACGCCGCCGCCGTGCAGGTACCACCGCGTGGGCGGGGCGTTGTGCGGGGGCCAGCGGTCTGCCGTCCGCCATTCGTTGCCGGGCGCTTTCGGATCGCTCGTGTCGCCCATCGTGTAGTAGGTCACCGCGGGCGTACGCTCGATTCCGTTGTCCACTCCCTTCAAATGGTGGTCCAGCCACGCCCAGGGATCGGAAATACTGCCGGGAGGGCGGGCGCCGCCGCGGAAGCTAAGGTCACCGGCAGCGTCGCGAAAGATGCCGTGGGTCCAGGGGCCCATCACCAACTTCTGCGTGCCCCGGGAGCGGGGCCCTCCGTGCCGTTGGTAGCCCTGGTAGGCGTCAATCACACCCTGAGCGAAAATGTCGTACCACCCGCCGACATGCACGGCCGGCACGTTGACGTGGGTGTAGCGGCGGGACATGTCGCGTTCCCGCCAGAAAGCATCGTAGCGGGAGGACCGGGTCCAGAACGCGAGCGACTCGGAGTCGTGGCGCGTCCCGCGGAGCCAATCCTCGATCATCGCCTTGCGAAAGACGCCGCCGGAGAAGGTGAGGTGATGGAAGAAGCTGGGCGCACCCACGTGGATGACCTGTGCGTCCAGCGGGCGCGCGCCCGCCGCCGCTGCGTACAGTTGCGTGATGCCGAGCGCCGAACCCCCCATTGTCCCGATCTTCCCGCTGCACCAGGGCTGGGCCGCCACCCAGCGGAGAGTGTCCACTCCGTCCTGCCGCCCCTCCCACCAACCGTCACCCTCGAACGGCAAATTCCGGCCCTCGGACGCGGAGCGCCCGCGAGTGTCCTGGATCACGACGACATACCCTCGCCGGGTCCCGTCCGCGCCGATGCCCCTCCCCTGATTCCGGTCATAGGGAGTTCGGAGAACCACCGCCGGAACCCGGCCGGTCCCCGCCGGGAGATAGACGTCGGTGGCCAGATGCACGCCGTCCGCCATCGCAACGCGGTACGTCTGCCGATTCACCGGCGCGGGCGGCGCCTGCTGGAATCCCGGCGCGGTCACCGCTGCCCCCAGCAGCAACCCGCCTGCACAGAGCACTATGCCCACGCGACCCATTGGTGTGAACATCTAGCCTCCCTGGACATCCGATTCACGGTCGCTTCGCTGAATCGGGCTTCGGGAATTCTATGCCGCTGAGCCGTTGCCGTCCCATCCCCTCGAGGTGTTAGACTCCTGTTGGCGGCCGGAAAACAGCACCATCCATCACCGGACAGTTACCGAATGACATCTGTCGCAACCACATCACCCGCGGCTGCTCCGGACTCCCTCGAAGCTCGAGTCCGTGCCCTCCTGGAGCGTGTCCTGGCGCGAGCAGATCGTCAGGCAGAGGCGGCGCGCCAGCGCGGACTGACGGCGGGCAGATACGCCGGACTCACGCATTCATTGAAATGGGTCGAGGAACAGATTGGCGAACTGGAGAGCGCACCCAATGGGCTCACCGCGTACGGTCATCAGTTACTGAAAGGGCACCGGGAGCGCCGGCAGCAGATACTCGACCAACTACAGAAGTACGGAGCGCCCTTCCGCGCCGAAGAGACCGAGATTCGGAAGAACTCCGATCAGGCTCGGAAGCTGATGCTCCGCGCCGGCGGGGTCCCCGATCCGGCGGCGCGTCTGGAGGCACTTCTCGGGGCGTTTGAACCGGTACGCGCCCATCTCACGCCCACTGAGGCGGAGACCACACTGCCCCGTCTGGTCAGCTCGGTCGAACGCGAATCGCAGGGCGCCGCGGCCGGCAGTGACCAGCCGTCACCCATTCCCACGGTCGAACCGCCCCCACCGGCTCCGTGGGTATTTGAACCGCCCGACCCGGTGCTCTTCCAACCCTGCCCGGGTCAGGGAGCGCGAGATCTTGACGAGTACCGGCTGCACCGCCGCGCCCAGGAACTCTCGTTGGTGCGCGGCTTCGACGTCCTGCTGACACCCGCGTTGGCGACCGGATTGGCACAGTACCCGCATCAGATCGAGACGGCCCGGATGGTGCTGCGCCGCATGCGGGGCCGCGCTCTTCTGTGTGATGAAGTCGGGCTGGGCAAGACGATTGAAGCGGGCATCATCGCACGGGAACTCGTGGCTCGGGGACTCGCGCGCCGCATTCTGGTACTGGCGCCGCCCGCGCTGGTGGGCCAGTGGCAGGAGGAGATGCGAGGGAAGTTCGGCCTGGAATTCCGTACGCACGACGATCCGGAATTCCGCGCTGCCGGACCGGATGCCTGGAAGCAGTTCGACCGGATTCTCGCGTCCCTTGCTACGGCCCGCCAACCCGCGCATCGCGCCGTCCTGGAGAAGGAGGAGTTCGACCTGATCATCGTGGATGAAGCGCATCACCTGCGCAGTCGCACGTCGCTCGGATGGAAGTTCGTCAACGCGCTGAAGAAACGTTACATCCTGTTGCTCACCGCGACGCCGGTCCAGAACAACCTGGACGAGCTGTTCAATCTCATCACGCTCCTCGCGCCGGGGCAACTGAACACCAGCGCCGCCTTTCGCAAGGAGTTCGTCCAGAAGGGAGATCCCCGCACTCCCCGCAACCGCGAACGCCTGCGGCAACTGCTCGCCGAGGTGATGGTCCGCAACACGCGCAGCCAGGTCCACATCGCAATGCCGCCCCGCCTCGCCACTACCCATCGGGTGACACCCGAGCCTGAGGAGGCAGCACTGTACTCCGCGCTGACGGCCTTCGCGCGCACCCAGGCGGGTGCAGGGGGACTGGACCGCATGACGCTCACGTCACTGCTGCGCCAGGCGGGCAGCAGCACGGACGCGCTGCACCGTGGACTGGCCGGGCTGGCCGAACGGCGCAGCGCCATTCGGGAGGCCGTAACGCCGTTGCTCGAACAGGCAAAGGCGGTCCAGCGCCAGGGCAAGCTGGAGCAGGCCGTCGCCCTGCTCACCGCGCGCGGCGACAAGACGGTGCTGTTCACCTTCTTCCGGGAGACAGTGCACGCCCTGTCCCGGGCCCTGGACGAGGCGGGAATTTCGCACGCCGTGCTGAGCGGCGAACTGGACGCGGCCGGGAAAGACCGCGCCGTGCGCGAGTTTGCTCACGACCGGCAGGTGCTCCTCTCCACCGATGTGGGCAGCGAGGGACGGAATCTCCAATTCTGCCACTCGATCGTGAATTTCGATCTGCCCTGGAATCCAATGCGCATCGAACAGCGTGTGGGACGGGTCCACCGCATCGGCCAGCGGGAAGCCGTGCTCATTGACAATTTCTGTGCCCGGCACACGCTGGAAGAGCAGATTCTGCGTGTTCTCGACAGCAAGCTCAACATGTTCGAGCTGGTGATCGGTGAGATCGGGGCCGTGCTCGGGAATCTGGAATCCGACCAGGAGTTCGAGGAACTCGCGCTGGAAATTTGGACGGGGTCCCAGGACGAAGCCGAAGCCGAGCAGGGGTTCGACAGACTGGCGGAGCAATTACTCGATGCGCGCCAGCGCCACCGGCAGAGCGAAGAGTTCGACGCAGCTCTCTTCGGTGATGAGCTGGCCACCCGGCCCGCCGAGGAGGACCGCTGAGATGTCCGCTGCCGCTCCCGATCTGGCCACATTCGTCAACGCGTGTATTGAGCACGCCGGAGGCCTCGCGGAGCCGATCGAACCCGACCTGATCGAGGTCCTCGTGCCGGATGCGCTGCGCGGGGCGTTCGGCGAGCGGGAGATGGTCCGGTTGGCGCTGGATCTCGCGCCCGCGGAAGCGCATCCGGACGCGGAACCTGTCTTGCCCGGCAGCCACCTGCTGGACGGGCTCATCGAGTACGCGGGGCAATTCGGACGATGTACGCGGACCTGGCCCCAATGCGGCCCGGTGCGGCCCCGCTCCATCCTGGGGGAGATCCTGCGGGCAGTCACGTTCAGCGCTCGGCGGGTACAACACTCAGAGGCGGAGGCCATCCGTTCGGTCGCTGCTCACGCGCAATTCGACTTCACGGTGTCGCTGGTCTCCGACGAGCGCGAGGAAGTGCTCACAACCGTGGTGGTGGACCTCTGGAGCGGGCGTCCCGTGGAGGCGTTTGCGGCGCTGTTGCCCGGGCTGGAGGTGGACCCCGACGGGAGTTCCCCGGCGCCTGCTCGGGTGCGAGTGACGCTGGAAGACGCGTACACCCGCGCATGTCAGGCTCTGCAGGCACGAATGGCACCGCGCATCGAGCGCCTCCAGGGCCTGATAGGCCGGCGGTTGCAGGCGGAAACGGGACGGCTGGAACTCTATTACCGAAGCACGCTGCACGACCTGGAGAAGCGGCTCGAGAAGGCCCCCCCCGACCGGGCGCCGGCCTTTCAGGAGAAGATCGCCGCGGCGTTGTTCGAGCGAGAGGCCCGCCTGTCGGAGCTCACGACAAAGTACCGCCTGCGGCCCTCCGCCCGGCTGGCGGCAGTCCGCACCCTGATCTATCCGCGCCTCTTTGCGCCGGTCGTGCTGGAGCGCCGTGGCGTACGACGGGAGATTGAGCTCTGCTGGGACCCCGTGGTCGGGCGCTTGCTGATGCCGGTGTGCGAAAGATGCGGCGCCGAGGCGGACTACCTGGAACTGAAGTGGGATGGCGCCATCGTGTGCCGCGCCTGCACCGCACAGGATGAGGCTTGAGGCCACGCGATGCTCCCCAGCCGGCGCTTCCTCGTGCTCGCATCCCTCGGCTTGCTGCCCGCGCTGCTGGCGCCGATCTGGGACGGCGGGTTCGTGGTAGCGGTGCTCTGGCTATTGTGCTGTTCGGGTGTGGCGGCGGCGAGCCGGGTCTTCGGGGTGCGGTCCGAGGAAATCGAAGTCGAGAGGCAGTTGCCCCGCAGCTTTTCGTTGGGCGAGACGGCCGAGGTGACCCTCCGCGTGCGCAACCACGCGGGCGTACGGTTGCGCATTGAGGTCATGGATGCTCCGCCGGATGGGTGGGACCCGGAGGGGCTGCCGGCGGCCGCATCCCTGGCTCCCGGCGAGGAGATGACCCTGACCTACCGGGTGACGCCGGATCGGCGCGGGCAGCACCGGTTCGGAAGCCTGTACACCCGCGTCGAGCAGGCGCCGGGCCTGCTCCTGCGCCAGTGGAGCGCTCCGGCGGACGCCCGGGTCCGTGTTTACCCGGATCTGAAGGAGGTTGCGCGTTACGAACTGATGGCTCGCCGCTCGCACCTTGGTGAGTTCGGCGTCCACCGGATGCGGATCGCGGGACAGGGGTCCGAGTTCGAGCGGCTGCGCGACTACTCGCCGGATGATGACTACCGCAGGATTGACTGGAAGGGGACTGCTCGACGGCGGCAGCCGGTGTCCAGGGTCTACGAAGTGGAACGCAGCCAGAACGTGCTCCTTGTGGTGGACGCCGGACGGATGATGGCGGCTCGCTCCGGCAAGTACACGCGCCTCGACCGGGCAGTGAACTCAGCATTGATGCTGGCACATGTGGTGCTGAAGGCAGGGGATCGCGTCGGCTTGCTGGTTGTCGCGGACGGCGTCGAAGCGTACCTGCCTCCCGGCAAGGGCGCCAACCATTTCCGTGTCTGTCTGGACCTCCTGTACGGCGTCGAGGCCAGGTACTGCTACGTAGATTACGCGGCGGCAGTCCAGCACATCGTGACACGTTGCCGCCGCCGCTCGCTGGTGGTGTTCTTCACGGACCTGGTGGATGAAGAGACGTCGGGCGAGCTGGTCCAGTCCCTGCGGCAGTTGCGGCCCCGGCACCTCCCCCTCTGCGTGACGATGCGCGATCCGACGCTCCTCGAAGCAGCCGCCCTGCCGCTGCACACCGAAGACGAGTTCTTCGAGCGCGCCGCCGCGCTCGAACTGTTGGACGACCGTCGTCATCTGGCCGAGCGCCTGCACCGGGAGGGCGCCCTGGTGTTGGAGTGTGACGAAGACCAGTTGTCGGTGCAGGTCGTGAATCGCTACCTGGAACTGAA
>SYMT01000631.1 GCA_005805375.1 Actinomycetota bacterium
ACCTCCCACAGCCCCGTTCCGTCTTCGGGCGCAGGCGCGGGCGGCAACTCCGGCCCGTCGGCGGGACGGGACAGCGGGCCGACTTGGGGCCGATCGAGAACTCTCATCCGAAACGCCTTTCCTCGGGGAAACACGGGGTTGGTGAGCGGGATCCTGCTCACCATTATCTCCCGATCGGCATGATCCGACCATTCCCGGGACGAACGGTGCAGTGTGCCTTCCCAACGCCCCGATCGAATTCGTGGGTCTGACGGGGTGAGGCGACTCACCGGCTTGGGGCACTCCCCGCAGGGAATCGTGAGAGAACCGAGACCGGGGAGGGAGAACGCCCTGGTTTCCAGAAGGAAGGGAAGTAAGGTTTCACGCGGCGCGGAGGGAGCAAGGCGATGGCGGCAGTGTTGTCGGGCAAGGTGGCGATCTACGGTGCGGGCGGCCCCGTCGGGGTGATGGCGACGCGGGCCCTGCGGGACAACTACACACTGCGCCTTACCGATGCACGGTCCATCGCCGAACTCGCAGCCGAAGGGAAGCCGCAATCGCCGGGGGCTCCCCTGCCCCAGGTCCTCCCCGCGCCGCACGAGTGCCGGATCACGGATGTCACCGACTATGAACAAGTGCTCGAAGCCGCCCGGGGCATGGATGCGCTGGTCAACTGCACGGTCGTTCGCCCCGATGTGCGCACGGCATTTCTGGTCAATCTGGTGGGCGCCTACTATGTCGCTAAGGCGGCGGTGGAACTCGGCATCCGGCGCATCGTGCACACCGGCCCGCAGCTCGTCATCACCGGACGGCACTGCGACTACAACGATGACTTCCGGGTGGTGGACGACGTGCCCGAGCGCGGCAGCAGCAACCAGTACTCGCTCTCGAAGTTCCTGGGCGGCGAGGTGACCCGGGTGTTTGCGGAAGAGCACGGCCTGGAGATTGCCGAGTTCGTTTACTGTGCGTTCCGCCCGGCCGACCGTCCGGAAGAGGCGGACGGCAGCGGCGTCTTCCACTACACGACTGCCTGGGAGGACACGGGCACACCGTTTCTCCATGCGCTGCGCGCGCCGTCGACATCCTTCGAGAAACCGCTGGAGCGTTATCTGATCACCAGCCGCCTGCCGCAGGGACGCTTCGGTCCGAGCGCCAAGGCGGAGCGGCTGCTTGGGTGGACGCCGCAGCACTCGTTTGAACGTCTCTACACCCGTCCGGTCGCGCCATCTCCCTGAGCCGCCCGCCGTGCCAGCAGCGATCGGCTGCCGGGAGTACCATCCATGCCCCACAAGCCTCACATCATCGTCGTGGGCTCCACGAATCTGGATCTCGTGGTGCAAACCCCTCATCTCCCGGCGCCGGGAGAAACTGTGCTGGGGGTCCGGTTCTTCCAGGCCGACGGAGGAAAAGGGGCAAACCAGGCGGTGGCTGCGGCTCGCCTGGGGTCCCAAGTCACCTTCGTCGCCCGCGTCGGGACGGATACGTTCGGCGCCCACACCTGCCGTCACCTTGAAGCGGAAGGGGTGGACACACAGTTTCTAGTCCACGACGCCGACGCCGCACACGGGGTGGCGTTGATTTTGGTAGACCCACAGGGGGAGAATTGCATCGCGGTGGCGTCCGGAGCGAATGCCCACCTGTGCCCCGCCGATGTGGACCGGGCCGAGGCGGCATTCGCCGAGGCCGACCTGCTGGTGGTGCAACTGGAAACGCCTCTGCCCGCGGTCGAACGGGCCGTGGAACTCGCGGTGAAGCATCGCCGGCCGGTCCTGCTGAATCCGGCCCCCGCCTCTCCGCTGCCCCACAGCCTACTCGCGCAGGTCAACTACCTGACGCCGAATGAGACCGAATTGGAACAACTGCTCGGCGGCGGGGCGGAGGGCCTGGGAGGCGTGGCCACGAGTGCCGCACGCCTGTTGGCACTGGGTGTGGGGACTGTGCTCGTCACGATGGGACGCCAGGGAGTGTTTGTCGTCACGCCCGAAGGCGGCTACCATGTCCCGGGGAAGCGCGTAGAGGCAGTGGACACCACCGCCGCGGGAGACGCGTTCTCCGGCGCACTGGCGGTTGCACTGGCCGAAGGACGTGTACTCCGAGACGCAGTACAGTGGGCCTCGGCAGCGGCGGCTCTCTCGGTCACTCGGATGGGGGCGCAATGCTCCCTCCCGTACCGGCGAGAGGTGGAGGAGCTCCTGGCCGCGTGAGCGTCCAATGGGTGGAAAACTGGAAAAGAGGGAAACTGCCATGTCAAAGCTCCGCGCCACCTGTACCCTGGCCATCCTGACTGGGGCCGCTCTGGCGTCTGCGGTGGGAGGGCCGGCGCGGGGCCAGGGAGGATCGCGCCTCGACGAGCCCGTGGGCCGCGTGGGCGAGGTCGCCCTCCGATATGGGATGCTCCAGGAATACATGCTGCGGTACTACGGCAAGGGGGCGCTCGAACGTCTGATTGATGAGAGCCTCCTCCGCCAGGAAGGCGCCCGCTACAAACTAACCATTACGGAGGCCGAGATAGACGCGCGCGTACAGGAGGCCACCACGGCGGCTCGGGGCGGGGCGCCGCCTTTAGCCTTACTCCGCGAGCAAGCGCGCTATGATCTCCTCACCCAGAAGGTACTGGACGCCAAGTGGCCGGTGAGGGACGCCGATCTGACCCGTCTCCAGGTGCGGTACGCCCGCATGAAGACGCAGCAGCAGGCAAAGGACCTGATCCGCGAAGCGCGCCGGGGAGTAAACTTCGAGCAACTGGTGCTGCAGGAGTCGCTCGACAAAGAGAACGGCGGCCTGGTCAACAACGGGCCGTTCATGAAGGTGGAAAATCCGCCGCTTTTCCGGCTCGCGAGCGATGCGAACCTGCGGCCGGGCCAGATTACTCCGCAGCCGGTCTCCAGCGGCGAATTCTGGCTGGTAATCAAACTGGAAAACCAGTTCGGCCACGAGACCCTGACCGGCAAAGCCCGCACAGACGCCATCGCCAGGATACGCGGGTTCCGGCTGGCGGGGTTGCGCGACGCCATCCGGAAGCGGTCCCGCGCCGACCTCTCCTACCCGACGTCGCTCGAAGAAGTACGGGACAGGGGGGATGCGTCTCCGACCACTGTCCTGGCTCGTCACGGCAAGGATTCCACCACCTTTGCGGACCTGCAGCGGCGACTGGTCAAATACTTCGGTCCCCGCGCGCTGGAACAGCTCATTGACCGCAGCGTGATCAGCCAGGAAGCGGCGCGGCTGAAGATCACGGTGGCGGATGCGGAAGCGGACGAGCGCCTCGCTGCGCTCCGCAAGGCCACCGGAGTCTCCGGCTTTCAGACGGTGTTGGCAGGCGAAGGCATCACGGAGAGGGATTGGAAGGAGCGGATCCGCTTCAATATTCTCGCGGAGAAGGTGCTGGCGGCCCGGTTCCCGGCGGCGGAGAGTGAGCTGAGCCGGTACTCGATACGCTACGTCCGCGTGCGCTCCCGCGCCGAAGCCGAAGCGATCCTCCAGGCAGCGCGGGTCGGAGCGCCGTTCGAGCAACTGCTTCGCCGGTCACTGGACCAGAACGGCGAAGGCTACCTGCGTCCGCGCGCGTTCCTCCGCAGCGACCAATCCATCATGTTTGAAGCGCTCGAAAAGGTGAAGGCGGAACCGGGGCAGTTTCTTTCGGAGCCGCTGTTGTTCGGCCGCACGTGGTGGGTGATCCGGGTGGAGTCGCGGCTGGGGCCGGAAACGCTCACTGCACAGGAACGCCTCGACGCGGCGCGCAGGATCAATGCCCGGAAGTTCGACTCGCTGCTCGACGAAACCCGAAAATCATACCGAATTGAGCGAAGTCTCCCGGCCATTCAGGAAGGTTGAAGTGCAAAGACAGATGATGAAACCGATCGGCGCGGCGAGTGGCCGCCGCCTGTCCCTGGCGATGTTGTTCCTGGTCGGTGCGCTGGCGCCGGGACTGACGTCCGTGGCCCGCGCGCAAGGGCTGGACGATCTGGTGCTGGCGGTGGTGCATGAGGAGAAAATCACCCGGAAGCACCTGGTGGATCGGCTCCTGGATTACCACGGCGAGACCGCACTGGACCGCGCCATCTCCCGCGTGCTGGTACAGCAGGCCGCCGCCGCCGCCAAATTACAGGTGACCGACGAGGATGTGGCTGCCCGCCTGCAGCAGGTCCGCCTCCGGTTCAAGAATGATGACGCCTACCAGACCTTCTTGCGCTCGGCAGGCCTCCGCGAGGAGCAACACCGGCAGGAACTCCGCAGCAGCCTGCTGATGGAGCGCGTCGCCATGAAGGATGTGGTCATCTCCAGTGATGACCTCAAACAGTACGAGATCCGCATGCTCGTGGCGACGGATCGGGCGGAGGCGGAGAAGTGGGCAGGGGAACTTACTCCGGCGAACTTCAACCAAATTGCCGGAGAGCGGAATGCCGATCCGACCCTGAAGACGGCCGGCGGGCGGATGAAGCCGTTCATGTTTATGGAAATGCTCGAGGTCTTTGAGGCGCTCCAGAAGCAGAACGTGAAGGCAGGCGATTTCACCCGGAAACCGGTGGAGTTGACCGGGGCCAAGTGGGTCTTCATCAAGCTGGAGCGCGTGATTCCCGTGGGCGCAATCGGAGCTTCGGAACGCGAGCGCCTGGAAGCACTGCTCACGCGCTACCATATGGATCAGTGGATGGCAAGAACCCGCACTGCGGCCAAGATCGAACGGCGTACCCCGCGGGACACCACGCCCGCCACCGTCAACGGCCAGCCGATTCCGCGCGCCCAGCTCGTCGCCCGCCTGCTGGAGTTTCAGGGCGACGAGGAGCTGAATCGGATGATCAACCGTCTGCTCCTGACCCAGGCAGCAAAGAAGCAGGGCGTCACCCTTACCGATGCGGAGACCGACCAGAAGCTCGACGAGATCCGCAAGCAGTTTCCCACGCCGGAAAAGTACCAGGAGTTCCTGCTGCGGGCCAACCTCACGGGGAAGCAATTCCGCGACGAGGTCCACTACAATAACCTCCTCGAGCGCGTCGTCCTGAAGGAGACGCCAATCGTAGACGACGACCTGCTGCGCTACGACGTCCGCATGATCATTGCGCCCGACCGCCCCACCGCCGAATCCTGGATCAAGGAACTGGACGACGGAAGCAACTTTTCCGAGATGGCGGCCGCCCGCAGCCAGGACCCGCAGGGCCGTGCCGGGGGAGGGCGGGTGAAACCGTTCCTGCGCGTCGAATTACTCGACGTCTGGCGGGCCATCCGGGAAAACAACCTGAAGCCCGGCGGGTACACGCGGAAACCGTTTCTGCTGACGGACAACTCCTGGGCGATCGTGAAGCTGGAAAATCTGATCCCGGTCACCACAGCGCCGCCCCAGGTCCGCGCGCAGTTGACCGGCACCGTCCGGACCTACCGCATCACCCAGTGGCTGGACCAGACGCTGCGCACTGCCCGTGAAGGTGGGCACGTGACCAAGCCGACCGCCATCGGTCCGGCCGTAATTCAGGGAGGGTAGCCCGCCCTCCCCGGTGTGCCCCACCCTGCTCCCGGGAGAAAGAAGCTGTGTTGTCCCAAACCGCCGTCGCGGCTCACCCACTCCCGCAGCTACTGCTGGGGGATCTGGAGGAACTTGCCTCCTGGGACAACAACGCCTATCTCACCTGGGAGCGAAACGAGGCGCTGGAACAGTTCCAGGGTATTCCCTGGTTTCGCGTCTTCTTCTCCGGAGACGGCACACAATTCGGGCTGCGGCTGGAGTTCGCCATCCCGGCCTGGATGAACGCGCGGGGGGTATCGGCCATTCTCCCCGCCCGCGTGGAACTCACCGCCTGCACTCCGGGAGAACTGGCGGTGGTGGACTACGGCCTCCAGCCCGCCGCCGCCTTCCTTGCTGCATTGCCCGGACTGGCCCGTACCTGCGCTCGCCTCTTGAACGAACTCTGGGGCCCCACCGATGTGACCGACATCTTCCTGCCGACGATGGAATACCAGGCGGGCCTGAATCCGACCCCGTTCCCCGCCCTCCGCCCGGCGTAGCCGCGGGTGACCCAGAGGACCACGCAGCCCCAGGCCGATGACGCTGCGTCAACCCGGCGCCGGCTCCCCTGCACGATCGCTCCGCCGGCGCAGCATTCTACAGCGGCCCGGCGCCGATCCGCCTACGCAGCCCACGCTTCCGCCTGCAGGTCCCTCCGCAGATCCGAGGCGTCGCCGTTCGGGAGGCCCGCGCGCGCGATCATCAGGATAGCGAACCGGTCGCGGGTCGGGTCGAGCCATCCCTGCGTACCGAAGGCCCCGCCATGCCCGTAGCTCCCCCGCGAAAGCATCGCGGTCACTCCCTGCGGTTGGCGTACGACGGCGAAACCCAATCCCCACCCCATGCCGGGCACGAACCCGGTGGCGAGCGCGCCGGTCTGCAGGGTAGTCATGGAGCGCACGCTTTCAGATGCGAGGATGCGGACCCCATCCGCCTCGCCGCCCCCGAGCATCGCCCGGTAGAGACGGGCCAGGTCCGGGGCCGTGGAAAGGAGGCCTCCGGCGGGGATCGGGTAGCGCGCGCCGACCCCGGAACCGACCACCGGTGAGGCGGCAGCCACCAGACGTCCCTCCCTGCGGTCCAGCACCGGCACCTCTCGCGCTGCGGTGGCCCGGGACGGGTAGAACCGGGTGTCCTTCATCCCGAGCGGGTGAAAGAGATGCTGCTCCAGATAGGATTCGTAAGACAGCCCGGAGGCCACCTCGACCACGCGTCCCAGGGTGTCAATGCCTGCATTGCAGTAGGCCCAGCGCTCGCCGGGCACGAAGTCGAGCGGACGCTGAGAGAATGCGGCGACCGCCTCGGCCAGTGTGCGGTTGCGGCGAGAATAGAGGTCAGCCATCCCGGGCGGGGGCCCTCCGGGGAGGCCCGAGGTGTGAGTGAGCAAATCCTTGAGGGTGATCGGGCGTGGCGGACGGACGAGCACCACCCGGTCCCGGGTCCGAGACTCGACCAGCATCTGCCCCTGAAACTCCGGCAGGTGCTTCTCGACTGCGTCGTCTACGGCGAGCTTGCCCCCCTCGGCGAGCTGCATCACCGCGATGGCGGTGATCGGCTTTGTCATGGAGGCGATCCGGAAGAGGCTGTCGGCCCGCATGGGCCGACCTCCCAGGTCTCGCTGCCCCAGCACGACCTGGGACTGTACTCCGGCACGGCTGCCGACAACCGCGACGAGGCCGGGCACATCGCCCTGGTCGAGGAAGCGCTGCATGCGGCCGCGCACCCGCCGATCCAGTTCCGAGTCCGTCGCCGCCTCACCCGCGAGGGCCGGCAGCGCCAGCACCCCGCCGAGCAGCACGCGCCGGGAGAGAAATGCGGAGTGAGGAGCGGACATGGGGGAATTCCTCGGTCGAGATAGAGTGAATTGCAGCAGCAGAGCGCGCGGGTCCGGTGTGACGCTCCGGGAGGTTCTATCGTGGTGGAAGATCACGAACCCGTTCAGATTCAGGTCGCGCTCGGAGGCAGCCTGCCGGGCAGTCATGCAGCGCAGGAAAGAGCCGGTGCGCCTGCTGCTGACGCCGTGCCCAGACCGACGGCGGGAACGCGCGGGGGCTCACACTCCCGGCAGTGGGCCTTCACGCCTGGGGATTCAGCCCCGCCCCGGCGTGCGCCCCCCAACTCCGGCGCGATCATGAGCCGCAACTGCGGGAGCATCCCCCGGACCACACAGCCTCCTCGCCTGGAGGAGCGGGCCGCCGGACCCACCCCAAGAGTTGCAGCACCGCCTTGCAAGTCCCGCCGGACCCACCCCTGGGATGTGATCCGATGGCAAGCTCGAGCATAGTGCCGATCTGTACGTAATGACCACATCCTCTGGGAGTCCGACATGTTCCTTCACCTTGGTTTCGATATTCGCTTCCGTCTGGTGTCCCCCACCCCGATGGTACTGGTGTTGCACACCCATCCCTCGCGCGAGGACACGCTTTGTTTGCCCGACCGGCTGGATATCCAACCCGGGCTGCCGATCCGGGAGTACTTCGACGGATTCGGGAACCGGTGCAGCCGGATCGTCGCCCCACCGGGTGACCTCCGGATCTCCGGTGAGACCGTGGTGAGCGACAGCGGGCTGCACAAGCCGACGATCGAGGGACTGAGGCTCCACCCTGTCGAAGAGTTGCCGTCCGAGATATTGCAGTTCTTGCTGCCGAGCCGCTACTGCGAGGTGGATCTGCTAACCGAGATTGCCTGGAGCCTGTTCGGCCACACCCCGGTGGGATGGCAGCGGGTAGAATCCGTGTGCGACTGGGTACACAACAGCATCGAGTTCGGCTATCACGACGCCCGGAAGACCCGGACCGCCCTGGAAACTTACAAGGAGGGCGAGGGTGTGTGCCGGGACTTCCAGCACCTTGTCATCGCCTTCTGCCGGACGCTGAACATTCCGGCACGGCATGCAACCGGCTATCTGGGAGACATCGGGGTGCCGCCGAGCGCGGACCCCATGGACTTCAGCGCGTGGTTTGCGGTGTATCTCGAGGGCCGGTGGCGCACTCTGGACGCACGCAACAACACACCGCGGATCGGACGGGTGCTGATGGCGCGGGGACGCGACGCGGCGGACGTGGCGATGACGACCTCTTTCGGCGTCGCGGAGCTAACTGGTTTCCAGGTGTGGACGGAGGAACTCGCGGATTTCTCTCCCGCGACGCTGCTCCCGAAGCTCTCCTCGGGAGCACTGTAGGCGTCCGGTCATCCCTGCCTCGAAAACTCGGGCACAGGGGCACTCTCCGTGCGGGACTATTCTCCGAAGTGGCTCGCGATCTTGTCCCGGAGGCGCAGGACGCTGGCCTCCACGTCGAACTCCGGCGCGTCGAAGTATTCGATGGAGAAGTGCCCCTGGTAGTCCGCGTCTTTCAGCATGCCGAGGGCGCGGTCGAAGTCCACGGCGCCTTCGCCGAACGGAGCCTGTAGTTGGCCCGGCGCTGCATCGCGGAGGTGAACGTGGCAGGCGTGGGGGAGCACCCAGTCCAATGCGGTGAGATCAATACCCTGGCAGACCGCGTGGGTGGGGTCGTAGACGACCCGCGCTTCGGGGAGGGCGGCAAACAGACGGCGAGCCTGTTCCAGGGTTTCGAAGGGCGAGCGGACGTGCAGTTCCAGTGCGAATTGCACTCCGGCCGCGTCTCCGGCGGCGAATTGCTCCCGCAGAGTGGCGATGCAGTCGGACAGGACCTCCGCCTCCGGGCGCCGGGGGTCCGGGTTGCGGGGCTGGATAGCCGCCACACCTACCCCCAGACGCTGCATCAGACGGAGCAGGCCGGCAATTTCCGCCTGCCGGCGGGCGCACGCTTCCGCGCTCCGGTCGTGCAACTGTGGGCCGACGCCGCTGTTGAGCGCCAGTGGCGTGAGGGCATGCGACGCCAGTATCGCCTCGACACCCGCGGCAGTGCTCTCGAAGTTCGCGGCCAGATCGCGGGTGTGGATGTGGACCCAGCCGTCTATGGCGAGGATGTCCACGTGGCGAAATCCGAGGCGGGCGAGGCGGGCGCAGGTTTCGTCGAGGGTCTGGCGGTGGCCGAGGGAGGTGGAACAGGCGATCGCCATCAGGGGGTCTCCATCGTGCCGGAGGGAGCGCCTCCAGCGAGATCTTCCAGAAGCAGGGCCAGGGGAAACCGCTCCTGCCGGAGCGGGAGTTCGATCTGTGCGTGCCGGCGGGCGGCCTCGTAGATTGCCATGAGAATCTCGAAGCCGCGCAGGGCCCGGTCGGCGCACAGCGGATGCTCGTGGGCCGTGCCCGCGCGGATGCCGGCGGCAAAGCGGTCGTAAACCCGCGCCATGAGCTGCTCGTGATCGTCGCTGGGGGCGTCAATGGGACGCCAGTCGGATGACCCGGCAGTCTGGATCAGTACACCGGGCTGGTCCCGATCGCCGGTGCGCCAGAGGCGACCGCGGGTGCCGAGTACTTCGTAGTCCTGATACTGGCGACCGGCGGGGTGGAGTTTGCCGCAGAGGACTTCCGCCCGGAGACCGTTGCGGAACTCCACGATGCCGAAGGCGCCGCTCTCCACCGGGTGGCCGTAGCGGTAGCCGCCGGCGGCCTGAAAGCCCATGCTGGGGGCTTCGTCGGGCGGCGGCGGCAGGCGAAAAATGCCTCCGAACACGCGTTCCGCATCCGCGTCGCCGGCCAGATGCAGCAGGGAATCCAGCACGTGGGTTCCATCGGTCAGCAGGTCCCCCTGGCAGGAACCGCGCAGCAGTTGCACTTCGCCGATCGCGCCTTCCACGATCAGCTCGCGCATCCGCACCAGTGAGCCCAGCATGCGGCGTTGGTGATGAATGATCAGGGGAATGCCCCGCTCGCGGCAGCCGGCGGTCATTGCCTTTGCGTCGGCCAGGCAGATCGCCATCGGCTTCTCGCAGCAGATGCCGCGGACGCCGGCGGCGGCGCAGCGCAGGGTGAGCGCAGCATGGCTCGTATTCGGTGTGGCGATCGCGATGATGTCCGGTTGCTCGGTTGCCAGCATCCGGTCCAGGTCCGCGTAGGCGCGGACGCCGGGGTATTCGGCTGCTACCTCCTGGGCCAGGGCTTCGTTGAGATCGCAGATGGCGGTAAGGTTGCAGGCCGTTGCCAGGTGGAGGGCTTTCGCGTGCCACCGCCCCATTCCCCGGCAGCCTACGACGGCTCCCGTGAGCTTCGGCCCACTCATCGGCGGGCCTCCGCGACCGGGACGGGGAGGCTGCGAATGAACTCCACGCTGCGGCGCATCGCCTCCAGAGGATCCAGTTCGGGGGGCGGCACCATCTCAATCTCCATGACCAGGCTGGGCGGGTCCGGCGCCAGCTCCAGCAGGATGTCGTAGGCCTCTCGCAGCCCGACGTCGCCCTCCCCGAGCACTGCCGGCCCCACCTCAAAGTGTAGTGGCCGGGCATCCAGGCGTGGGGCCACGATATGGTCCTTGAAGTGCGTGCCGACGGTGAACGGCGCCGCGGCGCGGATGGCGGGGAGGGACGCTTCCCCGATCAGGTAGGTGTTGCCTGTGTCGAGGAAGATGCCCAGACCCGGGACGCGCCCGCACAGTTCCACGAGGTCAGAGCAATAGTAGTCCCCGTGATTTTCGATCCCCACCCGAATCCCGAGGGCGGCGCAGCCCTGCACCAGGAGCGGGAGGCGCTCCGCCAGGAGGTCCATCTGCCGGGTCAGCGAGGGCTCCCGCACGAAGCGGTGGATGTTGCCCGCACCGGTGGTCACGATGGGCGCCCGGACGCGGTCCTTCCAGCGGGCAACCGCGGCGAGCGCTTCGTCGAGGTGGCGGGCTACTTCATCCACTTCCCCGAAGTAGCTGGTCCAGACCCCGAGGGTCAGGCACAGGTGGTTCTCGTCCAGGACGCGAAGGAGGGTGTCGCGCTCCCCCGGCTCCATCTGATCCAGCCAGGTGGCCGGAGCCCCGGTGCAGTCCAACCCCCACTCCGCTACGAATTCCGCGTTTGCGACCAGGGAGCGGGGACGCCCCCTGGTGAACTCTTTCGGCCAGACGCCGGCGTAGCCCCACAGCATTCCTGTACCTGCACTCCCTCCCCGCATGCGGATAAGCTAAGGGAGCGGCTCCGTCCCTGCGCCCCCTATGGTGCTTCGGGATGGATGTATCCAGTTCCTGCTCCTGCCCGCGGAGAATTGGATTCCGGTGCACAGTCTGGAGAATCGGCGTTGGTCGGCCGAAATGGGAGGGGTGGGCCCCGCGCGAGGTGGTTGCACGCCATGCGGGCCCCGGCATCTTTTACCATGGGATCGGCTTGAATGCGTGTTCAGGCGACCTCACTCCAATCAATGAACGAACGAAACGCAGGCGGCGCCGGACAGGCGTCAGGAGAACGCATGTTTCCTGAGGCGAGGACAGATCAGCTTCTGGTACAGGAGTTGGATCAAGAAGTTATGGTGTACGACACGGAGCGCCATCGGGCTCATACCCTGAATCAGTCGGCGGCCCTCCTGTGGCGGCACTGTGATGGGAAGACGGCGCCCGACGCTCTCGCCCGGTTGCTGGCGGCGAAGACCGGTCTGCCCGCCGAACCCGAAGTGGTCTGGGTGGCCCTGGAAGAACTCAGCCGCGCCCACCTGCTGCGTTCCCCCGTGACGCGCCCGGCGGATGCGCCGAAGTGCTCGCGTCGCGAAATGGCCCGGCGTTTCGCTCGCTCTGCGGGTGTGGCGGCTCTCCTGCCCGCCGTCCTCTCCATTTCCGCGCCGACCCCGGCCTACGCCGTCTCCTGCAAGACCGCGGGGATGCTTTGCACGCTGAACTCCCAGTGCTGTAGCCTTAACTGCTACTACTACGGGTACTACAAGGCCTGCACGTAGGGCAACGCAAGTACGTTGAGGTTTCCAGCGAAACCACCGTTCGGTGGGAAGGGCAGCGGAGAACCGCTCATCGTTCCCGCCCCGACGGCTTTCCCCGCTACCGTGCACACCGCCACCGGGGTTCGGATCAACGATCTCCCCTGACGCCGAAGCGCGTGTACTTCGGGATGCTCCGGGATGCGCGGCCCTGAGGCGAGATGGGGAAGGCCGGACCAACCGCCCTTCCCCACTCCATGTCCGAACGCGATTTCGCGTCCGGGGGCTCCGCAGAACTCTACGGCAGCCCCTGAATGCGCCACTGCCCCGTCGCCTGCGTTTTGTCGCCCCGGCGGGTCAAGTACGGGGACTCCCCGGACAGCCAGACGTACTGATTGTACTTAATGTTCCGGATCGCGTAGGTGCCGTTCCCCTGCCTCTCCAGTTGGTAGTTGGCTCCCTCCGGAGTGTTCCAGAGCTTGACTGCCCCCGTGGCGTCGGTGTAGCTGAGGTACAGCTCCTGCCCAACGACCCGGAGCACACAGTTGTTGAGCGGGCCCACCACCTCGAACGAGACCGGGGTGCCCCCCTTGCAGTACAGCCCCTGATTGTGACTGAGTCCATCTGCCGCAACGATGAACTGGTTGTTGGCAGCGCTCTGAAGCTTGACCACCGTAACCCCGCTCTACGGCGCAACCCGCACCCCGCCGGGCTTCTTGATTGTCACCGGAATTTCGACGGTCGGCAGATCTTTGACGGGTGGGAAGGAATCCAGAAACTGCGTCTGGCCTCCGAGGAGGCCTCGGGGGATGAGGTTCCACTTGTAGCGCCGGGCAATCAGCTTGTCGTTCGTGATCTCCACGTCGATGTAGTAGCCGCCGTTCCGGGCGCCGCCCGCGACCAGGTTGGGGATGCTTGTCGGTCCGTTCGTCTTCCCGGCAGGGCGGTTCCAATCGACTTTCCACCAACTCTCGCCCGGGCCGCTTGCGTGCAGGTGTCCGGTGATGATGGCCACCACGTTGTAGGGGGCAATCACATCCCAGTACGCTTTTCGCTCGTCTTCCGTCCACCATTCCGCCTGGGACGAGAACGAGTCCATCCCATAGTGGTGGAAGAGGATGACCGGACGCCCGGACGACCCGACTTTGCGGCTCAGGTCGGCCTGCAGGAACTGGAGGCTGTCGAACGGGTTCAGCGCGAAGTTCTCCCTCGTCCTGCCGGGGCTTTTCCCGGGGTACAGGTTGAGCTGGACGAAATGGACGTCCGACCAATCCCAGGAATAGTGAACGTCCTGGAAGCCGGCGCGCGGGGTGGAGCGCTTGCGGGTCTTGATGCTTTCGCGGATCTCGTCGGGGATGTAGCGGTAGGGCGCGCTCGGCAGGGTGATCCGATCGAGGGGTCGGAGCATGTTCAGGTCATGGTTTCCCAAGCCGTCGTAGACGAAGCGGGTCATCCCCTTGATGGTGTCCATGTAGAAGTCGAACTCAAAGCGGTTCGAATTCATCGTGAGATCACCCGTCACGACGATCCCCCGATAGCGGGAGTCTTTCTTCTTCAAATCAACTATCTGCGCCATTACCTGCTGGGCGCGGAGTCTCTCGTAGGCCGGTCCGTGGGCATCACCGTTTTCGATCTGGGGGTCGCCTGTGGCCAGGAACCGGATCGCCCGGCGACCCGGCTCCGACACGTAGGGGAGGCGCTGGATGAGCCTGCCGTTGAAATCAAAGGAGTTGCAGACGATGGTCTTGCCCACGCCTTCGTCGAAGTACTCCACCTTCAGGGTGCCATCCGCCTGGATGGGGATCACACAGTTGAAGTCCTCCGTTTGGACTTCCGCGGTGAGCATCGCGTCTCGCGCACCTGAAGGCGCTACGGTCTCCCTACCGTTCGCGGCGATGTTGCGGTCGAAGTTGCCCGGGCGAACCCGCGCGTTCACCTGGACGGTAAGTGAGTTCTGGATAGTGTAGGCGGCAGCCGGGACCGAGGTCCCAACGATCGCGGTCAAGCTCAACAGAAAGCCGGTAAGCCGCTTGCGGTACCCGCTCAATTGGATTTTCGACATTCCTCTCTCTCTCTGTCTTGACCCCCGGGTCGGGTGCACGTCATGGGAGGCCGGAGCACTCTTTCGATGCCGAATGTCATTCGTCCTTCGTTGGGCGCTCACGACGGTCCAGCCGGAGTGCGATCCACAGTGGGAAGAGTTGTTCACTGAATTCCAAGCCGAGATGCGCATGTGGCGCTGGGAGCATCCGGAAGCCACCATGCGGGCCCGGTACTCCCAGAGCTGTCCCCAGGGCAAAGTAGGCGCTGCTCATGAGGCAGTCGGGCGGCGCCGGCCGCGATCAGGGCCCGGCAAGCACGTTGTCGCTCCACGTGCGCCATCGCGGCAACTTGGGTCACGGATTGACCGAGGGGCGCGAGGAGGCGCGCCGCGTCCACCGTGGCAGCACCATCGCTACGCGAAGCCGCCTGCTCCGCCGGGAGACGGTCCACTTGCGCAGCGGCGAGGGCCTATGACGAGCCGTCGGCCTGCCCGACCATCATCGCAGCGGCGCTGGGCGAGGGACGGGTGACGGTCACTCCTTGCGGGCCGGTCTGTCCGTGCGCATTGCTCCGGAACGCTCGGATGTCTTCCGGAGCAATGCGCCCCGCAGCCGCTCTCCCAGTTCCTGATCACTCTCGGTCTTGCCCTGGATCTTGCCCAGTTCGATGCCCTGATCGCGCCGGACATCGAGCGTGGTTCCTACAATCCCCTCAATCGGCGCCGCCGTGTGGGCCTCGACTTTTTGGGTGGATCTGGATTTGGATGACTATCCCGGTAAGACCTGGGTATTGGCGGAGATAGGTCGCGCGCCGGCGGTGATCCTGGAATTGGGGTCGCCCACTACCGCCCGGAAGGGCTTCGCGCACAAATGGGATCTGTGCGAGTGGTTACAGGTGCGGGAGTAGTTGTGCTACGACGATGAGCGGCGGGTCGTGGTGGCGCACCGCCTGGTGGGGAGTCGGTACATCGCGCTCCTGCCGGAAACGAGCGGAGGCCGGCCCAGCGAGGGTATCGGACTGAAGCTGGTTCTTTGGGTCGGAGCATTTGCGAACGTGCGGCAGAGTTGGCTGCGGTGGGCCACCCGGGAACGGGAACCGATCCCGATCCCGGTGCAGGCGGCGGAACAGGCAGAAGGGCAGGCCGCAGCCGCCGAGACCAGGGCCCTCCAGAAGCGGGTGCGTGCGACGGAGGCGACGGCCCGCACGACCCAGGCGGAGATGCGTGCGGCCACAGCGGAACTCGAACACCGGCGGTTGCAGGACCTGTTGCGGTCACTGGGATACACCGCGCCCCCGGAGTGACCGCGGCCGCGATCCGGCAGGTGGATACCCAGGTACCCACGACTCCGATTGACTCCTATTCTCAGGGCGAGAGGCGCGGTCCGGGTGTCCCCCGCTCAGGCCACGGACGGAGGAGGTCGCCGGCTCCGTCCCCGGGTTTGGAGGAACGGAATGCGATCCCGGCGCGTTCCAGGCCGCCGCAGAGCGCGGCGATGACGCACTCGGGAGAGGGACGTGCGCCGAGCAGGTCTCGCAAGGTGATGACGCGGCCCACTTCCTGGAAGAGTTGCTGCCATGCTTCGGGTTCCGCGTCCAGCAAGATCGCGCCATGCTGCAAGAGGGCTCCGTCCCGGCGCACCTGCGCACTTCCCACCAGTTTGCGCCCCCCGACCAGTGTGTCGCACTCCGCCGGCAGGGCGAAACAGTTCGGCTGGTGGAGCGTGCGCGCGGCGGAGCCGGATGCGGTAGCACCCGCCGCGCTGGAGTCCGGCTCGTTCCCCGTCCTCCCTTCCGCGCTCCTTTCGCACCGACCCAGCAGGGCGCTGAGCCCCGCCTCCAGCAAGCCGGTGAGCACCGCGTAGCTGCTCCGCACGCCCACACCGTGGACCACCGAGGGGGGAAGCACGATCGCATACGTCAACTCATGCTGGTGAAGGACTCCCCGGCCGCCGGTGGGCCGGCGGACAATATCCCATCCCCGGGCCGTGGCATAATCCAGGTGGATCCCCTCCGGGCGCTGGAAACGTCCCAGCGATACGGCCGGGGGGCTCCACGTATAAAACCGGAGGGTGGGAGGAATGGCTTCCTGTGCGGCGGCGTTAAGCAGCGCTTCGTCCGTCGCCATGTGTTCGGGTCCCGCGCCGGCCAGCAGCGGGAGGACACACCAGGGAGTGCCTTTCAGGCGCTGGGCAAAAAGCGCCGCCCCCGGCAGCGCCGGGAGGGAACACTCTTCACGCGGCAGGGGACAAGGGACATGTGGGGGTGGAGAAGTGGATCCGGTGGCACGCTCGCTCGACGCCGCGGCAGGCGCCCCCCCACCCGTGGTGCGCATCACTGTTCGGCGGTGAACGCCTCGTAAGCAGCGGAATCCAGCAGGTTCGCCACCTCGGCAGGCTCGCTGATACGTATCACCAGCATCCAGCCGTCGTCGTACGGCGAGCTGTTGATCCGGCCGGGATCCTCGGTGAGTGCGGCATTCACCTCCAGCACTTCGCCGGAGAGGGGCGTGTACAGGTCCGACACGGCTTTCACGGACTCCACCGTGCCGAACAGCGCCTCTGCTCGGAAGGTCTTCCCGGGTTCGGGAAGTTCCAGATAGACGACGTCTCCCAGCTCGTGCTGGGCAAAGTCGGTGATGCCGATGGTGGCGCGGTCGCCGGCAAGGCGAACCCACTCGTGTGTCTTTGAGTAACGGAGCTCGGTAGGATGATTCATGGTGCTCGATTGCGTTCCGGCGCGCAGGTTCTCCGGCCCGCCGCGCCGCTCAATTCTACCCCAATCAGTCTTCGCCCAGGTAGGCGTGGCGGACCTGCGGGTTGTGGAGCAGTGCCTGTCCCGTGTCGCTGAGAACTACCGTCCCGGTTTCCAGCACATAGCCGCGCCGCGCGATGCCGAGCGCCATATGGGCGTTCTGTTCGACCAGAAGGATGGTGGTGCCCCGGGAGTTGATCTCGCGGATGATCCGGAAGATGTCCTGCACCAGGAACGGCGCCAGCCCCAGCGACGGTTCGTCCAGCAGAAGGATGCGGGGTCGCCCCATCAAGGCGCGGCCCATCGCCAGCATCTG
>SYMT01000632.1 GCA_005805375.1 Actinomycetota bacterium
CGGTGATGTCCCCCGGCAGCAGGTCCGGCGTGCACTGGACTCGGGAGAAGCGACCGCCAACACCCTGTGCCAGGGTCTTGGCAAGCGTGGTCTTGCCCAGGCCCGGCAAGTCTTCGAGGAGCAGGTGGCCGCGCGCGAGCAGGCACGCCAGAACCAGCTCCACGGTCTCTGACTTACCGCGCAGCTCTGCATTCATGCAGTCCCGCAGCCGCTGCACCAGCGCGAGCACGGGTGGACCCCCGTTCGCGGTGCGTGGCGGTCGGGCAAGTGTCTCCGTAGCTGTCACTCTATCCTCCCATTGCCGAGCGGCGGAATACCAACCGAGCCGCAAGAATGCCACTTTGCCGCGCCGGACGGGGCGCCAGGCGCGAGCGCAAACGATTATGCGACCACGCTCGCAAGACCGAATCGCAGAGGACAGCGAGGTCAGCCGGCGCCGGCGGCTCCGCGTCTGTCCGCCGCGCCTGGTTGAAAATCAGCCGCTCCCCTAGGTGAAGGAGGCGATCGAGGTCTCGCTCGTCGCCCTCCAACGAGCCGGTAATTCCAAGCCAGGCGCGAAGGGTGCGATGCGAAGGCCTTCGGGCGCCTGCCCAGCGGCAGCGCGTCTCCAACAGCCGCAGCGTGCCGAGAATGCGGCGACGAGCACTCCGGCGTCCAAGAACCCGCACGGCCAACGTGAGGTAGAGATCGGCGAGTCTCAAGCGACCGGCCCACAGGAGACAGCAGAGAGCAAGGGCCAAAGCGGTGGGGGCCCAGTGCGTGAGCAGCATCGCCAGGGCGTTACGAACCGCAGCAACCACCCATTCCTGAAAGGTGACGCGGGGCTGAAGGACGCGGCAGCCGGGCGTAGGTTCCAGGGTCAACCAGGCTCGTCGCTCCACACCCCCCAACGGGGGATCCAGCAGTACCTGCGGCCAGAAGTGAACGTCCTGGGCGCCGACGAGACTGAGGTTGGACTTCGCGTCGTGCCGTTCGGGCCGCACGTAGAAACCGCTGATTAGACGAGTGGGGTAACCCAAGTGGCGCAAGATGACAGCGGCGGCGGTGGCAAAGAGGTACGAGGGTCCGCGACGGGTGACGAACAGGAAGTGATGAACGGGATCCGCCCCGGAGACCGGAGCGACTGCCCGGGAGTCCAGAACACACCGCTCCCGCAGCAGGCGTACCACACTCTGGATCTGGCCCCATCCGGGTGAGGAGCTGCGGGAGACTTCGTCAACCAGCCGCCGCAGTCGCTGTGAGTAGCGGAGCCCCGGCGGCACATCCAGATAGCGATCCAGCAGACCGCTGTCACGTGAGAACTCTGCGGTCTCCAAGCGGGATTCGTCTGCAAGCAGCGTTTCCACGCGGACCGTGGTGCCCACGGGGATCCGGCGTACATCCATCGCCAGGAGCGCTTCGTGCGACCAGCAAAACATGTCCGCTCGGTCGACACTGCGGATCTGGAACCGCGTGATGTGCGGCGGAGACGGCACGGAGGCGGTGTTCAGCCGGGCGATGCGGACCTCGTAACGTTCCGGGCCGCGGAACACATTGGCGTTCGGGCTGTCCAGCACCTGGAACCAGTCTGAACGCCACTGACGCTGGAGCTGGATCTCCTCCGTTCCGACCGGCGCGACATGCCAGACATCGCCATCGAAGCGATCATAGGCGGTCAGCCCCAGATGCTGCGGCGTCCGCCCGCGCACGTAGAGGAGGGCCGTAGCCAGCTGGGGCTCCGGGATGTTGCGGCGCTTTGGAGTGCGCCGCAGCGTGCTGAACTCGGGCGAAGGAGCGTGACTTTTCGGCGCTTCCTTCTTCGTCTCGATCACCTTGTCGCTTGCCAGGCTGACGGCCTTCTGTTGGGCTCGCCGCGTCTCCGGCTCCCCAAATAGATCATTCGAGACATCAAAGAGGGTGAAGTCGGGAGTGTCCAGGAAGACCTCGCTGTCCGCGAACCCGGTGGTCTCGGCGCGATCTGTTGCGGCGACCTGGTCCTCGCCATCATTCACTCCCCCGCGGGCGAACTCGTGCTTCTCGCGGGAGCCCCCGGAGCTGGGGAACCAGCCTTCCAGCGCACCCACTTCCGCACCGCGCTGTGCGAGCGCCCCGGCGAAGCTCATCATTACGAGCGCCACACATGCGCCGGCGCCCAACCATCGCTGTGCGCGCCCGCGGCCGCCCGGCGTGGATCGCGCGTCCCACGAGTAGCGATGTAGCCATAGGACCGCCACGGCCAGATACAGGGCGACGACCCCGGCGGCGGCCGACGCGCCTCCGAGTGAGAACGCGAAGGCAATCTCGCAGAGGGACGCGAGCGCCCCCAAACGGAGGCCGCCTTCCCACCAAGAGCCGGCGGAGGCCGCCAGACCGACGTTTCGCAGCCCGAACAAGAGCAGGGCCCCTTCGGGACTGACCGTATTGGCCGCCCACCCCGTCAGCGGCTCCAGCGCAAACGGCAGGACGAAGGTCACCGCCAGCGCGGCCTGGACGACCCATCCGAGCCGGCAGTCCGCCGAGACTTGCCGTTGCCACCAGCGACGACCGATGGCCCAGCAGCCTGCAGTTGCTCCCAGGTAGATCAGGCAGGCCCCGACCAGGCTCGCGATGGGCGCGGGGGTTGGCGCAAGCGAATGGTCGAGAGCGGCCGCCGCGAGCGCGGACATCAAAAGTGTCAGCCCCTGTAGCCAGGTTCCAGGCCGCGTCGCGAGCATCAGCGGCCACCGGCGGACTGCAGCCAGCCGCGATGGAGCGCCATCGGCATACTGGCTGCGTCGGCGACGTGAAGCACCCGCGCGCGTCGGACGGTCGCCGACTGAGCTTCCGAAGAGAAGCCGGCACAGTGCAGCACCACGAGCCACAGGTCCGGCTCTGCCGGGAACGCCTGGTGGTGTTCCAGTGACCGGTCCGTGCATACAAGCACCCGCGGGGAGCCATCGCGGCAGCGCTCGGCTGCTCGCCAGGTGTCCTGCAGACTACAGCCAGCGGCCGGGACTCGCGCCGCCAAGTCCAGTAGATCGCGGACCTGGCGTTGTCCGCCGGCACCGGGCAGCACCCGGTCTCCAAAGCAGGCCAGTACTTCCGCGCCCTGGTTGGCCCAAGTCTCGCCCAGAGAGGCCGCGGCTCGGATCGCCCATTCCAGCGTCCCGTCTCCTCCCGCCCCGACGTGCGAGCGCGGGTCTGTGTCCAGGAGGACCTGAATGCGGGGCACGCGCGTTGCGTGACGCTCGCAGACGATGAGGCGGTCGTGTCGGGCGGTCTGGCGCCAGTGGATCTGACGGAGAGAGTCGCCCTGGCGGTACGGTCGCAATCCCGCCAGATCGCCGCCGGTTCCTACGCGCCGCGACTCGAAGTTGCCTTCCCGCTGAAGTGGGCAGTCCGGTTCAGGCATCTCTCCGACGGGAAACGTCCGCGGCCAGACGAGCAGCGCCGCCGGCACTTCGATGGCCGGCCCGGCTTCCACCAGAGCCAGGGGGAACGCGCTTACCAGCGACAGAGGCGCCAGCGGGTACTTGCCCCTGGGCAAGCGACCCAAGTTGCCTCGAACTTCCTGCCGACCGCGCGGGCGGGCGGAGCTGCCCGGCAGCCCCACGCCGACCGGGAACCCGCGGCCCCCGACCACGAGGCCAAAGGCGGGCCAGAAGCCGCGGTTGGTGATGCGCAGAAGTGCATGAGCCGGCTCGTCTTCTCGGATGCGGGCGTGCTCGAACTCCAGGTACGCCTTGAGGCGGCACGTGGCGACCAGCGGACACGCCACCCCCAAGATGAGCACCGCGAGGAGGGCGGCAAGAAACGCATAGCCGTTTGGGTGCAAGAACGCGCCGCAGAGACCGGAGAGGGTTGCAGCGAATAGCAACCCCGGTAATGGCCCCTGAAAGCTCACCCTCCCCCCGACCGAGCCCGGAATCGCACTCCACCGAGACCGGGTGGGCTGACGGATTGGGAGAGACGGAGCTTCCGCGGGCTCCGCCTCACGCACCGGCGACAGGAGCGCGGCGGTCCGCCCTCTCCAGCGGGAGTTGACAGGCAGCGAGATCGGAGCAGACTCACGTGTGTCCAGCATTCAGCACGACTCCTGAAGACGAATGGATCAGTGGCTCTGGCGAGCCTTGAGGTTACGGAGCTTGGGGACCGGAACGCCGTAGTGCTCGAAGATGCGACGAAAGGTTGGGGCGGCGGGGTCGCGCTGCATCCCCAAGGCTGCCCACTGAAGCGCCTCGTCCCTGTTGTCGAGCTTGCGCAAGGCCTGAACCAAGCCGATCCACGCCGCTTCCAACTCGCTCTCGCTCACCTTGTCTTCCGGGAGCCCCTCGGTCAGCTTGATAGCTTTGAGGTAGTACTCTCGGGCGATCCGCCAATCGCGGACGTTGTAGAGGTGATAGTGGGCGTAGTCCTTGTGGAGCTGCCAGCTCCGGGGGTTGTAGTGAAGGCCCTCCTTGAGGAAGTCCAGAGCGCGTTGGAGGTTCTGGCTTTCGGCGCCCGAGAAGACCATATAGGCACCCTGCGAGTAGGCCTCCACGAAGTAGGGGTCCGACCAGGTCATCATCCGATAGAGCGGCAGCGCCTCTCTCAGGTCATGGTGGCGATGGCTGCGGACATCCATGTAGGGCTGCGTTTCACGCTCCAGCATGCCCCACACCCAGCGCGGATCTCGCCCGGGAGGAGGGATGACGCCCGTTTCTGCGCCGTGGTTGCTCTCCAATTCATCGCCGTGGGTAGCAAGCGGCGCCCCGGTCTCCTGCTCCTGAGTGGTCGCCGCGCGGAGCATCACTCCGCCGTGCAGGTACTCCTGGGCGCGGGCGAAGAGCCACGAGGCGGTGGTCGTTCGGAAGCCGCCGATCAGCGACGTGGCCGGAGCGTCCTCAAAGACCTGCTGGGAACCCCAGGTATCCGGCTGCCGCCGGTGTTCCGGCAGCGCCGCCTGGACGCCAACCCCTCCGGCCAAGAGTAAGGCAGCAAGGCCCAGTAGTTGCGCTGTATGTCTCATCGCGGCTCCTAAATCGCCTGCCGGCGGAATCGCAGCCAGGCGATCCGCAGCCAGAAGAACGCGATGGCCGCTCCATAGAGCGCCAGCCCCGCGATTGCAAGGGGATGGATCGGCTCCCATCCATAGACCATCTTCTTGGTCAGATCAAACAGTGAGTACTGGGGTAGGAACGCGTAGACGGGAGTCAGGAGCACCTTCATCACGGGTGAAGTCCCGTCCACGAACATCAGGGTGCGGGTGAAGACTCCGGCTCCGAGCGTTAAGAGCATCCCCACCGTCAACGCGCCGGCCGGCGAGAGGTAGGTGGAGAGGCAGATGACGAACCCGCAGAGCCACAAGAAACCCAGCGAGCGGACCAGCAAATACTGAAGGAAGATCCACCCCGGCGGCATCCGGAGCGCCAACAGGAGCAGCAGCACGACCAGCGAGAGCGTTACGAACGTGACTACACACGTGATCCACGCAGCGGCGAATTTCCCGACCAAGAGCTGCCAGCGGGTGATGGGACGCGCGAGCAGCGGGTAGATCGTTCGGCGCTGGATCTCTTCGGGGAGTTGGCGGGCCGCGACGGCGACGCCCAGGACGGATGCAAAGAGGCCGACGCTGGAGAAGCCCATGTCCTTGACGAACAGCTCCAGCCCGTGGACGCCAAAGAAGGTGAACGAGTACGCGGCGGCGACCATCAGCACGCTGAGCGCCAAGAGAACGTACACCTCGCGCCGCCGCACGGTCTCCAGCAACGCGGCAATGACAAAGGCCCGGCAAATCTGCATGTCGCGAGCGAGGGTCATACGAGCGCCTGCACTTGTCTGTCAACGACGGCCAACGGGTCCACGCCCGTCTCAATCAGCGTCACAAAGAAGGACTCCAGGGATGGCACACGCCCCCGCAGCTCCTCAATGCGGCGCCCTGCGACCAGCCGACCCTGGTGAATGACCAGGATCCGGTCGCAGATGGTCTCCGCTTCGGTGAGCTGGTGCGACGAGAAAAAGACGGTAACGCCATCGTCCCGCTGTGCTCGCAGGAGGTTTCGCAGGTCGCGCCGGCCCAGCGGGTCCAGCCCGGAGGACACCTCGTCCAGCACCAGCAGCCGCGGTCGGGCCAGGAGCGCCTGCGCGATCCCGACCCGCTGGAGCATCCCCTTGGAGAGCGTGCGGTTCTGGACGCGGGCCTTGTCAGCCAGGCCGACGGTTTGCAGCAGGTCCTGGACGCGCTCGCGGATGGTGGTGCGGTCCAGCCCGTGCAGCTCGCCGTGCATCCACAGCGTCTCCGCCGGGGTGAGGAACGGAGAATAGAGCGCGGTTTCCGGCAGGAACCCAACCTGCCCTCGCGACGTGGCCGCGTCCACGGGTTCACCAAAGATCGAGGCTGAGCCTGAATTGGCGGGTTGGAAACCCATCAGGGCTTTGATGGTTGAGGTCTTCCCGGCGCCGTTGACGCCCAGGAAGCCGACGATCTCTCCCTGCGCCACGTCGAACGACAAGTTATCGACCGCTCGCAACGGGGAGGTTCCTGGCCGGGGGTAGGTGACTACAAGTTTTTCGATGCGGATCGCGTCCATCGCGGGTTGATCCTTGGGCGGTGGGGGCGGGAAGAGTGCAATACTGTGTCAACAAGAGATGGCGGCCTGACTCTGGCGAGCGCGACCCTAGAAAAGGTCCCGTGCTCCCGACAAGGTCGGCGGGAGCACGGGCAGCACCAGGACGCGATCTCAAGCGTCGGCTGGATTAATGGAACTCACCAACCACCCACAGTGTATCTTGTAGTGTGTATGATGTCAACACTCAATGCGCACGAGGCACCTACCAGGCACTTACGGAGCGCAAGGGACTGCCCGCACCGCTCTGGGGCGGTGTGTATTGAGTGGGCTTCGGAGGAGGACGTTGTGGCCGCCATCGCGAACTCCACTTCAGACCGAGGCCCGAGCAACCGGTTGAAGTAACGTCCCTTCGCGAGGTCTGGTGTGTCTAACGGCCCGCAACGGCGGAACCAGTGCAGTCTTGTGCTGTGGCTGTATGTAGCGGTCCTGGCGCTTACCACGCTGGGCCACCGCTGCCTTGCCGCGGACGCTGCGCCTGATACACACCACGCCGGGAGCGGGATCTCCGGACACCTCCACGGCGACGCGAGCAGGCTGTGCGGCGCTTGTAAGGGAACCGAGCAGAATTAATCCTCCCACCCGTGAGGAGACACGGCGGCATCTGAGAGGACACAACTGGACGGAATCATGTACGTCATGGTGTTATGGAACTCACTGCCGCCGCCACTGCCCTCCTCCAAGTTAC
>SYMT01000633.1 GCA_005805375.1 Actinomycetota bacterium
CGAGAGGGGAAGGTAGCTGTCCACCAACCCGACCAACGGCTCCAGTTCCGCCTTCTCGAGGCCCTTCTCCAGCAGCCGCTGCGTGATCCGCAGCTTCGCTTCGAGACGGCGTGGTTCGGAGCGGCGGTGCCGGCGACCCAGCAAGAACGCCAGCAGCACCTGTGCCCACTCATTCTCCGTGGTCTCCAGGTCCGCCTCCTGTCCCTCCCAGGCCAGCAGTTTGGTGGCCGTGAAGGTTACCTCCACCGAGCCACCCGGGGTGACCTCCCGGTACGTCGTGGGTCGCCACTGCCGGCTCTCATCCGTGAGCAACGCCCCCTGGCTCAGCGGCAGGTCGTACTCGGCGCGGATCAGCGAGCGATAGCGATCCATCCGCTGCCCAAAAGTCCGCTGCCTCTGACCCTGCACCTCCACGTGGGCGATCTCCCGCTTACGCGGTGTCGCCAACGGGACATAGCGGAACAGCAGATCCACGAACTGACGGTTTCGCGACCCGCGGCGTCGGCCGGCGGGACGAAACTCCTCCGGCAGGAACTGCGGTGCGCGCCCCGACCCTCCCGACGGCAGCCCCTACCCAAACGGTGAATCGCACCCCTTCGGCGGGCGGGACTGCGCGCGGGGTTCCACCACCCGCAGGAGGAGGAGCGCGAGCGCCGCCAGGCCTCCCACGACCGCAGGCACGAAGGCGCCCTGGAATCCCACCGCCCGCACCAGGCTCCCCGCAACGAGCGGCATGCCGACGCGGAAGGGTACGGAGAGAAGCATGAACACTGCGGTATAGGTAGCGCTGCGGGCCGTTGAGCAAAGATCGAGCACATAGTTGAGGGTACAGACCCCCCACGCCTGAGTCGCCAGCTCACTGAGCGCGAAGACGGCGGGCAGCCAGGTCTCCCCCGGTGCGACCAGCGCCGTACCCGCGGCTCCGACCCCGGCGCACGCGCCCAGGATGAGCGCGCAGCGGTTCCCCCAACGGTCGCTCATCCAGCCGACCAGCAGGAAAGCCACCGCACGAGCGCCGTTCGCGACCGTGTTCAGGAACGCGATGTCTCCATCGTCCGCGCCGAACCGCTGGATGGCGAATGTAGAATACAGCCCGCCGATCATCTGGTTCACCGCGAACGCCGCCGCCGCCGCCGCCAGCCAGGCCAGCCGCCGATCGGTGCGCAGCAACTCGCCGATGGCCCGCGCAGAGGGCCCTGCCGACGCTGCGGCGCCCGGTTCGCCGCGAGGTTCGCGCATGAAGGCAAGCGGAATGACCGTGAGGGTCTGCACCACGCACGCCGCGAAGAAGCACGCAGCAAATCCGCCCGGGAACCCCCACACCCGGAGGGAGTGCCCTCCCGCCCACGCCGCGCCCATGCCTACCACGCCTGAGAGCGCTCCGCCGACCCCATACAGCCTCCCCCGCAGTTCCGGTGGGATTGTTTTGGCGATCAGCTTGAAGTATCCCGGAGTATTCGCCCCCATCGCGGCGTTCAGCACCAACCAGCACGCGAAGAAGCCCCACAGCAGCACCGTCGGGTTGGAACGCCCGGGCCAGAGGCAGAGGAGCCCCATGAGCAGCATCGCCACTCGCTCGATCACTGCAATCCAGACCACGGAGTAGCGGACGACCGGCAGCCGATCCACCCAGTGGGAAACCAGAATGCCGGGCACGAGCCACCCGAAATACATGGTGGCCCGGACGAGGCCGACTGCCGCCGGGTTGTCCGTGAGGTGCGAGAGGAAGAGGGGGAGGATCGTGGTCTCGGAGACGAGACCCATCCCGATGCCCCACCCGGCGGCGTCCGCCACCGCAGCGAGAAAGTTCCAACGAATGTCGCGCGACTTCGGCGCAGCGGGATCCAGCGGAGGAGGGAGTGGAGGCACCCACCATTGTAGCCGGGGGTGGGGTCCGGGGTGTGGTTCTCGCCGGAGGCGACCTCGACCTCCACATTCCCGCCCTCGCGGGCAAACTCCACGTGGTTCAGCCCCGCCCCGCCCCTACCGCCGGGGAGACCGCGCGGGCGCCGGCTCCTCTGGAATCCACTGGAGAGGCGGTAATTCCAGCGTCTGTCCGACCTTCAGGTCGGCCTCGGCTTCTCCGTTTCGGTAGCGCCCGGAGATACCGGCGACGGGCGGTGCGGCCGTGGGGGTGCCCCGGCGCTGATAGGCACGAACCACCCGGTACTTCCCGGGTCGGAGGTGGTCCACCCGGACCTGTCCGTCCGCCGCCACCGGCAGCTCCAGCCAGGAGAGAGGCTCCCAGCCGCCGGCTCGGGTCGCGGCGAGCCCGAGGTGGAGCACCCCGGCCTCCGGCCTGCCCCCCGGTGGGAGAACGCGCATGGTGAGCGTCGCCCCCGGTTCCCGGCGATACGGGAATGGGATTGGCGCCTGCAGACCCGACTCGGCGGGCAAGAACGGGAGGGGCTGGCGCGCCTCCACCGGGGTGTCGAGCGGTGGCAGGGGAATGTTTCGCAATCGAAACGTGACCGCCCGCACGGGCTGACGGCGCTCCAGGAAAACTGCGGTCACGCTCTTCAGGGATTCCGTGACTCCGGGGAACTGCAGGGTCGTGTCGTTCAGCGACCATTCTCCATCGGAGGTCCCGTTCTGGTTCAGTGTCTCAGCGCGGTAGCGCCGGCCGGAAACCGCCAGGGCGCTCCACCGGGAGAAGTTTGAATGGCGGAACCCTTCCGCCGGGTCATTGACGTCCCCACGGGTGTAGACGCGGAGGCGCACGTTGGGTCCGAGTCCGGGCCGGCTCGTCCGTAGGACGCCAGGGTCAGGGGGCAGGTCCGGAAACGGGTTGGGGGGAGCAGGCACGGAGAGCGCTCCCGCCGGCCGATACCGGGAGAGGACCACCAGCAGGTCGGCGGACACCGGACGGCGCACCAGTGGCTCGGACACGGGAAGGGGAATCTCGACCGTGTGGTCCCGGCTGAAGCGATAGAGGAACAGGTCGCCTTCGAGAAAAGCGAGGCGGCGTGCGGCGTGCGCAGGCGGCGTCAGGTAGACAAAAGTGTTCCACTGATCCGGATAAAGCCCCGGGGTACCCAGTCCCCCGGACGAGTAGTTCGCCTGCGGGAAGAGCGGCTCACCCCGGTCGTCCCGTCCCCGGAGGTTCTCCACCCGGGCGATCAGCGTGGCATCTCCGGCGTCGACCTCAGCCCGCAGTTGCATTATCAGGGGGAGCCCCGTGGTTCCGAACTGCACGTCGGGATTCGCGACGAACTCCCGTGTTCCGGCTGCCGACCGTTGAACCTGGGAGACGGAAACACGAATGCCGCCGCGCACGAAGTCTTCGTCCAGGGACGCCCCCGCGCTTCCAGGAGAACGGTCCCGCCCGAGCACATAACCGGCGATGCTCCCGGAGAGTTGCCGCCCGTAGCGGGTGCAGACGTCCCGCAGGGCTCGGGCGAACGGCACTCCCCGCCAGTCAAAGCTGGCCCGTATCTCCGGGACAGCAACGGCGCCGGAGGGCGGACCGGCCCCGGACACCGAGATCGGGATTCCGGAAGCCTTTTCCAGCGCGGCGGCTGCTCCGGACAGGGGTACTTCCCGGAGTTGGAGGGTGATCCGCCGTACTTCTCCCCGGTCGGCGCGCACGGCCGCTACAGCGGTGCACAGGAGCGCCAGCACCAGACCCACCCGCCAGGACCGCCTCATGGCATCCGCTCGTTTCTCACCGGCCGGTTCGAGCGCGGGGCCGGGTTGGAGGGTCGCGTGGGCGCGGACCCAGCTCCGAGGTGCAGTGCCGGGAGGTCGGTTGTGGCGCCCATCTTGAGGTTCGTCACGATCGCCGCTCCCGGCGCTGTGAGGTGGACGAGCGATGGCCAGGGGGTGTCCGGAGCCGCCCCGAAGGGCTGGCCGGCGAGGTACGTGCGGACCACCCGGTAGCGGCCCGGTTCCAGATCCGGGACCCGCGCCACCGCGTCGTTGTCTACCGGCGCTTCCACCCAGCGCACCGGGCCCCACTCTCGCCCAAGGTGCGCCGAAAGCCCAAACACCACCGTCCCGCCTACCGGGACGCCCGGGCGACCGGTGACCCGGCAGCTCAGGATCGCCCCATCGCGGCGGAAGAAGGGGTGCTCCGGGACCAGCATTTCCCCCCGGAAGGGGCCGGCTTCCAGGGGCCGCACCGGGGCCCGCTCCTGCTCTAGCTCGGGCAACGGAATGTTCTCGATCCGAAAGCGCGCCAGGGTGGTAAGCCCGGAGCGGCGCACGAAGGGGATCATGACCCGCACGATCGGGGTGCGAATCCGAAACATCCTGGTAAACTCGGCCCGACGCCAAGTCTCATTGCCGCCAACGCCGGAAGATATGGAACTGCCCGAGGAGGTCGGCTCTGTCCCGTCCCGTGCGAACGCACGGAAGGCATCGGACCATCCCGTCCGGGTGCGCGCCAGCGCCGCCATCACCGGAACCTCTCCCCGAGAGTAGAGGCGCACCTGAATCCGCTCGCTCGGGGAGATCAGCCCCTGCTGGGGGGCCGGTCGGAGCGGCAGATCCGGTGGTTCATCGTCCGCTGCGGGCGGAAACATGGCGAGAGGGAGGCGCTGCACCAGCAGGACCGATCCGGGAGCCA
>SYMT01000634.1 GCA_005805375.1 Actinomycetota bacterium
AAGCGGGAGACGGCCGAACCGGTGTTGCGGTTGCGCGCCGCCCTCCTCACCCAGCGGCGGCTCGATCTGCGGCCCTTTGCCGCGTTGAAAGGGATGGCTGCTCCCGCCTAATCTACCGTACCAGGGAATCACACCCCTCCGGCGGTACGACGCCGTTGCTAGACACACAAATGAGATCGTCCATCGTCGCCTGCCAGGCTCTCATTTGTACCATTTCCGATTCGCCTTCATCATGTCCGTCGGGGTCTTGTACTCAGGCTCCATCCCTACCCAGGCTCTGTATTGACGTTCCCACCAGTGCGTCAGAATCTCCTCCCGCCTCTCCGTCAGCTGGTCAATGCGTGAGCCCCCGAGGGCCCGGACGTACCGGAGCAGCCTTTGCTGACCGCTGTCGCTTTGTTTCCAATAGTATATGAGAGCGTGTCCTCCTTCTTGAACCGCGTCCGATGCGATGTCAGCAGCAGATTTGCGAAGAGAGATCCGGTTCTCCACCAAAAATGCCTTGGTCCCCGCAGCAGACTCGCCCTGGGTGAAGATGAGATGCTAAAAATAAAAGCTTCATTCTTCCAAAATATGAACTCTAATGTCTCCAGAACGAATGTCAGCGGAAACCTCGTTCGCAATGTCCGTGGTCCCCTCGAGATTGTTGATGATCCAGGCTGGCGAGAGGGTCCCGGGAGTGGGCACGGGCGGTTTTCGACGCCCACGGGCGTGCCTCACCGGATGGCGGTTCAGTGTGAACCGCAGTCTTGCCGTAAGCCTCGCGATCCACGCCTGCACGCGGCCCGCCGCCCCCGCCAGCAGCCGGACCAGCTCCTCCCACGCCTTGTGCGCCCCCTTCACCCCCGCCTGCAGCCACGGCGCCCGCTCCTCCACCGCCGCCGCGATCCCTGCCTGCACCCGGCCACTCGTCGCGTTCACCGCCGTGCCGAGTGCCCCTGGCTGAGCGCCTTGCCCAGATCGGCGAAACCCACTTTCCCGCCGGTTCCCCGCCGCATCCCGCACCTGCGTCCACCGCTGCCCGTCCGGGCCTCGGCGGTCGAGCTCGCGATCCAGCACGTCGTAGTTGCTCGAGGTCCGCCGTCCCAGCGCGTCTTCTTCCAGCGTGACCCGGCCCACCTGATCGTAGTACCGTGTGGTCCGGTTGCCCCGGGTGTCCTCGTCGGCGATGGCGCGACGCAGCCGGTCGTAGTGGGTGGTGTGCCGGTACCCGAGCGCATCCTCCACGGAGAGGGCGTTGCCCACGCGATCATAGCGGGTGGTGACCCGGTAGTTCAGTGGGTCGCGCTCTACTTCGGGACGGTTGAGCGCATCGTACTCGGTCGTGGTGCGCCGCCCCAGCGCGTCCTCCACCTCGCTCTGGTCCCCCCCCGATCGTACTGGTAATTGGTGCGGCGCCCCAGGCGATCTACCGTGGCGGCGACGTGCCCCACGGCATCGTACTCGGTGGTGCGCCGCTGCCCGGAGGCGTCCCGCACGGCCTGCACCCGACCGAGAGCGTCGTACCCCGTCGTGGTGCGCCAGCCGAGGGCGTCCTGCACCTCGTAGGGTTGCCGCCGCCCTTCGTATTTCGTGGTAACGCGGCGCCCCAGTGGATCCACCGCGACAACGGCGTTGCCCGCCGTGTCGTACTCCGTGGTGTGGACGAACCCGCGCGGATCCTGCCGGGCCACCACCCGGCCGAGGGCGTCGTAGGCATACGTGGTACGCCGCCCCAGGGGTCCACCGTCGCCCAGGCCCGCCCCAGGTGGTCGTAGACGGTTTCGGTGCGCTCTCCTTCCGGCTCGTCCACGGCCCACACCCGCCAACTGGCGTTGGCGCTCCAGACGTCCGGGTCCGGAGTTGGCTCCACCCCGAGCACCGGAGACCGGGACTGCCCGGAACCGCTCTTGAATCGGCTCTTACATCGGCGATGGAGCCGAGAGCCACACCTCGACGAGCTCCCCGGTCCTCGGGAGTGGGGGAGCAGCCTGCTGCATTTTCCTACGCCGCGAAAAGCACCACTGTTCCGCTGTTGCTCGCGGAGTATTTCATCGAAGGACCGCGGCGGTTTGCCAGGTAGGTGTGCGTTGGCCGGGATGTGGATCAAATACCGGTCGCCAGCCCAATCGGCAGCCGGTACTCGCGGAACACCCAGAGGTGATAGTAGTTTCCGATATCCACTACGTCGCGCTCGGGCGGGTAGATCTCGACCGCCTGGCAGTCAGGGCCGACCAGTTCGTTTTTGATCCGCTGGAAGTCTCCCCACTCGCGCTGCCGGCCGCCATCCCGGTTGCGGATGGTCAGATGGACATAGGCGCCGAGCGGCCCCGTCGTGAATTCCCGCTGCACGACCTGATACCGGGAGTTCTCGAACAGCCGCCCGGGCTCTCCTCCCGGATTCGCCACCAGGCCCGGCACTTCGCAAAACGCCGTCCAGACTACCGATCCGTCCGACTCTTCACTCATGAGCTCACCTGGATCCAGGTGCATTCTCGCGGAAGTGCGCAAAGCCGAGGGGATGCAGCGGCCGCGGGGCGCCGCCGACGTCGGCGATTTCGATCCCGCGCGCCGTGACGGTTCCGATCCGGGTGGCAACCACGCCGAGCGGCCCGAGGAGCGCGGGGATTTCACTCATCCGTGCCGCCGGCACGGTGAAGAGCATCTGGTAGTCCTCGCCGCCGTGCAGCGCCCAGTGAGTCGGCTCCACACCCAGCTCGCCTGCCGTGCGGCGGGCGGCGTCCGAAATCGGCAGGCGCTCCGCCTGCACCCGGATACCGACGCGGCTCTCGCGACACAAATGCTGTACATCGCTCGCGAGGCCATCCGAAAGATCCATCATCGCGGTGACCACCCCGGCCCGGGCGAGTGCCGCACCCGCTGCCACCGGAGGCTGTGGCCGCCGATGCCAGCCCAGCACGGCCCGATGGTGCCCGGGAGGACGCCGGACCACCCCCTTTTCGAGCAGCGCCAGCCCGCCGCCGCTGTCGCCCAGGACCCCGGTCACGCAAACGCAATCCCCGACGCGGGCGCCGCGACGATGGACGGCCTGCCCCTCCGGTACCGTTCCCAGTGCGGTGACGGACAGCGCCACGTGGAAGGGGGCCCGCACGGTGTCCCCGCCGACCACCGGACAGCCGTACGCTGCGGCGCACTCCCCCAGGCCCACGTAGAACGCGTCGAGCCACTTGAGCTCCGTGTGCGGCGGCAGCGCCACGGTGACCAGCGCGGCGAGCGGTTCGGCCCCCATCGCACCCAGGTCGCTGACGTTGGCGGCCAGCGCTTTCCAACCGATGTCTGCCGCGGAGGACCAGTCGCGCCGGAAATGGACGGTTTCGACCAGCGCGTCGGCGGTGGCCACCACCTCGTAACCGGGCGGCGGCGCCAGGAGCGCGGCATCGTCGCCGATTGCGGTGCGGATTGCCCCGGCCGCGGGCGCCACCTGCCGGCGGGCGAGACCGCGACTCACTCGTGCAATCAGCCCGAACTCGCCCAGTTCTGTGAGGTCTGTCAACAGGTCGCCCCCCACGTTCGGACCAGATCACGCGCCACCGTCTCGGGATCCGGAGCCGCCGCCACCGCGCCAACGACGGCCGCCATATCGGCCCCCGCCTCCCGTACTGCGGGAAGGCGGTCCCGGGTGATGCCGCCGATCGCCACGAGCGGCAGGTGGCTCACGGTCCGCAAGCGCCGGATCTGCTCCAGGCCCACCGGCGCGCCCGCATCGAGCTTGGTGGCACTCCCATAGATCGCGCCCACTCCGAGGTAGTCGGCCCCCGCCGCCTGTGCCGCCCGTACCTGCTGCTCATCCTCCACCGAGATGCCGATCAGACGGCCGGGCCCGAGCAGGCGGCGCGCCTCGCGGATCGGAAGATCCGTTTGCCCCAGATGTACGCCGTCGGCATCCGCCGCCAGTGCCAGATCCACCCGGTCGTTGACGATGAACAGCGCCCCGGAGGCTCGGCAGAGTGCGCCGATCTCGCGCGCGAGTGGGAGCAGCACCCCCGCATCCGCCTGTTTGTCCCGCAACTGAATCACCGCGGCGCCTCCGGCCAGTGCCGCCCGCGCCACCTCCGCATGCCCGCGCCCCGGGATCAGGGTGGCGTCGGTCACGACGTAGATGCCGGCGAGCCGAGTACGCAGCGCACTCCGATCCAGGGGGGCCTCCGGCGCCAGTCCCAGCGCGCGCGGGACTGCGCCGCGCACCTCCTGCATCCACCGCGCCCGGGCCAGCACGAGGCGCACGGCCTCCGTCAGGTCATGCGCCTCGAGATCAGTGTAAGAGACCCATCGGGCCTCATCCACATCGTCGGCGGCCGCGGGCTCGGCGGCCGCATCCACGCACTCGGCGAGATAATCTACGACACAGTAGTGATAAGGGGGGAAGATCGCGTCGAAGACATCCACCACCTCGAGCGCGCGGACCCGCAGCCCCGTCTCCTCCCATGCCTCCCGCTCAGCCGCCTGCCGGGCCGTCTCCCCCGGCTCGATCTTGCCGCCGGGGAAGCTCCAACGCCCCGCATTGGGCGGCTGTGCCCGTCGCACCAGCAGGACGGCATCCGCGCGCAGGCAGACCACCGCCGCCCCCGCTACCGGCCGCGCCCCGGGCGTCATGGGGTTTCCTCCGGCTCCCAACGAGCCAGACACTCACGGCGAAACTCCGTGAAGCGGTCCGCATCCAGCGCGTCCCGAATTCCCTGCATGAGGCGGGCGTAGAACGCCAGATTGTGGTAGCTGAGCACGCGCGCCACGAGGATCTCATCACACTTGTAGAGATGGCGGAGATAGGCTGCCGAGTGGTCCCGGCAGCACCACTCCGGGCAGTCCGGGTCGATCGGACCGAAGTGCTCGGTGAACCGGGCATTCTTCACGTTGATCCTGCCGCGTGAGGTATAGGCGCTGCCGTTACGCCCCAGACGGCTGGGCAGTACGCAGTCGAACATGTCAATCCCCTCGGACACCGACGCCAGGATGTCCTGCGGCGTTCCGACTCCCATCAGATAGCGCGGCTTCTGCTCCGGAAGCAGAGGCGTGGTGAGAGCCACCGCTTCCCGCATTGCCTCAGTCGGCTCGCCCACGGAAACGCCGCCGATGGCATTGCCGGGCAGATCCTGCGCCGCCACCGCTTCGGCGCTCCGCTGGCGCAGATCCGGATAGACGCTGCCCTGCACGATGCCGAAGAACGCGCCGATCCCGGCCGGGTTCTCGTCGCGCCGCCGGCGCCAGTGCTCCGCGCCGCGCGCCAGCCAGCGGTGCGTACGCTCCGTGGCGGCCTCCGCTTCCGGATAGGCGCACGGGTAGGGAGGACACTCATCGAGCGCCATGAGAATGTCGGAACCGAGCGCCTCCTGGATCTCCACCACCCGTTCGGGTGAGAAGAAGTGCGCCGACCCATCAATGTGGCTGCGAAACTGCACGCCCTCCTCGGTCAGCTTGCGGAGTTCCTTCAGGCTGAACACCTGGAACCCGCCGCTGTCCGTCAGAATTGCGCCGTTCCAATGGATGAATCCATGCAGGTGCCCCGCCCGACGGATGAGGTCCTCGCCCGGGCGGAGATGCAAGTGGTAGGTGTTCCCGAGGATGAGCCGATAGCCGAGCGAGGCCAACTCCTGCTGGCTCATTGCCTTCACGGTGCCTTGAGTGCCCACCGGCATGTAGACCGGCGTCTCCACCACTCCGTGCGCGGTGAGCAGGCGGCCCCGGCGCGCGCGGCAATCCGGGGCGGTCTTGCGCAGTTCAAACACTCGCAGGCTACAGCAGTTCCAGTTCCCGCAGGACCCGGGCGAGGCCCTCGCGCTTGTCGGCAGAAAGCGGCTGCATCGGCCCTGTCGTGTGCGCGCGGCAAATGCCCATCAACTCGAGCGCTGTCTTGAGGCAGACGATGTTGGGACCGAAGGCGCTCAAACCCATCAGCTTGTGCACCCGCTGTTGAAGCGCCGGCAAAGCCGCGAGATCACCCGCTTTCGCCGCGGCATAGACTTCCAGCATCACCTGCGGATCCACGTTGGCAATGCCGGGCACCACGCCGT
This sequence comes from Actinomycetota bacterium, assembly GCA_005805375.1. Classification (GTDB taxonomy): domain Bacteria; phylum Armatimonadota; class SYMT01; order SYMT01; family SYMT01; genus SYMT01. The sequence continues at coordinate 6,009 of SYMT01000634.1, forward strand.
CCGCCCCATAGAGGATCGCCGCCCCCGCCAGCACCGGCGAACCGACCAGGCAACCGAAACCTGAGCGCTCGCGGAGGAGGCCGAGCACCCGCAAGAAGTGCCCGAAGTCCCCGCTGCTGTCCTTCACTCCCGCGATGTTGCGGATATCGGCAATGCGGGCCATCGTGTCGGGGGCCAGCATCACCTTGGTGGTGGACGGGATGTTGTAGATCACGACCGGCAGCCCGGTGCCCGCCGCGCAGGTCCGATAGTGGGCGAGTTGTTCCTCCGCTCCGCCGCTCGGGTAATAGTGCGGCGGCGTGACGGCCACCGCATCGGCCCCGGCCTTCTCCGCGGCCCGGATGTTATCCAGCGCCCGCGCCGTACTGCCGGCCATCGTCCCAACGATGAGCGGCACTCGGCCGGAGATGACTCGCTTCGCCGCGCGAATCGCCCGCACCTTCTCGGCATCGCGGAGGGCAGGCTGCTCGCCGGTACTGCCCAGAAAGTAGATGCCGTGCACCCCGGCGCGGATCAGGCGCTGCAACTGCCGTTCCAGACCGGCTTCGTCCACCGTCTCATCCGGGTTCAGCGGCGTGACAATGGGAGGGACGACTCCCTTCAGTTCGAACATCTGCGAAACTCCTCCCCGGGCCGCGCGTCGGCGAACCCATCGCTGCCGGGAGCACCGGCATCCCCGAGCGGGGCAATCACGGGCGGATTGCCCCTCGATTGCGCCGGCCGGCGCGTATCGTTCGTGATTCCTCGCCGCGGCTCCTGCCGCCGCGGCAGGACTACGCCAATTCCACCGGACGCGCCAGACGGGCCGATTCCTTCTCGGCGAGGACCACCTCGAGCGAGTTGCGCGCACTGTGCGCCGCAATGACGTCCGGCAGGACGCCGCTCGTCACGCCGTCCACCGCGCTGCGCAACTGCGCCACAAAGGCGTCCGCGATGCGCGGCGTGTGCGCATGTTTGGCCCCATCTGCCGTATAGACCTCGATTGTTGGGGTGTGCGAGGAATTGTGTCGCAGCATCGCGTGCTCGAAGTAGACATCATAGCCATGCTCGAACTCCAGCCCCTTCATGGCCACCGCGCCGCTCTGTGCGGTCACACAGACATTCTTGCCGGGGTACTGGTATTCCGTCACCAGATAGTCTACCTGGCCCCGGTCCGACAGTGTGCCCGTGGACCACACGGCGGCCGGCTTGCCGAGCAGGTAGAGGATGAAATCGGTATCGTGGATGTGGAGGTCCACGACCGCGCCTCCGGTCTTCTCCGGGTCGGAGAACCAGTCGTCACCGGACCAATCCGGCCGGCTGATGACCCGTTTGAAGTGCGCCCCCCGCAGCGCCCCGTACTGCCCGCCGTCGAGAATGTCTTTCACAGCGGCAAACTCCGGCCAGAACCGGAGCACCTGGGCAACCATGAGCAGGCGTCCCGTGCGATCCGCCGCCGCGATCATCGCGTCCGCGTCGGCGACATTCAGCGCAATCGGCTTTTCGACGAGCACGTGCTTGCCCGCCTCCATCGCCCGGATCCCGACCTCGCGGTGCATCGAACTGGGCAGGCAGACGTCCAGCAGGTCAATGTCCGGGTCGGCCAGGAGCGCGTCCAGGTCGTCGTAGCGCTTCACGCCGCTCAGATCCTCGACTCCGCCCGAGCCGCCGAAATTGCCCCGCACATTGGTCCAGTCACCCTCCAGCTTCTTGCGATCCCGCGTGAAGATGGCCGCAACCTGCGCGCCCTCCACCTGCTTGTAAGCGCCGAAATGGGTCTTTCCCATGAACCCGATGCCCGCAATCCCAACCCGTACCATGTGCTTTCCCTTTCACGGCGTGCGAGTGTCCCGATTCGAGTTTCCGACTTCGTTCGGGCAGCGGACCCCGGGACCGCCGGCGTCCCGCCGGCCCCCACCCTGGCGCCGACAACCGCTGAAGACTGCCCCTCCGTTCTGTTCTGTCGCAGGCCCTCCGCCTTCCTTCCTCTTTGCCACCGGCGCCGTCGTTCAGGAGAGTGTGGCGGTCGCGAAAACCGGCCGGTGATCCGAGGCCAGGCTCTCCCCGACTTCCCAGCGGCCCGGTCCAAAGTGTTCGGTGGCGAGCAAGTAGTCCAGTCGCAGCAAGGGAGAGGAAGCAGGGAACGTGGGGGCGTGGGGAGGCACGCAATGGTGGAAACCGGCATCCAGCAGGAGGGCCAGTTCGGGACTGTCCGGCGTCGCATTCAGGTCCCCCGCCAGCACGACGGGCAGCCCGGCGATCCGCAGTTCCTGCGCCAGCACGTCACACTGGCGCAACCGCACCTCGGGGGACAGCGCGAGATGCGTACTCCAGAACCAGAACGGGCCGCCCTCCCCGCCGAAACGCGCCATCAACGCGCAGCGCGGTTCGCCCTCCCCCGGCAGGCGGAGGTTTCCCACCTCCTCCGGCTGCACCCGCGCCAGGATCCCATTCCCGTACCCGGCCCCCAGAGACCCCAGGGTGGGACCGAAACTGATCTCCATCCCCAACTGCTTCCGGAGTTGCGCCGGCTGGTCCTGAAACACCCCGGGCGGCGGCAGCCAGCGATGCACTTCCTGGAGCGCCACGAAATCGGGAGC
>SYMT01000635.1 GCA_005805375.1 Actinomycetota bacterium
CGCACCCACCATTGGCTCCATCAGTGGCGCCACGTCTTTCTCCGCTGGCATCGTAAAGCCGCTAACTATCTTGCGGCACTCCAGTTTGCCGCCGCGGTCATCGCCTTCCGCGCCGCCGGGGTTTTGGGATAGGCTCTAAGTACTGGAGCATCCACTGATGGAATTGGATCAACTGCGGCTCTTTGTGGATCTCGTGCGCGAGCAGAGTTTCACGCGGGTGGCCGCCCGGAACTTCGTGACCCAACCCGCGGTAAGCCTCAGCCTGCAAAAGCTTGAGGAGGAACTGGGCGCCCGTCTGTTTGAGCGCACCACGCGGAAGGTACTGGTTACGGAAGAGGGAAAGGTCGTGTACGAATATGCACGCGACATCCTCGAGCGGGTGGAGGAACTGCGCAGCGTGCTGCGGGAGCGGCAGGACCAGGTCGTGGGTACCATCCGGCTCTCGACCGTCCACAGTGTGGGGCTGTACGAGCTCCCGGCGCCGTTAAAAGAATTCATTCGACGCTATCCGCAGGTCCATCTCCACATTGACTACAAGCTTTCGGAGCAGGTGTACCGGGCGATCCAGGACGGCGGCGCGGATCTCGGGCTGGTTGCCTATCCGGAAGAGCGGCGCGGCATCGTCACCTTCCCCTTCCTGGAAGACGAGCTTGTGATCATTTGCAATCAAGAAAGTCCCCTGGCCGGACGAGCGGAAGTGTCGCTGCCGGAGCTGGATGGACAGGCATTCGTCGCCTTCGAACCCGAGATTCCGACCCGGCGCGCTGTGGACGCCCTGTTCGCCCAGCACTCAGTGCGGGTCCGGATCCGCATGCAGTGCGACAACATCGAAATCCTCAAGAAGATGGTGGAAGTGGGATTGGGGATCTCGTTCGTGCCGCTCCTCGCGGTACGGGAAGAGGCGCGTACCGGCGCCCTTCACGTGCTGCGCGTGTGCAATCACAGTGTGCGGCGCCCGCTGGCAATCATTCATCGGCAGGGAAAGGCGCTGTCTCGGCCGCAGCAGGCGTTCCTGGACCTGTTGACCCAGGAGGGCGCCGCACTCATTTCCGAGGCAACGGCCTGATGAAGTGGTCCGTGAAGGTAGTGTGGGGCATGCTGGTCGAGTCAACCGGCATGTGGCAGCCGGTGCAACCCGCTTTCGGGTTCACCGGACACGGACGCGCCTGCACTCGCGGAGTCTTTGGGATTGCGGTAGGCGGTGTCGTACCATGGCAATGCAAACAGCGCTCGTTGTAGAAAACCGCGTCTCGGGATGCGTTGTCATGCGGGTCGTGGCAAGTATTGCAATTCATCGCACCGCCACTGGCGAGGAAGCAACGACTGCGCGAAAGGCCATACGGCTGGAAGCGTGCGACAACCGGGTGTGACGGATTGATGTCCTTAATGCCGTGGCAGCGACCGCAGACCTGGTTCAGTTCGTCGGCCGACCAGCGGGAGCGCGGCTGCACCGGGAGGCGCTGCCGGCGTTCGACGACATGGCGACCCATCGGCCCGTGGCAAGCTTCGCAGGTAATGGTCAGATCACTCTTCTCCGGGCGCAGGCGCAACTGGGACCCATCCATCGGCGGCTTGCCGACGCCCTGGGCGCGCAACACGGTGCTGTGGCACTGGAAACACTGGGCGGCGCGGATGGCGTCGTTGGGGCGACCCAGCGGCTGGGAGGAGAGGTGCGCCTGGGGCTTCTCCTGCGTGGAAGTGAACCCCCACGCATTGGGTCGGCGGTACCAGTTCAGCCGCGCGTCGACCCACTCCTGCTCATCCAGGCGCAGGAGGTAGCCGAACGCATGGTAGCCCGAACCGAACTCGTAACCGACCGGATGGGACACTTTCTGTCCGCCGAGAGTGACCTGAAGTGTGGGACGCCCCTGCACCAGCGCCATCTGGTATTCAGCTCCGGTAAGCGGGTCCGGCACCTTCTGGCCCGTACCGAACGGAGCGTGTGGCTTGCTGCGCGACAGGTCGCGTACCGTGTTCGCGTGGCTACTCGCCAATTGCTTCGCGTAGATGTCGGCGTGGCAGTCGCGACACGCCGCAGCACCGGCGTACTCGCCTTCGTCCGGGAGCCACTCATCTCCGACGCGATGCACCGCCCTTACCGGTTCCGCCATGTAGTACAGGGCAAACGGCAGCGCTACCGCCACCAGCGGCAGCGCCAGATGGTACCAACGGAACCGGCGAGCTCGACCCATAGACTCTCTGAAATCCTGGAGGGGTAGTTCTTCGTAAAGGATACGGGGTCCTATGATACCACGATGGCTGGAACTTCTGCGGGGGATGCTCGCCCTGTGATACCGCGACGACTGAAACTTCTGCTGGCGACGCTGGCACTTCTGGTCTGCATCGCTGCGTGGCGGGTGGCGACCCGCCCGCCCGTGGGGCCCGGCGCAGATAGGTACCGCGACGCTCTGGCGGCACGAGACCGTGGGGAGAGCCAGAGTGCGATCGCGCGCCTGCAGGAGGCGATCGTAGCGGAGCCGGACCAGGCGGACTACCACGCAGATCTGGGTGATCTTTATCTGGAGGCGCGTGCCTACGACGCGGCGGTGGCGGAGTTTCAAACTGCGGCTTTCCTCGCCAGCCAGCCGGCGTCCGCCTATGCGCGGCTTGCTCAGTGCCTGGTGGAGCTCCGACGGCGAGATGAGGTGTTTCCCCTGGTCGAACTCGCACTAAAGGAGAATCCGAAGCTGGCACTCGCTTATGCCGTGCGCGGTGAGCAGCGCCTCCGGGACGACAACCTGAAGGAAGCGCTGGAAGATTTCCGGAAGACGATGGAGCTGGAGCCGGACTTCGCGCTGGCCTACCAAAAGGCGGGCTTCATCCTCTTCCAGACGCAGCAGTACGACGAGGCGCTGAAAGTCCTCGAACTGGGCCTCCCCAAAAATCCCATGGATCCGGGCACTCATCTGCTTCTCGGGCAGACGCTGCTTCAGTTGGGAGGAGACGCCCGTCAGGAGGCCCGTGCCGAACAACACCTGCGCGCCGCGTTGATGAACAATCCGGAGGCGCATCGGGTGCACGCCGCACTCGGGCAGCTCTACCTGCGCCAGGGGCTCCTGCCCCCCGCCCGCAGCGAGTTCGAGGCCGCCCTGCGGACCTCTCCCCGTCTGCGAGAGGCGCGGTACGGTCTGGCGCAGGTCGCGCAGCGGGAAGGGAAGCCGAAGGAAGCGGCGCGCCACCAGGCCTATGTCGCAGAAGCACAGGCGCAGCAGCGGGAGTTGAACGAACTCCTCGCCCAGGTGATGGCTCGGCCCGAGCAGGTGGCGGTCGGTTTGCGTCTTGCCCGACGTTGTCTGGATGTGGGGGCGTTGGAGGATGCCGAACGGGCGCTCTCGCGGATTGTTCTGGCGCAGCCCGACCTGCGGGCGGCCCGCGAACTGCGGGTGGAGCTGTTCGAGGCACAGCAAGACCGCGCTCGCGCCGACCGGGAGAGTCAGATTGCTGAATCTCTGCCGCGGGCCACGGGCCTGTGACCGGAGTTCGTGCCGGGATCACGCTGGGGTTGCTCTGGGTGGCGCTTGCCGGTGGCTGTGGGGATCGGGGAGCGTCGCTCGGAGAGTCTTCGCCGCGGGCCTCGGGGCACGTCCGACCGGCCGCAACCTCCGCCGCCGCGTTTACTCGCGTGACCGATGCCGCAGGAATCCGGTTTCGGCACGAGGACGGGGCCTCCGGACGCCGCTATTTCGCGGAGAGTATGGGCGCGGGGGTCGCGTTTTCGGACTTGACCGGCGATGGACGCCCCGATATCTACCTCGTGAACGGCGCCCGTCTCCCGGGAGCGCCGGCGGGAGCGCCGCTGCGGGACGCGTTCTATGTAAATCAGGGTGACGGAACCTTTGAGGATCGGACGGATGCTGCGGGCCTGGGCGATCCCGGTTATGGAATGGGTTGCTGCGTAGGGGATTACGATGCAGACGGCAGACCCGACCTCTTTGTGACGAACGTCGGCCGTTGCACGCTGTACCGCAATCTGGGCGGCGGTGTCTTCTCGGACGTCACCGCGGCAGTGGGAGTAGGATTGACGGGCTTTTGTACCGGCGCTGCCTTCGGCGATGCCGATGGCGACGGCGATCTCGATCTTTATGTCTGCCGCTACGTCAGGTGGAGCGCCGCCACGGACCAACCGTGCCAGGCGCAGCAGGGAGATCGCCGGGTAGAGGTGTACTGCCGTCCCACCGTGTATCCAGCGGATCTCGGCGTGCTGTACTTGAACGACGGGTCGGGTCGCTTTCGGGACGCCACGCGGGCCTCCGGTCTGGCGGTAACGCCGGCGCGGAGCCTGGGTTGCCTGTGGACGGACTTCGACAACGACCGGGATGTGGATCTCTTCGTGGCAAATGACATGAGCCCCAACTTCCTCTTCGTCAACGATGGGAAGGGGCACTTCCGCGAAGAAGCGATGGCACGGGGAGTGGCGCTGGGCGAGGGTGGGAAGACACATGCCGGCATGGGCGTGGCGGCGCCCGACTTCGACGGCGACGGCTGGATGGATTTCGCAGTGACCAATTTCAGCGGCGAGTATCTGGCGCTCTATCGAAACCTCGGAGGGAACGCCTTCGAAGATGTGAGCGCCCGCGCCGGACTGGTCCGCGCCACCAACCGGTTTGTCGGCTTCGGGCTCTGCTTCGCCGACCTGGATCTGAACGGCCGGCCGGATCTATTTGTCGCGAATGGGCACGTGACCGAGGCCGCGGAGCAGTTCTACCCCGGTGTGACGATGGCCCAGCCGAATCTCTGCCTGCTGCAAAACTCAGCCGGCGGTTTCGACCCACTTGCGAACCCGGGCGACGGAGTGACCCAGGCGCGGGCCAGCCGGGGGCTGGCAGTCGCCGATTTTGATGGAGACGGAGATCTGGACCTGGTGGTGAACAACTGGAAGGAAGCACCCGATCTGCTGCGCAACGACCTAGCCCGGGCCGGCCATTGGCTCCGGCTGCGCTTGCAGGGGACCGGCAAGAACCGCGCGGCACTGGGCGCCCGCGTGCGGGTCACTGCCGGGGGGCGTTCCCAAACGCAGGAGGTGTGCAGTGGAGGCAGCTATGCATCACAATCCGACGCAGCGCTCACCTTCGGCCTGGGCGATGCCGCTTCCGCGCGCGTCGAGGTCACTTGGCCTGCGCAGAAGATCGCCGAGGTGTGGGAGCCATTGGCAGGAGATCGAGAGCACCGGCTGCGCCCGGGCGGGGCAAAGGAAATGGCCAGATGAAGAGAAGGCGGATGGACGCAAACGGGTGGATTCTCATCGTCCTGGGGGTGGTGCTTGTGATCGCGGTGATCGAGTATGCACAGAAGAAGGCGGCGGAGCCGCCGCTGATCCCGAAGGTAACGAAGGACCCTTATGCGCCGGACTATGAGGAGGCGAGCAAAGTCGCCGACTTCGCGTTGCGCGACGGGCGGGGGAAGCTGCGGAAATTCTCGGAACTGGTGGGGGAAGAGACGCTGCTCTTCTTCGTGGACGGTGGAGAGCAATCCAGGGCGCTGCTGAAGTACGCAGCGACGCTGCTGGAACGGCGGCGCAAGACGAAGTCGCCGGCACCCGCCGTGGTCACGATCGCAGACTTTGACCCCACCGAGGAGGCTGCGTGGCTTCGGGAGACCGGTTTGAAGCAAGTCGTCCTGTACGAGAAGTTAGGTGGGAGCGTCGGTACGGCCTACAAGGCAGATCCCCGGCCCAGATTCCACCACTTCGGCGACGGGATGATCATCATCACCATCGGAGACAGCCCCGCCCGCGCCCCACTTTATGAGATCGGATTTTCACTGAAGCAGACACTGCGCCATCGGAGCAAGCACTCGAGTGCGGTGGACCACTCCGCCCCTGATCCAGCCGACCTACGCCGCTTCGGGGGGCAGTCATCCGGGCCACAGGGAGATCCGGCTGTCACCCCGAACAACGCTCCAGCGGGTGTGGGGAAGCGGTGATGCCGGGGGGGGAATGATGATGCCCGCCGGAGTCCGGCGGTCCCTGTGGCCCGCTCTCCCGCGCGAGGGGGACGCGCGGGTATCCGGTAGTGATCCGACAATGATTGGCGTTGCCTCCGCGTGCGCACCCGGCACGGGCCGGCGGGCCGCCGGAGGTCCCTGCGGACGGGTTGCCTCCGTGCGTGTGCCCGGCACGGGGCCGGCGGGACGACGGCGGTCCCCGGGGGGTAGATTGCCCTCACGCGTGTGCCCGGCACGGAGAACACGGGAAAGCAGGCGGGGGGTGCGGACAGTGGTAGACATCACAATGATGCGGCAGTGGGTGCGCCGTACTGGGTGGCTGGGAGCCCTGGCACTCGTTTCAGCCGGATGCGGGTCCCCCACGGCTTCGCCCGGACCGGCGTCGCGAGGAACCGGGGCTGTCGGCGTGTTTCGGGACGTCACGCAGCAGGCAGGTTTGGACTTCGTCCACGACAACGGTGCATACGGCCGGAAGCTCTTTCCGGAACGAATGGGCTCCGGGGCTGCTTTTGTGGATGTGAATGGGGACGGCCTTCTGGACGTGTTTTTGGTGAACGGAGCGCCGCTGCCTGGAAACCCCCGACCCACGGTGGCGCGTCCCTCACGCTTGTTCCTCAATCAGGGGGGTGGTCGCTTTCGAGACGCGACTCGCGATTCCGGTCTGGACGGGGTGGGATATGGAATGGGCGTGGCCGTCGGCGACGTGGATAACGACGGCGACGAGGATCTGTACGTCACCCGCTTGGGAAACAACGTCCTGTACCTCAACGACGGACGCGGGCGTTTTCTCGATGGAACGGATCGCGCAGGTGTCGCGGCGGGCAATTTCTCCAGCAGTGCCGTATTTGTTGACTATGACGCCGACGGGAGATTGGATCTCTATGTGTGTCGCTATGTCCCCTGGTCGGGACTGAGAGACGACCACGTGTGCCCGGGCCCGGACGGGAAACCTGAGTATTGCACCATTCACGTCTATCCGAGCATGGAGCACCGGCTGTACCGCAATCTGGGCGGAGCGCAGTTTCAGGATGTAACCCGGTCCGCCGGAATTGCGGGCAAGCTCGGGAGAGGTCTGGCCGTGGTGGCGACAGACTACGACGACGATGGTGACACAGACATTCTCGTGGCCAATGACGAAACGGCAAACTTCCTCTGGAACAACAACGGGAAGGGCCGGTTCACCGACTACGCCTCGGTCGCGAACTTTGCCGAGAACGGGAAGGGTGCATTCAGCGCTGGGATGGGGCTGGATGTGGTGGACGTAGATGGCAATGGGTCACTGGACGTGATTGAAACCGACTTTCAAAATGTGCGGAAAACCCTGTATGTCAATGATGGTCACGGGTACTTTCTTCCCGACAGCGACGGCAAGGGTCTGGGTGACATGACGCTGCAGCGCCTCGGTTTCGGCATCGGTTTCCTCGACTACGATCGCGACGGCCGGCCCGATGTTTTCATGACGAATGGCCACGTAAACGAGGATGGCGATCCAAACCAGCCGGGTGGGCCGCTTGCCCAAACGGCACAGCTCTTTCACAATCGCGGTCGAGGCTACTTCGACGATGCCACGCCCGCACTGGGTACCTATGCTCGCGAATTGCGTGTCGGGCGAGGGGCCGCGTTCGGAGACTTCGACAACGACGGGGATACCGACATTCTGGTCACGAACAACGGGCAGGGCCCGGCGCTGTTGCAGAATGAGGACCCCACGCGGAACCACTGGGTTGGCCTTCGCTGTATTGGAAAGAAGAGCAATCGTTCCGGACTGAACGTGCGGGTGACATTGGAGGCCGGTGAGCAGCGGCAGGTGGATGAAACCCGCGCCAATTCCAGCTACCTCTCGGCCGGCGATCCCCGGTTGCTCCTCGGATTGGGCGGGCAGACCAGGGTAAGCCGGATGACGCTCCGATGGCCGTCAGGGCTCACACAGGAGTTCCGGGATCTGCCGGTAGATCGGTACTGGACCGCCAGGGAGGGTGAGCATGAATTGCGCTGAGACGCATTCGGGCAGCAGGGGTCGCGGCATCCATGCGGGGCCATCCGGCGGTAGGCTCTGGACGCTGGCGGTCGGATCAGTGCTTCTCGGCAGCGCCGCCGTTCGCAGTGGCGCGCAAGGGAACGCCGCCGCCGCACAGCCCGCCGGCGGGGGGTTGGTCGCTTCCGAACGCATCCCGCTGGCCGATCAGGAGTACCAGACGGCTGCTCTTGCGGCACAGAGAAACCCGAAGGATGCTACCCTCGCCCTCGAAGCCGGAGGCATCGCCGGAGATCGCGGTCGCTCGATCATTGCGCTGCGCTGGTTCCGTCGAGCCGAATCCCTGGACGGGAAGCTCGTCCCGGCCCTCACGGGGCAGGGGCAGATGTGGCTTCGGCTCGGCTGGCCCCGCCTGGCCGCTGGTGCGCTGGAGCGCGCTCGCCGCATCTCCCCCCAGGAGCCGCAGATTCTGCTGGAGCTGGCTCGGGCGTGCGCCGAATATCGCGACCTGGATCGGGCCCTGCAGGCTGTCCGGGAGGCGGAGAAAATTCAGCCATCCGATCCGCACGTCATGCGGGCACTGGCCACGATCTATGCGGATCTCATGGACTTCGACCGGAGCCTCGAGTATGCGCGGAAGGCATGCGATCTGGGGCCCAACGATCTGGTCAACTGGACGACATTGGGTCAGTTTCTCATCGGTCGGAACCGCCATGCCGATGCTCTTGTGGCGCTGCGACGTGCGTTGAAGCTCAATCCGGCAGAACCCACCGCGAATCTGATGCTGGCGCATGCGCTATTGGGTCCAAAGAAGACTGTGGCCACCGATCGTGAGGCATTCGCTGCGCTCGGCCGTGTGCGCTTGCGAGAATCCGGGCATGCTCAAGCGCTCTATCTGCAGGGCGAGATTGCGCTGCGGAGGGGGCTGGCGCCGCTGGCGATCTCGCTCCTGTCGCAGGCCCGGGAGGCCTCCCCGCGTGATCCGCTGGTGCTGCGGGCGCTCGGCCAGGCCCTCGGCCGGTCGGGTCGGATGCAAGAGGGCCTGCGCCTGACGAATCAGAGCCAGCAGTTGGGGCCCCGCGGCGTGGTGTTCAGTGACCTGGAACACGGTGCGCGTGAGGACAAGGACTCCGCCAGTACGGTGACTCTCGGCGAGGTCTACCGGCGTCAGGAACGGCCCGAAGCCGCCGCCTTTGTCCTTGAACGCGGCCTCAAGCGGTTTCCTGGGGACACCCGTGTACAGAAAAAACTGGATCAGGTGCGAGCGGAACTCAAGTCCCGCTTCCCGTCCGGTCTGGATCAGTAGCCCGTTCGGGCAATCGGAGGAAACAAGAAGATGCGCCGGAAAGTCAGTTCGACCGTCTGGGTACTCGGCACCCTGCTCCTGCTGGCGGGAGTCATCGGCTTTGAGGTCGTGCGGGCGCAGTTGACGGGGGACGCCCCACCGCCGGAACGCCTCCTCGCGCAGTCTACCGATCCCACGTTCAAGGTCGGCGAGTTCGCGCCCGACTTTACTCTCCGCGACCGACGGGACCGCCCGCATTCGCTGAAGGAACTAGTAAAGGGGGATACGCTCGTCTTCTTTTCGTGTGCCTGCCGCGCGTGCGAAATGCTGATGCACTACACCGGTACGCTCTATAAGAAGATGGCGGGCATGAAGCAAGAGCGTCCCACCATACTGAACGTGACCACGATGTCGAAGGACGCCGAGGATTCCTGGATCCGGCGCACCAATCTTCCCCAGACTATTCTCTACGAAAAGAAGAACGGACCGGTGATGGAGACCTATCGCGGGCATCCCTGCCCGCGGGTCTACCGAGTGACCAAAGACCTGCGAGTGGTTTGGTTTTCTCCGAACATCAAATCCATGCAAGAACCCGCCGATATGGGCGATATGGTGGGGGCCCAATTGGGGTTTCCCCCGGCCACCGCGCAGGGCCAGGGGAACGTAGACCCCAGGGCTCCCGGCCGTTAGGAACGAGACGGGAGCGCTACCGGACCACCAGTACCGACGTGCGAAGGCGGTCTACAACTGACTTCGCTGTGCTGCCGAGGAAAAACTCCTGGAGCGCCCCCAACCCTCGATGACCGACGACCACCAGGTCATATCCCTCCGACGCGGTCTGCACCAGCGCGTCGTCGGGAGCTTCCAGTGACACGCGCGCGTCCACCCTCACGACCCCCAGGTCCCGCGCGTGGGCTGCGCCTCGTTCCGCCGTGTGTTGACCCAGTTCCTCATCGAGCGCCGGTGTGACCACTCCGTCTTTCCGCACCAGGCGGTCAGCCGCCGCGGTGAGGACTGTGAGTGGACAGCCGTACGCCAACGCGAGACGGCTGGCCCGTTCCAGCGCGTGGGTGGCCGCATCCGAACCATCGTACCCGACCAGGATGTGCTGCATTTTCTCCCCCTCTTGCTTCCAGATTACCCATTTCCCCGCACCTGCCAGAGCGGCGAAGGGACGTGCGCCTCACGGATGAAGCGACGCGCCTGTTCTACCACCTCCGGGTGCTTGATGGACACGTCTTTGCTTTCCCCGAGGTCGCTCGGGAGGTGATACAGTTCGACCCGGCCGCCGAACGGGTGCATCACCGCCTTCCAGGGCCCCATGCGCACTGCCTGGGCTGAGCCCTGCTCGTAGAATTCCCAGTACAGGTACCGGTGCTGCGGCTGCCCGGGGCGGCCCAACAAGGTTGGCAGGAAGCTGATGCCGTCCGTGCCTTGTGGAGCCGGCGCACCGACCAGTTCCGCGACGGTTGGGAGCAGGTCGGGAAAATACCCGATGTGATCGGTGGTCTTTCCTCCGGCGATGCGCCCGGGCCAGCGCGCGAGAAGCGGGACCCGGATGCCGCCGTCATAGAGTGCGCGCTTGATGCCCCGCAGTGGGCCATTGGAGTCAAAGTAGTCGGGGTCGTTGCCTCCCTCGCGATGCGGGCCATTGTCCGAGGAGAACAGCACCAGCGTCCGACGATCCAGCCCGAGCGCGCGGAGGCGATCCAGCAGGCTACCTACATCGCGGTCAAGCCGGCTGATCATTGCTGCCAGATTGCGCGCCGACTCTGGCCACGGGCGATCCTTGTAGATCCCCGGTTCGGGGATTTCCAGACCATGCTGTCGTGCCTCATTGTTGGCGTGTGGGAGTGTGGGCGCAAAGTAGAGGAAGAACGGCCTATCCTGGTGCTGCTCCACAAACCGGATGGCTTCGTCGGCCAGCAGGTCCGGGCTATAGTCCACCCGTCGGCTGGCGACCCCCTGCCCGGCAGGCCCTTCGTTGGGCACTACGTTTCGCAGCGGCACCCGCTCTTCGCCGCGCAGCAGAAAGGTCGGGTAGTAGTTGTGCGCATGAGCCTGGTCCAGATACCCGAAGAAGCGATCGAAGCCCTTTCGAGTCGGCACACCGGTAGAACCCTCCTGCCCGAGTCCCCATTTCCCGAACAGCCCGGTGGCGTAACCTGCCTCGCGAAAAACCTCGGCCACCGTGCGGTCCCGGGGACGCAGGTTGATTCTCGCGTTGCCGCGGATGTAGCAGTGTCCGGTGTGGAGCCCGGTCATCAACGCGCAGCGAGACGGCGCGCAGACCGTCGAACCCGCATAGAATTGGGTAAAGCGTAGTCCTTCAGCAGCCAGGCGGTCCAGATTGGGTGTCTTGATCTCTTTCTGGCCATAGCAGCCCACATCCCCGTACCCCAGATCATCGGCCAGGATGAACAGGACGTTCGGACGGCGCGGGGGAGCCGCAGCCTGTGGGCTGCCGTCCCGCGAGAGCGCAAATGCGCCCGCGTTGGTCCGCACGCCCGCTGCCAGGCAGAAACCAAGCGCGAGTACCGGCAGCCACGCCGTCCATGCCGCGTTCTTGCATCCCATTTTCGTCTGCTGCTCCGTATCCGGTCGGTACCTGCTGCTTAGCACACTGCGTCCGCACTCCTGTTGATCGCAGAACCCGCGCAATCCTACCTGCGCCACCGGACCGACTTCCGGTGCAGTGCCGCCGGTGAATTCTGAAGTCCCTGCCCGCAGGACTTGCGGCAAGGAACCTGCGGCCGAAGATGGCGAACTACCACGGTGCCAGGACTGGGCCGGGGGCATTCGGGACCGCCGGAGTGGGCTTCGCGAAACGCGAAGCGGTGCCTGGAGGAGAACAGCATGCCTTACGTATTGAACGGCAACTCGGTGGCACTGGGCGATGCGCCGGTTGTGAAGGGTGGTGTGACCTACGTGCCCTGGCGGGACGTGGTGGAGGCGCTCGGTGGATCGGTGTCCTGGGACAACGCCGCCAAGGAAGCCACCGGCACCATTGCGCAGTGGACCTGCCGGTTCTCGCTCGGCGATACCAGCGCCGATGTGAACGGCACCACTGTGCAGATTGCCGGCGCAGCGTATGTGGAAGATGGGACCCTTTACGTGCCGGCCGACCTCTTCCGTGCCGCCTACGGCTACAAGGTCAGCGCGGCGGGTTCCGACGTCAACATCGGCCTCTGAGTTCATAGAGCGAGGAACGGGGAGCGAGGAACGGGCATGCCCGTTCCTCGCGAGTCAGGTGGCCGCGTCAGGTATCGAAGCCGAGGTCTCCACGGGGTCTGCGGAAACCTCGGATTCGGCCGGATCTCCTCGCCAGGATGCAGCCTCCTTCCCCGTCCATCGTACCAGATCGGCACGGCGCAGCCCTCACGGTCGTGCGCGGCGAAAGTGCCGCGGATCGCTGAGACCTGAGTTCGGCCCAGATGGACCGCACCAGCGCGGCGGCCGAACGCCTATCGGGGACCGGGTGCGGCGCGCAGGTGGGTGTTCAACTCCACCCTACTCTCGGCGCCGGCCGGGAAAGCGATGAACGCGTCGTAGAGCTTCTCGGCCGGCGTAAAGCGGGCGCGCCGGCCGGGTTGCACCCCGAGTGCATCGCGGATCCCCTTCGCAATCGTCACTTGACCCTTTGTTCCGACACGGAACTCGTCGCCATCCTTTCGCCCACCAGTATGATTGATCGTGTCTTGGAAGAGCTGTCACGGGACATCTTGTGGACCAAGGGAACCGGGCAGAATAAACCAACCAGCACGGCCGGCCAGATGCCGGATGTTGCGGGTGCAGCCACCGTGGCACAACCACAAATGGAAGAGGTATTTCGGCGAGCTTGCCTCCGGTTGCCGACCCGAAGGCCGACAGGAGGAGGCACGGCCGTTGCTGTTCCTCTCACCTGTCGACTCAGCCGCCCTGGTGTCGAACAGCATCGCGCCTCTTGGCCGCGTTTTCGCACCGGACGGCACCCACATCTTGAGCGAACGTCAGCGCCGGAGAATTCCCCCGTTCACATCCAGGCAGGCGCCGGTTACGTAGCCGGCCTCGTCACTCGCCAGATAGAGGGTTGCGTAGCCGATATCTTCCGGGATACCCAGACGTCCGATAGGAATCATTCGGAGGAGGTCCGGCAGACGTTCCGGCGGGACTCGCCCCATGTCCGTTTCGATTTGTCCCGGGGCGATCGCGTTGACTGTGATCCCGTAGGGCGCCAGATCGCGGGCCAGGGTCTTGGTGAGTGCGTTCATTCCCCCTTTTGACGAAGCGTAGGCCACTGAGCCGGCTACTCCGCCGGTGTGGCCGGCGATGCTGGAGATATTCACGACCCGGCCCCAGCCTCGAGATTGCATCTCTGGGGCCGCCGCCTGGGAGAGAAGGAAGGCGGAACGGAGGTTCGTTTCCAGAATCTCGTCCCACTTCTCAACCGTGACCGTCTCCACGCGCCCGGTTCCCCCGACGCCGGCGTTGTTGATGAGGACATCCAGGCGCCCGAGTTCCTCAATGACGCGTCCGACCAGTGTTCGGCAGGACTCGACGCTGCGCAGATCGGCGGGCAGTACGGCCGCCCGCCGCCCCTCCGCGCGGATCAGCGCCGCGGTCTCCTCCAGCAGTTCGGTGTCCCGCGCGGCGAGCGCGAGATCGGCGCCGGCGCGGGCCAGCACCACGGCAATGCACTTTCCGATCCCGCGCGAGGCGCCCGTTACCAGCGCGACTTTCCCATCCAGGCGAAGCATGGGGTTCTCCTTTCCGCAAACGGAGTTCCCGGTCGCTGCCTGTCACTCCTGCACATGGTGGACAACGGCTCCGGTGGACATCAATCCATAGTTGACAATGGTCGCCCTGGTGCGACACAATCTTGGAATGCTCTGCCTTTACGAATCGGCATACTGACTGGACACTCGATGGCAGCAACTCAGAAGGACATTGCGCGGGAAGCGGGTGTTTCCCAGGCGGTGGTGTCGGATGTGCTGCAGAATCATCCGCGTGGGAGGGTCAGTGCCGCCACCCGCGCCCGCATTTTGGAAACCGCGCACCGCCTCGGGTACCGGCCGCACGCTGCCGCCCAGGCGCTCCGCTTCCGCCGTTCGCGGGTGATTCTCTACCTCATGCTGCAGCCGGAGGACGAGCACCGGCAGGCGCTGGCTGAACCGGTTCTGGGTGGCGCCGTCGCTGCCTGTGCCGGGCACGAATACCGGGTTCTGGTCGAAACGGTTGCGACTTGGGAGCACGCAGCCGAAGTTGTGGCGGATCGTCTCGCGGCCGGAGTCTGCGATGGGGCGATCCTCAGAGTGTTCGATGACCCTGATCCGCTCTGGGCCCGCCTGTGGGAGTTGCAGAAAGAGGGGGCTACGATGGTGGTGATCGGACAGTGTTCCGATGATCGCCTCGCGAGTGTGGCGCATGATGTACCAGGCATGCTCGGCAGCGCCGCGGAGGTGTTTCGTTCCCGAGGGATGAGTCGCCTGGGTCTGCTGGCGCCCCCACGGAACACCCGGTTCGGCGCGCTGATGTGGCACGCCTGGGAGACGGTGGCGGAGCGCATGGGGCTGGAGTGGCGTCCCTGGACCCGCGCACTCACGAGCCGCAGCCAGGCCGAGCACACCGTCTACGGATGGCTGCAGGAACTGCCTCGCCCCGAGGCGCTGATCTGCTACGGAGACCCCGTGGGCCTGGGGGCCGGAGCTGCCTGCCGGCTGGCGGGGCATCCGGTGGGTTCGCGGGTGGAGCGAGTGGTCGTGGGAAATGCCGACCTGGAATGGCTCCATGACCCGGGCGTGTGGCGCCTGCCCACCAGCGGGTTGGAGGTCGGCCGCCGCGCGGCTGAGATGGTGGTACAGTTACTGGCCCGAGAAACAACCCCAGCGCCGGTGCGCGTCCTGCCGGAGTTGACCCGGGTGGAGAGTTCCCTGGCAGCCCGCCCCCCCGGGTCCCAGGCAGCAGTGACGAATCGGCTGCCGGTTCGGTCCTTTCGATAGAGAGCGAGCATGATCAACGGACATTCGGCATCACTTCGGATCGCCCCTCACGGTTTGCCCGCGGCGCTTCTGGCGGGCGCCCTGGCGATCATGGGCGCGGCGGCTGGGAGCACGGGAGTGCTGGCCGGCACACCACCCTCCGCTCCGGCATCACCGGAGGGGGCGGATTTCTTTGAGAAGAAAGTCCGTCCGCTGCTTGCCTCGCGCTGTGTGTCGTGCCACTCCGGCGCCCGCCCGCAAAGCGGGCTCGATCTGAAGACCGAGGCGGGGACGCGTCGTGGAGGCGGGTTCGGGCCCGCTCTGGTCCCTGGTGATGCCCAGCGCAGCGTCCTGACGCGGGCCGTACGCTATGAGGGCGGTCTGAAGATGCCGCCCGAAAGTAAGTTGCCGCCTGAGCAGGTCGCGATCCTGGAAGAATGGGTGCGGATGGGTGCGCCCTGGGGGTACGAGGGGCGTGCTGCCCCACCCCGGCCCACCCCCACGGTTCGCGGCGGGGCGAAGTCGGAAGAGGCCCGTTGGGCATTTCGCCCGGTGCGTGTCCCGGCGGTTCCGGGTGTGCAGCGCCGTGCCTGGGTGAAGAACCCGATTGATGCGTTCGTCCTCGCCCGGTTGGAGGCGAACGGCCTCAAGCCGAATCCTCCGGCAGACCGCCGCACGCTGCTGCGTCGGATTACGTTTGACCTCTCCGGGTTGCCTCCCACTCCCGAAGAGGTGGATGCCTTCGTGGCGGATTCCGCACCCGATGCCTGGGAGAAAGTCGTGGACCGGCTGCTGGCGTCCCCGACATATGGGGAACGGTGGGGACGGCACTGGTTGGATGTCGTGCGCTATGCCGATTCGAACGGGCGCGACTGGAACGAGATCTACCCGAATGCGTGGCGATACCGGGACTGGGTCATTCGTTCGCTGAACGAGGATCGCCCCTACAACGAGTTCATCCGCGATCAGGTTGCCGGAGACCTGGTGCCGGGCGGATCCGACTCAGAGCGGTACGCGCGTCTGGTTGCTACCGGTTTCCTGGTGATGGGTCCAAAGCTCCTGGCCCAACAGGACCGGGTGCAACTCGGCCTGGATGTGGTGGACGAGCAGGTGGATGTCACCGGCAAGGCGTTCCTGGGTCTCACACTCGGCTGCGCCCGGTGCCACGACCACAAGTTTGATCCCATCTCGGCGAAAGACTACTACGCGCTGGCGGGGATTTTCCAGAGCACGCGTACCCTGGGCGCCACCCTCCCGCGAAACAACCGCGTGATGTACTGGCACGAACGCCCCCTGGCGCCGCCTGCCAACCTGGCAGCCTGGAAAGCACACGAGCAGTCGGTGCGCACGATGCAGGACGCGGTGAAGAAATGCAAGGATGATGCCGAGAAGGCGCGCCTGGCGGCCGAACTGACGCGTCTGGAGAAATCGGCGCCGCCCACGCCGCCGATGGCGATGGCGGTGGCGGAGGCGGATCCGGCGCGCATCGGGGACATGCGCGTGCATCTACGCGGCAGCTACGAGCACCTGGGGGAAACGGCGCCGCGCGGCATTCCCGCGATCCTGAGGGGCGCCCGCGTCGCGCCGATACCCGGTGATCGCAGTGGGCGCCTGGAGCTCGCCGCTTGGATCACCAGCCCGGAGAGTCCGCTCACGGCCCGCGTGGCGGTGAACCGCGTCTGGCAGCACCACTTCGGCCGTGGCCTCGTGGGTACGCCGGACAACTTCGGTGCTCAGGGCGAGCGGCCCACCCATCCCGAACTCCTCGACTGGCTGGCGGCGTCGTTTGTCATGCCCTCGCCTGGTGCAGATCGGTCGGGGGGGTCGGCTCGGGCCGAGCGCGCTGAACCGTCCGCTTCGAACACGGCAGCTCCCTCCGCGTACCCCCTCGGCTGGTCGCTGAAAAAGTTGCACCGTTTGATCCTGACCTCCAGCGCGTACCGCATGTCCAGCGATGCCGGGGCGTCGGGCGCGATGCAGGATCCGGACAATCGGTGGCTCTGGCGCATGAACCGGCAGCGCCTGGAAGCGGAGGCGATTCGCGATGCAATGCTGGCCGCCAACGGGAACCTCGACCGCGCCGCCGGGGGCACCCTCGTGAACAAGGCCAGCGGGTTCCCGATTCGCGAATTCCCAGTGGATTTCTCCGCGGCTCGCCGGAGTGTGTATCTGCCGGTGGTGCGCAACGGGGTGTACGACTTTTTCCAGAGTTTCGATTTTGCGGACCCCAACATCGTTATGGGGCGGCGCAATGTCACCACAGTGGCCCCGCAAGCCCTCGTGATGCTGAATAGCCCGTGGGTCGTGGAGCAGTCCCGGCGCCTGGCGGTCCGGGTACTGGCGGCGCCCGTGTCTTCGGACGAGGAGCGTATCGGACTGGGTTACCGGTTGACCCTCGGCCGGGAGGCCAGTGCCGGCGAGGTGCTGCGTGCCCGGCGCTATCTGGATGAAGCGCTCGTGGGACTGTCCACATCCGGCGGGGATGCCGGCAAGCAGCGGCTGGAAGCGTGGCGTTCGTTCTGCCAGACATTGTTCGCCGCCGGCGAGTTCCGATATGTCGAATAGACGGAGTGGGCCGAAGGCCCGGGAGAGAAGAATCCGATGAGCGGTCACGTAGTACGGGCCACGACCCGCAGGGACGTGCTGCGCGTCTGTTCGGCGGGCTTCGGGTCGCTCGCGTTTGCGGCACTGGCCGCCGAGCAGGCGGAGGCTGCCGGCGTCTCCGGCAGCGCCACGAGCCGCTCGCACAGTCCACTGGCGGCGCGCCCCGCCCACGGGGCAGCACGAGCGAAGCGGGTGGTGTTTCTCTTCATGGGCGGAGGGCCGTCGGCGGTAGATAGCTTCGATCCCAAGCCGCGCCTCGCCAGGGATCACGGCAGCGCATTGCCGTTCAAGCATCCCGTGGGCATCATTGACCCCGAGGGGAAGCTGATGCAGAGCCCGTGGGAATTCCGGCGCTATGGGCAGTCCGGGATTCCGGTGAGTGATCTGTTCCCGTGCGTGGCGCGATGTGTGGATGATCTGTGCATCGTGCGCAGCGTCCATACGGAAGGGCAGGCACACGGCCAGGCAGTGCTGAAATTGCACACCGGTGACGCCGCATTTGTGCGCCCGAGCCTCGGGGCCTGGGTGCTGTATGGCCTGGGGAGCGAGAACCAGAACCTGCCCGGTTTTGTGACCATCAGCCCCACGTTGGACACCGGAGGCGCCCAACTGTATGGGAATGCGTTCCTCCCCGCCGTGTTCCAGGGTACCGCCCTCGGCATTCAGGGACAACCGGTGAAACAGGCAGCATTTCCGCACCTCACCCCGGCGGCTTCGAGCGCCGCGCTGCAGCGGCGACAACTGGATCTGCTCCAGGAGATGAATCGGGACTATGCACGACAGGCTCCGGAGGAGTCGGCCCTGGAAGGGGTGATCGAAGCGTACGAACTGGCGTTCCGCATGCAGATACACGCACCGCAAGTGCTGGATCTCGCAAGCGAGTCAAAGGCGACGCTGGACCTGTACGGTGTCGGCCGGAGCCCTACGGACGACTTCGGGAGTCAGTGCCTCCTCGCCCGCCGCTTCCTGGAACGCGGGGTCCGCTTCGTGCAGGTGAGTCACACCAAGTGGGATCAGCATAGCAATTTGAGGGGGGGACACGAAGCGAACGCACGGGAGGTAGACCAGCCGATCGCCGGCCTGCTGCACGACCTGAAGTCACGCGGCCTGCTCGACGACACCCTCGTGATCTGGGGCGGTGAGTTCGGCCGCACTCCGACCGCGCAGGGTAAGGATGGGCGGGACCACAATCCCCAGGGTTTCACCGTGTGGATGGCGGGCGGCGGCGTGCGGGGCGGTCTGGTGCACGGTTCCACGGACGAGTTCGGGTACTACGCAGTGGAGGACAAAGTCCATATGCACGATCTGCACGCGACCGTGCTGCACCTCCTGGGGTTGGACCACACCCGGCTGACCTTCCGGTACGGGGGCAGGGATTTCCGCCTGACCGACGTGTATGGAAATGTGGCGAAGGGCCTGCTCGCGTAGAGGGACGATCCCGGACCGCTGCACTGGGCGGCTGCAGCGATTCCGATTTC
This sequence comes from Actinomycetota bacterium, assembly GCA_005805375.1. Classification (GTDB taxonomy): domain Bacteria; phylum Armatimonadota; class SYMT01; order SYMT01; family SYMT01; genus SYMT01. Next base: position 19,243 of record SYMT01000635.1, read on the forward strand.
GGAGTGTCTGTTTAGTTCACGCGATGTCGGACCCGGTGGTGGTAGAAACCAGGCGTCCATGTTTCACGCCGCGCAGGCTGATGAGCGCGTCCGCGAGCTGAGTCACCTGTTCGCCGGTGCCCCGGACGATGATGACTTCCAGGCAGTTTCGCTCGTCGAGATGGACATGCATACTCGAGAGGACTTGGTGGTGATGGTGGTGCTGTCGTTCGAGCAGTTCGTCGGACAGCCGGCGCATTTCGTGGTCGTACACGAGGACGATCGCGCCTACTACTTGACCAGCCGCACGATCGTGCTGCCACTGGTGGTTGACGAGGTAATCACGGAGGGCATCTCGAACTGCTTCCGATCGGGACCCGTATCCCTTTTCGGCGCAGACTTCATCGAAGTTGTTCAGCAACGGCTGTGGCACTGAGACCGTAAACCGAGCCACGGGTTC
>SYMT01000064.1 GCA_005805375.1 Actinomycetota bacterium
GAAACCAACCCGCCCGGGTGAGCTGGGGGCCCTGGCGCCGTTCGAGGGTCTCGTCGATGACCAGGCACAAGGGGGCGTCCGGAGGCACGAAGGCGTGGAGCAGGCCGGCCAGGAGGATGCGACTGAGGGCGAGCGCCGACCATTGGTTCCGATTCAGGACCCGATGGAAATTGGTAAAGTGACGGTGGGCGGCCAGGCCGAGGACGCGCAGCGCCGCCGCCACCGTGCGCGGGCCGGGAGCGAGGAGGGTTCCCCAGACGAGCACCTGGGCGTGGGCAAAGGTGGGCTGGGTCATGCAGGACGCACACGGCGCCAAAACGGCTAAAATCTCGGCAGACGGGGTGAGCATGGTGGTTCCCGGTGGAATCGATTTGCAACTTCAATTCTATCCGGTCGCTTTGCTGCCCCGTCGCCCTCTAAAATGGCCAAAGTCCAGTTTGGCGCACCCCTCGAACACGGATACGGAAGTCACCACACACGGCTTTCCCCCTCCGCTCGATCTCAATCCGCAGGGTGGGCTCCATTACAAGAACGGCATCGGCGACGCGGATGTGAAGACGGCGTTTGACTCTGCCATCCAGATCTGGAACGGGGTCGCAGACGCCAACAACAAGAAGCACTTCCAGTTCCAGCCGGTTGCCGATCCCGCGAACTCCCAACCCCGGGGGTTCCTGGCAATCGCAAACTACCCGGCGACCGTGGAGGAGAATCAGACAACGGACCGCCTGGACGCGATGGCCGTTGCCTGGATCGAAATGAATCCCGGCGTGGGGCAGTTCCTCACTCAGCGGTACAATCTGGAGCACATCAAGCCGAAGCCGCAGTGGGTGGCGCCCGTGGGTGGTCAAGAAAACGCTCAAAGATCATTCTCCCAAGGGGCTCCCAATCCCGGCCACAAGCTGAGCATTGCGGTCCACGAGTTGGGACACAGTCTGGGTCTTGATCATACCAGCAGCCTGAATAGTCAAAGGTCCATCATGTGTACGGGCCGCGGGCAGGTGGGGGGCTGGTCTTTCCAATGGTTTGTCAACGGCGTCCAATCTCCCAGTGAGAAAGACAAGGAAGCGGTCTTCGATGTGCATCCTGACCCCCTCCCCTGACCCCCTCCGGCCCCGGGGGTCGCACCCCCGTCCAGGAAAGAGCATCCCTCCCATGAGCAAAACACGCGGCGTGGTCTTTCTTGCGCTCACCGCAGCGCTGCTCCCCCTACTCGGTACGCCCGCGCGCCCGGACACCCCGGCGGCGGAGGCCGGCAGCGAAACCCGTCTCGCGGGCGGCACGGCCGTGCTGTGCGGGAAAGGCCGCACGCTGCAGCGGTATTCCCCGGACCCCGCCCTCGCCCGGCGGCTCTGGGAAGCGCCCGGGACCCGCCGGGTGCGCCAGCCCCCCCGTCCCCCGGACTGGCAGTTCCTCCTCTGGCACGGCGCCGAGCAACGGGTCGTGGAAGGGTGGGCCCGTCCCGAGGTGGTCCGGCATACCGTGGGCAGGCGCACTCTCTGCTCCCCGCTGCCCGGCCTGCGGCGGCTGGTGGCTCGTATTCCTGCGGCCGCACCGGGCGGAGCTGTTCCCTCCTCCCGCCTGACGCGCGAGCGGTCGGTGGCGGCCACATCCGCATCGCCTCCCGAACCGATGCTGGCCTATCCCCAGTTCGCCGGGCTGTCGGGGCGGTTCATTCATGGACAGGTCCGGGGCCTGCTGGCCCGCGGGATCGACGAGGAACAGGGACCGCACCGGGGCAAGGAGGTGGCCCTCTACCTGGTGGAGGTGTACGAGGAGTTTACCTCGTACACCTCCACCCCACCTGCCAACCCGCCGCTGCCCCGCTTCGCCCGGGTGCGCTGGTATCCCCGGTACGAGCGTCTCCCGGAGGGGGGCGCGCAACTGCTGGTGGGACTCCGCTACTACTTCTGGACCACAGTGGAAAGGGGTCGCGTCATTCCCCACGTCACCGGCCAGTGGGCGCTGATGGGGGCTCTGGCGCACAGCCCCCTCCGGATTGTCCAGGGGACCACTGTCCCCTGGGAGCGGGAACTTGAATCGCACGACTATGCTTCTCCGTTCTCCCGGGAAAACTCGTGAGCGCCGACTCTGCGCTTCCAGAACCAGGGGATGTCCTGGTTGGGTCAGCCGTGGACGGGACTGCGCGAGATCCTGCGTTGGGGGCGCCGCCTGATGCAGGAAGGCGGGTTCGACCGGAGCGACGGGGTCCTCCCGGACAGCCTCGCCGCCGGAGTGCGCTCCTTCCCCACCAACCGGGCACCCTGATCCGAGAGCCTCCCGCGACCGAAAAGGCGCCGCGGCCCGCCGCGGCGCCTCCGGGCCAGCAACCGGGAAGCCGGCGTGGGGAGGGCGGGGAGAAAGCGCGGCGCAGCGTTGCGACTTCCGCGCGTGCCCGCCGACGAAGCGTTCCGAAGCCGCTGCAGGCGCAGCAGGCAGCCTTTGCCTTGCTCCGGATCCAATCTGGCCCCATCGCGGTCCTGGACATCGGCAGGATGCCCCACCTCACTCTTGATGTCGGCGGTCACGCCGTCACCACCCCCGTTTCGCCTACGCTCCAGGCCACGTTGGGGCGTCCCCACTCGTAGGGCGGCTCCAGGAGCGCGCGCTGCCGGGGTGTGAATTCATCCAGACATTCGCGGAGTTCCGGTGAGATCGCCTCCCGGGCCCAGGTCATCGGACCGGGGGAGTATTTGAACAGGATGGCACGCCGCTCGTGGCTCCCCCGCCAGGGCAACGTGCCGTGGGTGAGCGCCTCCGTGAAGATGAGGACGCTCCCCGCCCGCAGCGGGATGGGGCGGATACACCCGGCGTCCTGCTCCACACGGGTAATGGAGCGCGGACAGGGGTAATTTGCCTTGTGGCTGCCGGGAATGCAGCAGAAGCCGCCGTCGTTCGGACCCGCGTCGGTAAGCTGCCACGCGACCACGGTCAGACCGCACCGCATCTTGCCGTTGTGGAACTGAAACAGGCTTGTGAGGTTTGCGGCTGTGCCCCCGCCGTGAAGCACAAACCCTTCGGCACCTTCGGTCATTCCGATCCCGTAGACGTGATCCAAGCGAAAACTATCCCCCAGCAGCTCACCCAGCACGGGGAGCACGGGGTCGTGGTCCATCCTGTCCCGGAACAGACAGCTCCACGGCGCCGGCCACCCGAGCATTCCCACCAGATCCCGCCGGCCGTGCCGACCGGCGAGGGCTGCCGACCCCGCGGAGCGCAACTGGTTGGAGGTGCGCACCAAGCTCTGCTCGGCGCACCGCCGGATCGCTTCATTGCCCGCAGCAATCGCCGCGGGCGGCAGCACCTCCTCCAGGACCAAAAGGCCCGTTCAGGTCGAAGAGCGCCGCCCCGGCCGGCAGGGCAACCACAGGGGGTTGCCCCTACTTCATCCATCAGAGCGTGGCGCCGATCAGCCAGGGATCGAACTCCTCGTCCCCGATGCCGTGGATCTCGCTCTTGGTCCGCTCTCCGCTCGCCACGGCCAGGATCTTCTCGAAGATGGCACGGCCCACATCGCCGACGGGCACACCGTCGAGCACGACCCCCGCGTTCAAGTCCATGTCGTCGTTCATGTGCTCGAAGAGGAGGGAGTTCGTCGCCACCTTGATGCTCGGGGCGGGCTTGCAGCCGAAGACCGAGCCGCGGCCGGTGGTGAATACGATCACATTGCAGCCGCCCGCCACCAGCCCGGTCACTGAAACCGGATCGTGCCCCGGAGTATCCATGAAGAGGAAGCCGCGCTTCCGAATCGGTTCCGAATATTGGAGCACGTCCACGAGCGGACCGGTGCCCCCCTTCGCGAGCGCCCCGAGTGATTTCTCATAGATGGTGGTCAGACCACCGGCC
>SYMT01000636.1 GCA_005805375.1 Actinomycetota bacterium
ATTCTGTACAACGTGCCCCCGCGCTCTCCGCGCAATCTCGAGGCCGCCACCACCATCCGCCTGTCCGGGGTGCCGAATATCGTGGCGATCAAAGAAGCCAGCGGAAAGCTGGAGCAGATTGCCGAGATCATCGCCGGCACGCCCAAGACATTTCGTGTCTACAGCGGGGACGACTCGTCCACGCTGCCGCTGATGAGCCTGGGCGCCCACGGCATCATCAGCGTCGCCGCCCACGCAGCGGGCAAGCTCATCCGGAAGATGATTGATGCTTTCGTCGCGGGAAAAACAGAGACCGCGGCTGAGCTGCACAGCCGGTTGCTGCCTTTCTTCCAGGCCTGCTTCTGCACCACCAACCCGATCCCGATCAAAGCGGCGGTAAACCTGCTGGGTTTGCCTGCGGGCGGGGTTCGCCTTCCGCTGGTCCCGGCGACCGAAGGCGAAATCGGCCTGGTGCGCACCGAGATGCAGCGGCTGGGGCTGCTCTGACGCATGAGCACCACAAACCGACTTTCCATCGTTCCTCTGGGGGGCGCCACCGAAATCGGCAAGAACATGACGGTCTACCGGGTGGGCGACCAGTGGTTGGTCGTGGACTGCGGCCTCATGTTTCCGGACGAGTCACAGCTCGGAGTGGACCTGCTGATCCCGGACATCACCTATCTTCTGGAGAATCGGGAGAAGGTGCTGGGGATCATGCTCACCCACGGGCATGAGGACCACATCGGCGCACTCCCCTACGTCCTCAAGCAACTCGCACTGCCCATCTGGGCCACACGCCTCACGCTGGGCCTCATCCGGCGGAAGCTCCACGAACACGGCCTCTGGGCCGACACTGACTGGCATCTCGTCGAAGACTCCGAGCGCGTGCAGCTCGGCCCCTTTCAGGTCGAGTTCGTTCACGTCAATCACAGTGTTCCGGATAGCTGCGCGCTGGTAATCCGCACCCCCGTGGGGAATGTGGTGCATACCGGAGACTTCAAATTCGATCAGACCCCGGTGGACGGCCGTCCCGCGGACATCGGCGCGCTGGCCCGCGCCGGCGCAGAGGGCGTACTGGCGCTGGTCACTGACTCCACCAACGTGGACAAGCCGGGCTACGTGCAGTCCGAGCGAGTGGTGGGCGAGGGACTCGATCAGGTATTCCGTAGCGCTGCGGGACGGGTGATCGTCGCCACGTTTGCCTCGAACATCTCTCGCGTCCAGCAGGTCATCACCCTTTCCCGCGAACACGGTCGCTTCGTGGCCCTGGCCGGCCGGAGCATGATCGCCAATGTGGATGTAGCCCGTGAATTGGGCTATCTGACGGTGGGCGACAACACCATCGTGCGCCTGGAAGATGTCGGCAGTCTCCCGCCAGCCCAGGTGACGATCATCACCACCGGCAGCCAGGGTGAGCCGTTGTCCGCCCTGACCCGCATGTCCATGGGGGACCATCGCCAGGTCCGGATCAGCGCCGGCGACACTGTCGTGCTCTCCTCCACGCCGGTGCCGGGGAATGAAGGCGTGGTGTACCGCGTCATCAACAATCTGGTCCGACTGGGTGCGAACGTGATTCACACGCCGCTCTACCCGAACGTCCACGTTTCCGGCCACGGCAACCAGGAAGAGTTGAAGCTGATGGCCAACCTGGTTCGTCCCCGGTATATCCTGCCGGTGCATGGCGAACCGCGCCATCTGGAACTCTGGCGGCAGATGGGAGAGCGCATGGGGTTCCCGGTCCTCAAGGTGGACAATGGCGACGTGCTCGAGTTGGACGCCGAACGGGCCCAAATCACCGAACGAGTGGCATCCGGTGTCGTGTTCGTAGATGGAAGCGGGATGAGCGACCTGGAGGACGCGGTGCTCCGGGACCGGTGGCATCTCTCGCAAGACGGAATCTTCGTCGTTGTGTGCTCGGTGGACAGCACCACGGGACGGATGATTGCCGGGCCGGACTGCATCTCGCGCGGAGCGATCCTGACCACCGAGGAAGAGCATGTCTACGACGAGGCGCGCGATCGGGTACTGGAGTTCCTGGAACGGCTCCCCGAAGAGGGGGGGCGTGACTGGGCCGCCATCCGCCAGGACATCCGCCGGACAGTGAATCGCGTGCTGAAGGAGAAGACGGGCCGGCGCCCGATGATCGTGCCCGTCATCATGCAGGTCTGACATGCCCTCACTCCGCCGCATCTGCGTCTACTGCGGATCACGCCTGGGTTCCCGTCCAATCTATGCCGAGGCGGCGCGCGCCACCGGGCGCGTGCTGGCCGCCCGCGGCACGGAGGTCGTCTACGGCGGGGGAGATATCGGCCTCATGGGTGAACTGGCGGATGCGACCCTCGCGGCCGGAGGGCACGTCATCGGAGTCATCACCCGCTCCCTCCTGGAGTGGGAGGTCGGACACGGCGGCGTGAGCGAATTGCGGGTCGTGGAAACCATGCATGAACGCAAGGCGCTGATGGCGGATCTGTCCGACGGCTTCCTCGCGTTGCCGGGCGGTTTCGGAACGCTGGACGAACTGCTGGAAACCCTTACCTGGGCCCAACTCGGCATCCATACCCGGCCCTGCGGCCTGTGGAACGTTGAAGGTTTCTTCGATCCGCTGCTGGGCATGCTCGACCACGCCGTCTCCGAGGGATTCCTGAGCGCCGCCCATCGCCGGTTGGTGCTCCAGGGAACGGAACTCGAGCCGCTTCTGGCAGATCTTGAGGGTTACACGGCGTCGCCCGTGGACCGGAAGGTCGAACGGCGGATCCGTTAGTCCGAAGCACGAAAGGGAAGAATGGAACACACACCGCTCGCGCGCTTTCTCGGAGAACGCTCGTACCAGGAGCGAAAGCCGCCCCAGGAACCGTTCATCCTGGCGTCCGGCAAGACAAGCCGGCACTACTTTGAGTGTCAGAAGACCACGAGCTTTGCGCCGGCCCTCCCACTGATCGGGGAGGCGTTCTACGCGCAGCTATTGCCTGAGGTTCGGTGCGCAGGCGGATTGACCCGCGGGGCAGATCCGATCGCCGACGCCATCGCCTACTACTCGGCGGTCCGGGGCGAGCGGCCGATCCATGTGTTCAGCGTCCGCAAGCAGCAAAAAGATCACGGGACCCAGCGGTGGGTCGAAGGCAGTGCGGTGGCGGGGGATCCCGTCGCGGTGGTGGACGACGTGGCCACGACCGGCGGGTCCGTCATCACCGCGATTCAACGGGCGCGCGACGCCGGACTGGTGGTGCGCCAGGCCCTGGTGCTGGTAGACCGTGAAGAAGGCGGCATGGAGAACATCCAGGCTGTCGCAGGCGTGGGGGTGCCGGTCGCCGCGATCTTTCGCTTCAGTGAGTTGCGCGAATTCTGGGGGTGAAGTTCCCGGAGACCCTCAGTCCGGAAAGAACTCCGACACCGCGCACTCAAAGCCGGGGAGCAAGTGCTCGCAGGTGAGCCGGTCGTCCTCGGCGAGGGTGCTGTCCTTCCGATCCGGCCGGCGGATTTGCACAGTCCGTTGCTTCGGGTTCACGACCCACACCTCGCGTACTCCGGCGCGCAGGTACTCCCCCACCTTCTCGTCCACTTCATACAAGAGGTCGTTGGGGGAGATGACCTCAATGGCCAGATCCGGAGCCAGCGCGAAGTAGCCGTCCGGGGTCCCCGTTGCGGGGACGCGCTCCCGGACAACCAGCGAGACGTCCGGCTTGCGCACCAGATTGGGCCGCTCCGGAAACATCCGGTAGCCGCATTCCGCGTCAAACACCCGCCCCTGTCGGGTGGTCCGGCAATGGTTCTTGAGGCGACAGGCGATCTCTGCTCCCACTTCGCTTGCCAACGCGCCCATTGCCTTCTCCACCAACTTCCCGTCCACCAATTCCAGACCTTTGCTGTCCGGCAAACGCAGGAACTCTTCCGCAGTGAGCCGCACGCCTTGCCGCACGGTCGCGCGGGCTTCCAGCAGCATCGTCATCGTTCTGGGTCTCCCGGGTAAAAATCGTAGTCAGATGGCGCCGGCGGTGAGCACGCACCCGTCTTGCGCCGCGGTCGGCTGCACTCAGTCCGGAAACAGCTCCGACACCGCGCACTCGAAGCCGGGCAGCAAGTGCTCACAGGTAAGGCGGTCGTCCTCTGCGAGGGTGCTGTCCCTCCGATCCGGCCGGCGGATCTGCACCGTCCGTTGCTTCGGATTCACGACCCAGACCTCGCGCACCCCGGCCCGCAGGTACTCCCCGACCTTCTCGTCCACCTCATACAAAAGGTCGTTGGGGGAGATGACCTCCACGGCCAGATCGGGAGCCAGCGCGAAGTAGCCGTCCGGGGTCCCCGTTGTGGGAATACGCTCCCGCGCAACCAGCGAGACGTCCGGTTTGCGCACCAGATTGGGCCGTTCCGGAAACATCCGGTAGCCGCACTCCGACTCGAAGACCCGGCCCTGCCGGGTGGTGCGACAATGGAACCTGAGCCGCGAACCAATCTCCAGGGCCACTTCGCTTGCCAGCGCACCCATCGCCTTCTCCACCAAGTACCCGTCCACCAGTTCCAGGCCTTTGCTATCCGGCAGGCGCAGGAAGTCATCCGCAGTGAGCCACACGTCTTGCCGCACCGTCGGCGGGGCTTCCAGCAGCATAGTCATCGTTCTCTGTCTCCCAGGCGTATTGTAGTCGGAGAGCATCGGGACGGAACGCCGCCCGCGAAAGAAGCGAACGGCTCGCGGGCGAAGCAATCTGGCATCTACGACGAAACGGGAAAGGCCGAACCAGATGCGCCCGCGACCGACCTGGAGGTGGCCAGGGATCGGCGGGCTGGCACGCCCCATCCCGCACGTCCGGCGGCGATGCTCAGTCCGGAAACAGCTCCGACACCGCGCACTCAAAGCCGGGGAGCAGATGCTCGCAGGTGAGCCGGTCGTCCTCGGCGAGGGTGCTGTCCCTCCGGTCCGGCCGCCGCACCTGCACGGTGCGTTGCTTCGGGTTCACGACCCACACCTCGCGTACTCCGGCCCGCAGGTACTCCGCGACCTTCTCGTCCACTTCATACCAGAGGTCGTTCGGGGAGATGACCTCCACGGCCAGGTCGGGAGCCAGCGCGAAAAAGCCGTCTGGGGTCCCCGTTGTTGGGATACGCTCCCGGGCAACCATCGAGACGTCCGGCTTCCGTACGAGATTGGGCCGATCCGGAAACATGCGGTAGCCGCATTCCGCGTCAAACACCCGTCCCTGTCGGGTACTCACACAATGGTTGCTGAGACGACGTACTATCTCTGCCCCCACTCCGCTTGCCAACGCACCCATCACCTTCGCCACCACCTTCCCGTCCACCAATTCCAGACCTTTGCTGTCCGACAGGCGCAGGAAGTCATCCGCAGTGAGCCACACGTCTTGCCGCACCGTCGGCGGGGCTTCCAGCAGCATGGTCATCGTTCTCTGCCTCCTACGGTATTGTAGTCGGATGACCCCAGGATTTCCCGGCAAGCGTCTCCGTGAGTTCTGCGAGCACGCGGGCAGGGAGACACACGCCGGGGGGTGAATATACTACCAATCTTTTCCGGAGCCGGGCGTACGGTCGGCACAGATATCCGGAGAATTGGGATACACCATCTGTGTACGGGCCGGTCAATAGACAAGGCCCCTCCGTCTGATAGGCAGGCGCGGCGCCCGGTGCTGTGTGCCGCCGGGGCGGGAAGGAGACGGGACCATGGCGAAGTACGCGAAGAGCGAGGCCCAGGAGTGGGCCCGGGAATACCTCCGAGGGCAGTGGTCCACCCTGGTCACGCCATTCACGCCCGAGGATCGGCTGGACGAAGAGGGACTGCGCCACAACATCCGGCACATTCGCAGCCTGGGGGTGCGGGGAGCCGGCGCTACGTGGGGCATGGGTGAGTTCTGGGCTCTGACCACACCCGAACGGAAGCGGGTCTACGACATCACTGCTGACGAAGCGCGTGGCCAGTGGGGCATTGCCGCCCACGTCACCCATACGGCCCATCACGAAATGCTGGATCTGGCGCGCCATGCCGAGGCAGTGGGCTTCGACCTGCTGATCGTTGCCGCGCCGTACATGGTCACGAAGACCGAAGACCAGGTGGTGGAATTCGTCCAACTGCTGGCGGAGAACACAAACCTGGCAATTATGTTCTACAACTCGCCGCAGTTCGGCATCGTGATGAGTCCCCCCGGACTGAAGCGGCTCTGCCGCATCCCCAACGTGGTGGGGGTGAAAGAAGCCAGCTTCAGCCAGCAGACGTCCATTGAGACGCACTTGCTCTGCGGCAAGGACGCGATCATCAGTACGCCGGACGAATGGATTTTCCCGAAGGCAAAGCAACTCGGCTTCCATCAGCAGGTGATGTTCGCCAATACCTCCGACTGGCGCTTCGACGTTCCGGGGGCAAATCACTACGTCCAGTTTGTCGAACGGGCCACGCAGGGCGACCTGGACATGGCGTTTTACGAAACGCACCTCCGGGCGATCAAGACGCTGTCCGATCGCTGGTGGCCGCGGATCGTCAAGAAGCAGAACGGAGCACTGCCGGCCGCGCTCTGCAAATACTGGGGCGAGTTGATGGGGCTCAAGGGCGGCCATGTCCGGCCCCCGCTGAGCGACCTCACCCCGGACGAGAAGGAAGAACTGCGCGGCGAACTGGTCGCACTGCGCCCACTCCCGGGCAGCCGGCCGGGAATACCTGTGGAAACTCACGCGGTTGAGCTGCGGAATGGAGGAAACGGAGTGAAGTCCCACGCAGTCAGTCACGGTGACATTCTTGCCTCGCGAGTCTACGTCACCAGCCCGTCCGTGGTCCACGCCGAGCCGAGGGTCAACGGGCACGCAGCGCGGGGGTGGCTCCCGAAGCCGGCGAACGAGTCCGGAATGATGCTGCTGGTGAGCGCCCAGAACATGGACGAAGTGCTCGAAGCAGATCGCGGGGGCGCGGACATCATTGATGTCAAGAACCTGCAGGAAGCAATGGTCGGCTCGGCCCATCCGATGCTCGCCCGCGAGGCCAAAGCCCGCATTCCGGCGCACAAGCACTTGAGTGTGACGCTCGGAGTAGTCCCGAACCAGCCCGGCACCGTGGCGATGGCCGTCTACGCCGCCGGTCAACTGAACGCGACCTCGGTGAAGGTCGGCTTCGTGCGGGCGGACTATGATACCGCTGTCGACGTGCTGCGCGAGTCACGGCGGGCCCTCGAAGGTTCCGACACGAAGCTGATCGGCTCCCTGTTCGGCGACAACGGCCTGTATGACGGACTCGATCCGCGCAGCATGGTCCGGTTGGCGCTGGATGGGCAGTGCGATGGCTTCCTGATCGACACGCTTACCAAGGACGGACGCAATCTCTTCAACTTCCTCTCGGAGAATGAACTGCGCGAGATGGTGATTGAGGCGAAACTGGCGGGCCTCTCGACCGCTCTCTCAGGTCACCTGAAGCTCACCGACCTGGACATGCTCGCGCGGATCAATCCCGACATCGTCGGCGTGCGCGGCGCGGTGTGCAGCATCGGGGATCGTTCCCGCACTGTGGCCTGGGAAGCGGTGGCACACTTCAAGGCGGAACTGGATAAGCGCAAGAGCGGCGAAATTGATGTGCATGCCATCGGCAACGGCCGTAACGGCCAGGCCAACGGGCATGCGAACGGGAACGGTGGGGGGAATGGAGCCTCCGGGTGGGTTCTTGTGGACGGGCGCGGCAAGAGCTGCCAGGGCATTCTGGCTGCACTGCAACAGCAGGCAGAGCGGGAGCCGCATGCTATCGTGGAAGCCGTCCTGGCCGACGCGCTGAACATCTACGACGTGATCGTCTGGGCGGAACGCTCCGGACACGCGCTCCTGTCTCAGCGGAAGGACGCCGATGGGACCTCTCGTGTACTGATCCAGCCGGGGCGCGTGGCGGTGCACGCCTGAGCGCTCCGGGACGGGTGATTGGGCCCCGCGCCGTCGGCATTCCGCCGGCGCGGGGCCTTTCCACGCCTACCGGGTCATTTTCGCACCATGCCGGACCTCCAGGCACTGTATCAGGAAGAGATCATGGATCACTTCCGACGACCCCGCAACCGAGGCGCACTGCCGAGCGCGAACCGGTGGGCCGAAGGTCACAATCCGCTCTGCGGCGATGCGGTGACCCTGGCGCTGCACGTGGAGGATGATGTGATCCGGGCGATACGTTTTGAGGGCTGCGGTTGCGCGGTCAGCCAGGCGGCATCCTCAATGCTCACCGAAGCGGTCGAGGGATGTACCGTTGCCCAGGCCCATGCCCTGAGCGAGGCGTTCGATGCGATGCTGAAGCCCGGCGCCGAGCCGGATGCGACCGCGCTGCAACTTGGCCGCCTGGCTGTCTTTTCCGGGGTCGCCGCGTTCCCTTCACGGGTGAAATGCGCGCGTTTGCCCTGGCACACGCTGGCGGCCGCACTCGCTGGGAGCGACCGGACCGTGACGACCGAAGCCTGACGCCGCGGGGAGCTCCGCCTCTCCAGGAAGACCACAACAATGACCTGCTCACCCCTCGAAGCCGAATACGTCCGAACGTTCGCTCGCTCCCAGGCCGCCTTCGAGCGGGCTCTGCCCTGCTTTCCGGACGGCGTCACCCACGTCTCCCGGGAGATGCAGCCGTTCCCGGTGATGGTGGAACGGGCGGCCGGAGCGCGCAAGTGGACCATTGAGGGGCGCGAGGTGGTGGACTACATGATGGGCCACGGCGCGTTGCTCCTCGGGCACTCCCATCCGGCGGTAGTAGACGCGGTGCAGCGGCAGGTGGCACGCTGCACCCATCCCGGCGGCTCAACCGAACTGGAGATCGAATGGGCCGAGGCTGTACAGCGACTCCTCCCCTCGGTGGAACGGATTCGCTTTGTCGCATCGGGCACCGAAGCGGCGATGCTCGCAGTCCGCCTGGCACGCACCTTCACGGGGAAGCCACGCCTGCTTCGTTTCCAGGGACACTTTCACGGATGGAGTGACGGCCTCATTCCGGAATCGAATGCGCCGCACGGTGGACCCGAGCTGGGAGTACCGGCGCCGGCGATTCTCTCTCTCCCGCCGGGAGATCTGAACCGGATCGAGGAGGCGCTCCGCACACACCAAGACATTGCTGCGGCGATTCTGGAACCCACTGGCGGACACTGGGGTGAAGTGCCGCTGGGACGGGAATTCCTCCAGGGCTTGCGCGAAATCACGGCTCGGCACGGGGTACTCCTCATCTGCGACGAGGTGATTACCGGCTTCCGCGTCGCGCCGGGCGGAGCCCAGGAGAAATTCGGCGTGTGCGCCGACCTGACGGTGATGGCGAAGATTCTGGCGGGTGGGCTCCCCGGCGGCGCGGTCGGCGGCCGCGCGGATGTGATGGACTTGCTGGCCGCTTCCGGAGCCGGACCGAAGGTGCGCCACCCGGGCACGTTCAACGGCAACCCGGTCTCGGCCGCTGCCGGCGTCGCCGCGCTGCAGTGCGTGGCGGACGGGACGGCGCAGCGCCGGGCCGACGAAGTGGCTTCTCAGGTGCGCGTGGGACTGAACCGGATCATCCGCGAAGAAGGTCTCCCGTGGCGTGCGTACGGTACCTTCTCCGACTTTCACATCCGCACCGGCTACGACGGGCCGCAGCCGGACGACGGCAGCTTTATTCCCTATGATGGCGCCTTCGAACCGCTCTCCGCCCCGCTGCCCCGTGGGCTCGTGAATGCAACCCGTCAGGCGATGCTGCTCGAGGGGGTGGATTGGTTCGGCCTCCGCGGCGTCACTTCTGCTGCCCACACCGAGGCGGACGTCCAGCTTACACTCAGCGCCTTCGGGAACGCCCTGCGGCGGTTGCGCGCAGCGGGGATCGTGTAGGACGGGCGTCCCCGCTCAC
>SYMT01000065.1 GCA_005805375.1 Actinomycetota bacterium
CGGCGGGTGGTGTGCGGCGATCTGGGTGGATGCGCATGGGTGTGGTCCTCATGAAGATGCGATGGTGCGTACCCGACGTGCCCGGCCCCAGTGGAAACCGACTTCCGTGGTCCACCTGGCGTTGCAGGGGAGATGGTGGGCGCTCTTCCGCTCCCTGCCTGAGGAATAGGTCTCCTGTCTGCACTGTCGTCCAAACTGCCGAGTGATCTTGGCAGGTGATCGGACCGGTAAGTCCCCTGCGATGCCGGTGCATTGTTGACCTCTGGGAAACGAGTGGTGGGGACCGCACCACATCCCCTGGACCGACGGACGTCTGGGAGATCAGACGCGCTTCCCACGGATCGGGTTCGATCGGCGGGCCTCCTACCATCCCCGTGCGATGGCGGCGTGTGGGCCCGTGACGCCGTTCCGCTCGGGGATGCGTTCCAGGATGCCGCCGCCGAACACCCGATCCAGACCCAAATGCTCCAGATGCACGTAGCCGATATGGCAGCCGCACGTCTCGTTGGGACAGGGGCGGGGTTGGAGGGCAGTGCGCCAGCCGGGGTCGTAGAGGTTGCCGATGGGCTCGCGCACGAAGTGGCAGCGGCGCAGTGTGCCGTCGCCGTCCACCGACAGTACGGTGTCGCCCGTGCGGCAGGCACGGCCCCGGCTGGCGTGAGGGACAGCGTTCAGTGGGAAGAGGGGGTCCAGCCCGGTAAGGTGGTCGAGTTCGTCCGGCGTGTAGTAGTCGGGAACCCGCTTGTAGGCGTTGATCCAGAGGTAGACGTGGGCAGGAAGCGCGCGGCGGAGGGCTTCGATCTCGGCGAAGTGTTCCTTCAGGCCGACAACCCCCACACTGTAGCGCGCTTCGAGACGGTCCAGTTCGCGGCACTCCGCCAGAAACCGGGCACGAGAAACTTGGGTCGGGTGATAGGTGGCCCAGAGGCCGAGTTTCGTGCGGTCACAGTCGGCGATCCAATCCAGCCGGGAGGAGAGGTTCGTCTGAATGGCGGCGCGGCGGACGTGCGACATCCGGGTGAGGTTCACCAACGCGTGCTGGTAGCGCTTGCGGATCAGCGCCTCACCCCAGGGAGTGAAGAAGACCGACAACTCCATCGTCCCCTCCTGGGCACGCGCCCAGTCGAGGAACCGGGCCAGTGCCTCTGCGTCGGCCCGATGCTCCGCGTCGGACTCCTGGTGCTTGGCGAAGGGACAGTAGGCACAACCGTAGTTGCAACTGGAGAGGGGGCCCCGGTACAAGAGAGAGAGATGCATGGCGTGGGTTCAGCGCAGCGGAAACGAGGTCGACAGCGCCCGAACCCGGGTCGAGTAGAACCACGGGCCCAGGACGTCGGAACGCTCCAACCCAGCATCCGTGAGCCGGAGACTACCGCCATCCCACACGGCGAGCCCGAACTCGGGCAGGTCGTGCAGCACCGGAAAATCCTCGCACACCCCGGCGCCGCACCAGGCGCTGTAGGCGGCCGGGTTGAGACCGTCCGCGTGCAGTAACGACGTCAGGACGTAGCGCCGGCGCTGCTCCTCGGCGTCCAACCGAAACCCGTAGTCCGCCGCGGCAAAGTCGGTGGCGGTGCGGTCGAGATAATGAGCCAGGATGTCGCGCACTCCGGTCCGCCCCACCGCGTACTCCGCGGAGTAGTGCAGGGTGCGGGTGTAAGAGCGCGCACCACAGCCCAGCCCGAGCATCCCATCCTCCTGACAGCAGTAATCCCGGAAGACGGCAACCGGGGCGGCGGACGTTGCGGGAAGGGGTCGCGCAGGCGCACTCGACGGCGAGGCTGACTGGTCGCTGAGTCCGTCTGCACGGGCGGTTCCATCGGGGCGAAACTCAGGTGAACCCGGTGGTGGAGCAGGCGCCCCCGACCGACACACGTTCATCAGCCGCGCGGCACCGGGTGAGAGGCGGAACCGGCGCATTGAGAGCTGGATGTAGCCGGCATCCCGGAGAAGATCGCGGCCGTGGCGGTAGAACGCAAGGCGGTCGGCATCCCAGGCGGCGACGCCGCGGCGATCCAGGCCAGTGAGGGGGCGCACATAGAGCGGATAGAGATGGAGCTCCTCGGGGCGGTAGCAGAGCGCCGTGGACAGGGTTTGCTCCCAGGTGGAGCGCGTCTGGCCGGGCAGGCCGTACATGAGATCCACGTTCAGCACCGGAAACCGGAATTCGCGCAGCCGGTCCAATGCGGCCAGCACGTCGGCGGTGGATTGGGGCCGGCCGGCCGCCGCACACTCGGCTTCGACAAAGCTTTGCACTCCCAGGCTGACGCGTTCCACGCCCCGGTCGCGCAGCACCGACAACCGGTCGGCCAGCGCTGTCGCGGGGGACGTTTCCACCGAAGTGGGAACACAGGAAGGCTCTACGTCGAACCATTCCCGCGCCAACTCGAACAGGCGCGCCAGGGACGCGGGGTCCAGCAGAGTGGGCGTGCCGCCCCCGACCGCGAATTGCGCCACCCGGACCGGGCCGACCGCCTCGCGTGCCGCCTGTGCCTGACGCGACAGCGCCGCCAGGTAGGAGGCGTGCAGCGCGGCATCTCGCTCCACCGAGGTGAACAGATTGCAGAACCCGCACCGCATTTCGCAAAACGGGACGTGCAGATAGAGAGTAAGCGAATCACGGCTCTCGTCTCTCCAGACGTCCGCGAGACGACTGGTTGGGTCCAGAGAGCGGTAGGCCGTCTTGTGTGGATAGGCGTACGTGTATCCCAGGTAGGGGGTGCCGGCGAGCAGGCGGCGCAACTCCACGGCGGTGTGCGTCTGGCTCACGTCGCGTCCGCCTCCAGCACGAACTCTGCATAGGGTACGGTCCAGACCACGGGATGGGCCAACCGGTGCCCGTGGTAGCCGTCCTCCCCGTAGGCGGTACCATGGTCGGAGCAAAGAACCGCCAGGAGCGGGGCCCGCCGCCGCAGAGCGGCGAAGAGCGGGGGCAGGGAACGGTCCACGTATGCCAGCGCGGCGGCCTGCGTGGTGGGCGAGTCGGCGACAGCACCCGGCACGTAGTGGCAGTTGGGCTGGTGGAGCGCAGAGACGTTGAGAAACAAGAACACGCGCTGCCCGGCGGGCAGGTCCGCCAGGCGGGCGACTGCCAGCGCCACCTGATGCTCCGTGGAGCGTGGATCGGTCACGCCGATGGAAGGGTCCCAGTGGCTCTCGGCGAAGAGATCGGGGAGAACACAGCCGAGAGGCGTCCTGCGGTTGAAGAACCCGACTCCCCCGATGCACAGCGTGTGATAACCGCGACCGGCCAGCCCGCACACGATGTCGGGAGCGTCGAACTCGCAGGTATTGGCAGTCGAGGTCTCGCTCCCGGCAAACCGGGCGGCGAAGAGGCGCGGGTGCGGGCCGGGACCGAGCGGCGTGGGCAAGAACCCCGCGAAAAATGCCTGATGCGCCGCGTAGGTGAACGAGCCGGGCGAGTGGCGCGGCTCCCACACTCCCCCCGGCAGCAGCGATCCCAGGAATGGGGTGCGGCCGGCGGCCAGACTGTCCGACGCGACGTCCCAGCGCAGGGTATCGAGGGTCAGCAGCAGCACGTCGTGGGTGCCGACCAACGCCCGCGCGTTCAGCATCGCGCCTGCTCCGCACGGGCCTCATCGGCGGCATGAGACGGGGCGCCGCGGGTCAGCAGATCCTGCAGTTCCGTCGTGTACGTGTCCTGTCCCTCCCAGAGGAGACCGGGGAGCAGGTCGCCGAAGACATTCGCCTCCAGCACTGCGTGGCTCCGGTAGTCCGGTGTGAAGAGCAAGTCCAGCCCGGCGTAATGGCTGCCGGGGAAGGCCGCCAGGGCCTGCTCGCACGCCTGAAGCGCCGCCCCCCACCGGGACGCCGGCATCCGCACCCGCACCTGTTCCGGATCCCCACGGCGGTTCAGGAGATGCAGGTTCGTGATCGGACTGCGGCTGAGGCGCTGGGCCACGTGGCGGGCGCGCCCGCCGATCACCACCACCCGCAGGTCGAATGCGCACGAGTCCAGACCCGCCTTGGGCAGCCACTGCTCCACATGCACCCGGTGCGCGCAGAGCTCATCCAGCACCCGCGCCACGGCCGCCGGATCCCGGTGGACCTGGAGCTTGCGGCTGTTGTACAGCCGGGTCTCGCCTGCCGTTTCGACTACTTCCACGGTCGTGGTCACCTGATGGCGGACACCATCCGTTGCGTAGGCCGCTACTCCCGATGCGCTGGAGCCGTGCGCCGATTTCACGAAGACCCGGAAGCAGTGCTGCCCGTGCATCGCGTCCAGCAACTCGGCATGCGAGTGGACCGGCCCCAAAGCGCGGGGCACCGGCACCCCATGCGCCGCCAGCCGAGTGTGGCACCGGCGCTTGTCAAACATCAGCATGATGTTCTCGGCTGAGTGATTGGAGACATGGCGGGGAGCACCGGAAAGCTGGGATCGGATGCAGCCGAGCACCTCGCACAGCCCGAGATACCACTGGCGTGGAGCGTACAGGCGCCCTCGATCCGGTTCCAACGCGAGAGCCGCCCGTCTACTGAAACGGAGACTGCCCTCCGACTCGGCTGCGTCCGCCCCCGCAGCAATCAGGGCACACTCGGCCGCAAAGTCCTTCCCGGGCGACTCGATGCGCACCAGGTCTCCCGCGCCCACCGCACCGCTCAGATCCACCCGGCCCTTCAGGATGTCCACCCACGGCATGAGGCGCGCGGGCGGAAGTCCGAGCGCCCGGAGCGCTTCCTGGAACAGCGCGACCCGACGGCAACCCGGGCTGCCGATCAGTACCACGCGCCCGGAGGTCCAGCCACCACCGGAACCCCGCCCCACCTGCACCCCCGCTGGTCCTGGCAGCATCTCGCAAGCAGCCGGGACGCCCACGGTTCGTTCACTCGCTGACGGCGACGTAGCGGTCATCGCCGGTGTTGCCCTCGTCCCCGGCCTGCGCATCCGAAGCGTCCACCTCGATCTCGAGGGCCTCCAAACGCTGCACCATTGCGGCGGAGCAATAGTGGTGATGAATGTCCAGCCTGGAGAGGTTCCGCACCGCCGGAGCCTCGGCCAGCGCCGCCGCCCCCACGTCGGAGAGGTTCCCCAGCGACAGATCCAGCACCTGCAGGCGTCCCAGCAGCGGCGAGCCCGCCACCGCTGCGGCTACCTGATCCGCCATCTCGCTGTCCCGCAGCCCCAGGTACGTGAGCTTCGGAAACGCCACGCCGGAGAGGAGGAAATCCAGATCCGCAATCTCGACCTCAGCGCCATAGCCCGCATCGCCCAGCCAGAGTTCCAGATGCTCCAACTGCGGCAACTGCGCGCGCACGGCCTGGTGGTACGCCTGGCGGCTGATCCCTCCCGTTTCGATCGCAAGATGTCGCAACTGCGCGTGCTGCAACTGGCCCAGCGACAGCCCCTGCCCACCGCGCACGCGAAAGTGCTGCAACTCCGGGTAAGCGGCGAACAACGCGTTCACGTCGGTCTGCTCGATCCACGAGATTTCACACTCTTCGCTCGTGATGTCGCCGAAGAACAGGGCGGTCAGCCGCGGCAGGCGGTCGCGCGCGGCCACCAGCGCCTGGACCGCCTCTTCCGCAGCCTCGCTCCCGCGCTCACTCGGCCCTCCCGCCCAGGAGCCGACAATGAGCGCCTCGACCTCAGCCACGCCCGGGTCGTCGAGAAACGCGGCGAACCGGTCGGTCCAGGTCTGCCCGGCATCCGTCTCTTCCCAATTCACGGAGATCCGGCAGGCCGTCGCTGCCGGATCCGAAAGCCCCCCTTGCGGCTCCCAGTCCACCGCCGCACGCCCGGCAAACTCCGCGACGTTTTCGTAAATCGCCATCCGTCCACCCTTCACAGTCCCGGCACGCGTCCCCGGCGGTCCGCGGCCCCGTACTTCCTACCCATTCGCTCTGCGGGACCCGCGCTCCTGCACCACGGCGGACCTGGACGCATCGTTGCTGAAGAGGAATCCCACGGTTCGAGGCCCAACTGCACCTCGGGAGTGGTCGGGCGAGACACGTCTGTCTCCGGGCCCCTCCGGGAGGCTGACCGAAACATGACTCGTCGAAGGACCTTCGCTCTCGGTGTCGTAGCGCTCGTTGTCGCGCTCGCGGGGATCGGCAGCCTGACGGCGCCGCAGCTCAGTTTCCTACCCGCGGTGCTGGCCCAGGGACCCGGAGTAGCGCCCACCCAGGCAGACGTGCCCTATGGTCCTCACCCGCGTCAGGTGTTGGACTTCTACCAGGCGCGCTCCGAGAAACCGACCGCCCTCATCGTCTATATCCACGGTGGAGGGTTCGTCGGCGGCAACAAGAATTCGTTCCCGTCGGCCATCCTGCGTGGTGCATTGGACTCCGGCGTGAGCTGCGCCGCGATTCACTATCGCTTCGTAGACGGCGAGAAGATCCTCTTTCCGGTGCCGCAGCAGGACGGCGCTCGCGCAGTGCAGTTCCTGCGCTCTCGTGCCCGCGAGTGGAATCTGGACCCGAAGCGGGTGGCCTGTTTCGGCGGCTCAGCGGGGGCAGGCATTTCCATGTGGATCGGATTTCATGAGGACCTGAAGCAGCCGGACAGCCCGGACCCGGTCGCGCGCCAGTCTACCCGCATCCAGGTGATCGGGACCTTCGGAGGCCAGGGCACCTATGACCCGATCAAGATCCGCGCACTGGTCGGTGGCCGCGCCTGGGAGCATCCGTCGCTTGCGAAGGTGTACGGCCTGAAATCGGCCGAAGAGGCCCTCCATCCCACCCCGGCACTGCAGAAGCTCTACGACGAGTGCGCCGCCATCACCCACCTGACGCGCGACGATCCGCCCCTGTTCATGGTCTACAGCGAGCCGGACATCGTTCCCCCGCCCGACTCCCGGCCCGGGCAGTTCATCCACCACCCGAACTTCGGCAGGCAGTTGCGGGAGCGAATGAACACCCTGAAGATTGAAAATCACTACGTACACACCAGCGAGACCCCGGGGGACGTAAACCGGATGATGCTGGATTTCATGCTCAAGAAGCTGGGAGTCACCAGGGGAGCAAAGTGAGCTGCGAACCACATTCCGGCCGGTGGGCGGAACGGATAAGACGCCTCCCCCGCTCAGCCTGGAACGCCTGGAAGTCGGCGGTGGGCCCGCACCAGGGACACGCACACAGGGCTCGTGCTGTGGCACACGGGTTCATCAAGACCAATGACAGCGATGCGAACGCGTCGCCGCACCCTTCGGACAGGATCACACCGGAATACAGGTCCAGCGCTCGTGCGGTTGGGTTTCACCGCAGCGGGGGAGGACAGCAATGAGCCGTTGGACCTGCGTGACCAACGTGGCACAGTCTCTGGAGTAGGGCGTCACGAGCTGAACGGCATTCGCCCACTCGATCGTCGTGATCGAGTTCCCGAATGGGAGCCACACGAGCGTAATAATTCACACGCTAATCGAATCGCAACTGCGGGTCCCTCGTCCACGCTCTGTTCGGGAACGCAGTCGCCACGCCCGCAAGGGGTCTACCCCGGGTTTCTGACAGATACCACGGGCCCCGGCGCCACACGTCCCCACGGTTCGCGAGGGGATTGCTGCGCTGCAGACCGAGGCGCATCGCGTGGGCGCGCAGTTGCGGCGCCAGCACATGGCGATGGCAGCGCTGCAACGCGACAAGGAGCCTCGCCCCAAGGCCGTTTAGGGTCCGCGCAGTAACAAACGAATCAATTGTAAGGCTTCTTCCGGATTCGGAGCTGGCAGATGTGATTCACTGGCAGCCTGACTCCGGCAGAGCAGATCCGGGCCAGGTATACAGTCCCTGGCCCCTTGCTGAACGAACGACAATGTCGCCTGTGGGCGGCTCTGGAGGCTTGGCACCTCGGTTGTGGCGGCGACACCCTGGTCGCCCAAGCGACCGGGGTGTCGCGGAAGCGCATTCAGGCGGGGCTCCAAGAACTGGGCGACGGCGAGTAGGGCCCGCCCGCCCGCGCGAAGCCGCAGTGCGAACGGGTCCGCCGACCTGGAGGGGACGACCGACACTGGCGGCCCGGGACCTGGGTCTGCGCGCCGCACTGGAAGCCCTCGTAGCATCCGCCGCGCGCGGTGACCCCATGTCCCCGCTGCGGTGGACCAGCAAGAGTACCGCGAAGTTGGCGGCAGAGTTGACGGCACAAGGGCATCGGGTAAGCCCGCGCACCGGGGCCACGCTGCGGAAAGCCCTCGGCTATAGCCTGCAAGGTGCAAGGGATGCGGAAAACGAGTGACGGTCACGAGCACGCGGATCGGGACGCGCAGTTTCAAGACATCAGTGCGAAGAGTGCCGACTTCCAGCGCCGGGCCCAGCCGGTCGTATCCATCGATACCAAGAAGAAAGAACTGGTGGGGGATTTCCACAATCGGGGTCGGATTGGCAACTGGAGGGCCAGCCCGTGCCGGCGCGATGTCACGACTTCCCGGATCCGGCCTTGGGCAAAGCGATTCCACACGGCGTCTATGATCCGACGACGAATGAACGCTGGGTCAGTGTGGGCACGAACCACGATCCCTCGGCATTCGCGGTCCAGTCGATCCGCAGCTGGTGGAGGCAAGAGGGAGTCGGGCTGCGCGCCCTCCTGCTTGTGATGCTGGACTGGGTGGTCCGACGGGTCAGGGGGCGGTGGCCCGGGTCGGGCACGGAGTCCGCGTGAATAGAACACGCCCGAGGGTGCCTTTACCCATCGGCAATCGGAGTTGCCGGACTCCACCTGGCTGGTCCCGCCGCTCTTGCCTGTCGGCAATCGGAGTTGGCAGACTCCATATGGCTGGTTGTGGCGCCATTCAGGGGGTGGGTTGGCGCCAGGTGGGTCCACTTAGGGAACCGCGCAGAATTAATCCTCCCGTCAGGCGGGGACCACTCCCGGGATGGTCACGAACCACTTCCCCAGTGCCGGGAGACGCTCGATCTGCGTTTCCAGGGCGGCCATCTCGGGTGCGAGGAGCC
>SYMT01000637.1 GCA_005805375.1 Actinomycetota bacterium
CACTCAGAGTGCGTGTGAAAAGGGGGGTCACTTCAGAATGCTCGATTATAGCGACAAGAGTGTTTAACACTGCCCGGTGCGGTCCGTCCAGCCCCGACTCAGGCCCCAAAACGGCGCGCGAGCCCCAAAAACGGCGCTCCAGAGACGTGCGAAGGCCTTCAGGAACGCTCCCGGCGCGTTCCGGTCCCCTCCCGCGTCTCTGCTACCCCCATCCCGACCGCAGGGCGTCAGGTACGGCACAACCGGCGCAGCATGACCCCAATCATGGCCAGCCGGATCAGCGCTTCTTCACTGGCCTCCGTCGCTTCGTACGAAGCCCGGAGGCGCCGACACTTGACGAGCCACGCGAACGTGCGTTCCACCACCCACCGATGGGCCACCAACACAAACCCCTCGGCCCCGTCCGGTCGTTTCACAATCTCCAGGGTCCAATCGGTCTTCTCGGCCACCCACGCTACCAGGGTGCCCTGATACCCGGCGTCCGCCCACACCCGCTTCAGGCGCGGCATGCGGTCTGCGACCTGTTCGATGACCAATTTGGCCCCATCACGGTCCTGAACAGCGGCGGAATGCACCACCAACCCGTGGATCAGGCCCAAAGTGTCCACCAGAAGGTGGCGTTTGCGGCCTTTGACCTTCTTTCCGGCATCAAAGCCTCGGGGTCCGGGGGTGTCGGTGGTCTTGACCGACTGGCTGTCGAGGCTCCCCGCGGACGGAGCCACGTCCTTCCCCGCCGCGGTCCGCACTTGGCCCCGCAGGGTATCGTGGACCTGCTCCAGGATGCCGCCGTCGCGCCAGTCCCGGAAATAGGTCCACACCGTGCCCCAGGGCGGAAAGTCCCCGGGCAGGTCGCCCCAGGAGCACCCGGCGCGCAGGAAGTAGAAAATCGCGTTGAGAACTTCGCGCAGGGAGGTGGTCCGGGGGCGTCCGCCCGGCCTGGCCGGGGGCAAGAGGGGCTCGAGCCGCTGCCATTGGGCGTCGGTGAGGTCGGAAGAGTAGGATTTACGTGCCATTTCACTCTTCATGTCGGCAGCCAGGCCGTCACCACCCCCTTTTCACACGCACTCTCAGACGTCGCCACCAACGCCTGTGCGGAGCAGAACGAGTTCTGGCGGAACGTCGGCTACTCTTCCCTCCCGGCAATCACTGGAAGCACCCTGACGCAGTCGTTTACGCCGCCTTCGGGTCTGGTGAATCCTACGGCCTCCGTGACGTTCACGCGGGTGGATGACTCCCTGCAGGTGTCAACCAGCGACACGGGGCGCGTCCGGGTGACTTCAACGATCACGTGGACGGGCCGGGGCTCGGATCGGGGCACTGTGGCCCTGACCACGCTGCTGACACGATAGTGAGTAAGAGGACAGACATGCGACTCCATATCTCGTCGCGCCGGCGGCGCGGAATGACCCTGGGAGAGGTCATGGTGGCTGCCACGATCACGCTTCTGGTGTTGGGGCTACTGGGCGGCTTCGCTCGCTTCAACCAGTTTGCATGGCAGGATGGGATGTCCAACACCGGCGCCCAACTTGCCACCGAGATGGCGCTGAACCGGATGGCACAGACGATCCGGGAGGCCCGATCCGTGGTGGCCGGTAGCTCCAGCAGTACCCGCGTGACCCTGCAGATGCCGTCTTACAACACGGACGGGTCCCTGGTGGTGCCGCTCACGAACGGCCAGCAGATTTCGTATTACCTCTCCAATACGACTGGAAGCGTCTCCAGTCCCGGCAACATTTTGTGGCGATCGGTAAATGGGACCGCGGATTCCGGGTGGTCTCGCACGAACTCCACTACCGGACGGGTCATTCTCGCCTCGGGAGGGCTCGCGCTCACCTACTCTCCGTCGCTTGGCGCCGCCGGTGGTCCGGAGAGCGTGATCGTCAGCCTGACCGCGAGCCGGACGTTTGGGAGCAAGACCAACACTATCACTACGAGCCAGGAGATCATGCTGCGCAACCGTGGGCTCTAAGGGTCAGGGTTCAAGTTCTGGGAGATTTTATCGGCGTGGCGCTCGCGGATGATCGCGGCCCGGCGTTGGAAGGCGTCCCGGACCGCCGCGAGATACTCGCCCAGGTGGTCATAGCTCCGACGCGTCAGGTCCGTGTATTTCACCGTCCGCCACACCCCCTCAATGCGATTCAACTCCGGACTGTACGGCGGTAGATAGTAGAGATGGATGTTCGCCGCAGCCAGGGCCGCCTGCGCCGCCTGCACGGCCCGGCAGCGATGCACGCTGTAGTTGTCCAGCACCACCCACAGCGGCCGCTCCCGCCGCCAGTCCTCCGGGGCGTCCAGGGGCCGTCCCGCCAGCTGATAGAGAAACGCCAGCAACACCGTCGCCGTACAGACCCCGAAGTCCCACCACGCCACCCCGTGGCGCTGCGCCGCTTCCGCCAACTCCACCCGCCGCGCCGCCTGCGTGACCACCTCCAGGGACGCCTCCGCCGTCGCCACTGCCGCTTCCGCTCCGGCCCACGCGGCTCCCAACCCGGTCGTTACTTGCTCGGCCGCCGCCGCCGCGGTCGCCGCCTGCGCCGCCGGCAACGCCTCCCACCCCGCGGCCAGCGTCGGCTGGGGGTCGGGCGCCGCCCCAGCGCCCGCCACCAGGCCCGCAGACACACAAGCCTGCAGTTCGGTGGCGGTGCGGTCCTTGGGGAGCGGAAAGCGCACCGCGGTTTCGGTCAGCAAGGTGCCCGCGTCCGGACCGTGACTGTAGAGGCCCCCAACACGTTCACTCGGCGCCCCTGCGGCGCCACGGCCGGCACCGCCAGTGGCGCGCCGCGGACGCACCAACTCTCCCGGGTGGGGAGCGTCAGGGAGCAGCCCGCCTCGTCGAGATACGCCACGTCGCACTCCCCGGAGTCCCCTTTTTTTCGAGTTCGGCCAGTGCGGCCGCGCTCGCGGCGACGGCCTCGGCGTCCTGGCGATGCGCCAGGGAAGACACGGTGCGTTGGTAGGCACAGTCCGCCGCCCGCAGGCGGACGGCGAGTTGGGAAGCTGAAAGACGCACGCCGTGTTCGGCGGCCAACCAGACGGCGAGTTGCGCCGCGGTCCAGGTGCGCCCGCCCTGGGCGAGGAGGGCGCGGACGGCTGCCAGATGGGCGGCGGTGAGGGTGACGGGGTGCCCCGGGCGGGGCAGGTCGCGCAGCCCTGCGAGCCCGTGAGTGCGATAGCGGCCGAACCACCGGCGTACGCACTGGGGACTGACCTCCAGGTGGGCGGCAACGGTCTCCACAGACTGTCCGGCGGCGAGGCGGCGGAGCCTCTCCAGCCGGAGCGCTTCGCGGAGGGAATGCTGAGGCGCCGCCGCGTAGCGCTGCCACTCTTGCCGTTCCGCTTCCGTCCACTCCAGGCGCAGCATCTCCGTCTCTTTTTATAGGATTCCTCTCTATCTGTAGCTTATCCCATTACTTCCACGCTGACCCTTGGCGCTCTGCACGCCCTCGGCGTCCCAGCCCCAGGAAACGCGGGCCAGGGCGACGACTACAGCAGCAGCATCGGATGCGAGCATGGCAGTTGATCACTAACCTCCAGGTTGGGTTTGCCGGTGGCCGCGTCTGGGTGCTCGGAATCGGTAGGCCTCTGTCCAGATAACGCCCGCCTCGGTTTGATGCCGGCGGCCAGGTCGGCACCGTCCCCTTTTCACACACTCTTAGGCGCTCCGGGAGGCGGCCCTCGCCTTCCGCGTCGCCGGGGTTTTGGGATAGGCTCTAAAGCATGCTTGCGACGGCCGGTTCGGGGCGAGTAATCCACCCCCTTCTTCGGGAACGCTCTGGTCGGAGGGATTCTTAGAATCATCCGACCGCGCCAGTCGTACACCCTGCGTTGGGAACCCAGCCGAAGAAACAGGAGATCTTCGAAAGCTTCGAAAGCTTCGGGTTCGCCATCTCCTTCGCGAGCGTGCAGAGGCACCGTGCGGATCCGCCTGCCCCCGAAGTCGTAAAAGACCAGAGCGGCCACCTTCCAGGTGGTCTTGTCGTGTTCGATTACGGCTACCCGGTCTCGACCTAACGCGACTTGCGTGATATAGCCCGCGTTCCAGGCCCGGCCAATGACGGCGCCATTGGATACGCGGTGAACCGCCAGATGACTTTCCCGAGGCCACCCACTGATCTCCAGGAAGACTGTTTTGCTTGCGCTGCGATCGAGTATAGCATGCCGACCCTCGACCAATGCGGGAATGGACCACACTACCTTCCCGTTTAGAAAACACCAAATACCACGTCCACGCCGTGAAACCGGCCCGTACGAGACGATGAGCCGCTCGGATAGGTCCCCGAAACATAGGATCGTGGTTGCTTCGGTAAGATCACGAGACGCCGGCGCGTTGTCCGCGACATCATCGGTGGCCAATGCGCCGGCGGCCAGAGGCGCGAGCGAGACCGGAGCGACCCCAAGACGCGGGGCAGCCAACCGGCCTTTGGTGGCGGCGAGCAGAAAACAGCCGGCGAATGCCAGCGACAACGTGAGCAGCGCCTTGATCGCGAATGGGCGCGCTGCCAACAGCAGAGATAAGCGTAACTTAGGGGGTAATCGAACACAGATCACAATTGAAACCTTTCAGCTCCTCTTGCCACTTGATATGCCCGCGTCCCCGCATGCAGACCGCGAAGCGGGAATCCCCCAAACTTGCGTGCTGGATGGGTTGCCAGTAGCTGAGGGCCCCAAGCATAGTTCCTGGGGGGTACCTATCCGCGTTTTTGCTCTTTTCCTCGCGGCACCAGGCTAAATATGTCTCCATCGCACATGTTACCTGGAAGCAGAGATTGGAGCAGTCTACATAAGTAGAGCCGCAGTAATGCTCACTTTCCCACGTTCCGAGTTGGTATAGTCCAAACGCCATCGGAGTTACACCGTCTTTTCTCCGAACACCCATCGCAATGGAATTTTTGCTCGATATGGTCCGTAATTATCTTTTGTAGCGAATTCTGGATTTCGTTTTTGCAGGAATGGCCTAACATGAAGCCAGGGTTGATTCGGCAACCGTGAGCATCGAGCCTGACACCCTTTAAGCAGGCGAAAAGCCCGGACAGATCGGAATATTTCCCCGGGCTTCCCTGCGCATAGGCGTAGGACAGGCCCGTTCTCACCGGGTCCACAGACAACCACCGGCCCGCCGCAACCTGCAGCGATCTCGCTCGCACGTAATCGACCGCCTGGTCCACCTGCCTGGCGTAGCCAAGATTACCCACAAACCACTGGCGATTGATACTAGAACCTGTGCGTTTGACTTGCACGCCCCAGGCATCCGCGGCGAAGCGATCCGTCACGGCGCCGGTGCTGTCCGTGAGGCATTGCACCGTGCCGAGGTGATCGTAGTGATAGGTCCTCCGCGTGTTCGCCGCCACGTCTTGCATCGCGACCAGGGTGGCGCCGCGAAAATAGCGTCGGAGTGCTGTGGTGCTCATCGCAGGGCCCTCGTTCGTGTCACAGTCCTGTGCAGCGTCATATCCGCTCCTCCAGCAGGTCG
>SYMT01000638.1 GCA_005805375.1 Actinomycetota bacterium
GCGGCGGCCGTGCTCCTCACCATCCGGCGGGACCAACTGGCGGCACAGGGCCGGCCCGCGCTGAGCGCCGCCGAAGAGCGGGAAGTCACCCAACCGATTCTGGAAAAATACGAGCAGGAAGGCAGCCCCTACTACTCGACGGCGCGCCTCTGGGATGACGGCGTGCTCGACCCGATGCAGACGCGGCTGGTGCTGGCGCTGGGCATCGCGGCTGCCTACAATGCGCCCTGGCCCGAACCGCGCGCCGGCGTATTCCGGATGTAGCAATGCCGGGTTCGATCCAGGCTACAGCCAACCGAAGGTCAACGGAGTTGTGGTCGTTTGGACCTCTCCATCGCGGCGACACCAGTGTCTCCTCCGGCGCCACTTTACATCGCTGACGGGAAGAGGGGGAGCCATTGGGTCCGTTTCCCCCCGAACTCCACGGGGCCCTCCGCCCAGAACACCGGGAGGGTTTCCTTCGGGACTGAATGGGAGAATGCGAGTGCCATCCCAAAGCTCCGAACGCCCAACGCAGCTTCGTCCAGCCATCGCGCGGGCCGGGCCGGTCTCCCATTTTGGTAGTGGGAATACAGTTGGCGACCCACCGTAGAGCAGAACTCCCGGGCGAGGTCCATCTGTCTCGTGGTGCCCCAAAGTCCGTAGTCACGAAACGCGTACGGCTGGACATACCGCTCTTGATCAACGATGCATCCGTCTTGGTCGAACTCAGCGCCATCCTCAATCGCCCGGAGGCCCGCCTGAGTGAACACTTGCAGCAAGCCGTGGCGTGGAATGTCCACTGCGACGTTATGCAAACCTCGCTCCCGGAGGAAACGACAAACCGTCGCGAACCCCGCATTGGACACGACCCCACAACGGATCCTGATACATACTTCTTTCAGTTGATCGGGGTTTTCGAGGGCGCTGGTGCGGGGCGTGCCCCACGCATCGTCGTTCCCCAGAAGCCCACCAAGCACCCGGAGCATCTCGTTGCCCGACATGATGCAGTCCTCAACGTACAGGATCCGCGTCCGTCTGCCCTCACTGAGCGCCCTGTGAACGTCCTCAATGGGAAGGGTGATCCCCTGTGCATCCAGCCGTTTCCGAATCTTGTTGGCGAGTGACCCCGCGCTCGTCTCCGGACGGTTCAGGTTCAGGCACACTGCATCCAGATCCTGGACTCCCTGCGGGGTGAGATCGAGTGTTTCCATCAGGCGCGAGGGACTCCAGAAATCTAGCGCGGCAAGCAGCCGTTGCCCCAGCCACCGGTAGTCACCGCGCGAGCCCCCAACCTTATGAAACTGGTCCAACCAGGCGTGTACTTTGTCGCGATCCACCACGCCGTGTTCCCAGGCGCCGCCGACATTTTGCACGGTGATCCCCACCAGGTCCACCAACAGCAAATGCAGGATTCGGGGCAGCATTCGCTGGAAGGCCCGAAGACTGGTCGGCCGGTCGGCCCAGACAATCTGGGACTTCACCTCCGCGAGTCCTGCGGGATCTACCTTGATTCCCCCGAACGCGAGCACCAGCAGAGCATCTCGTCGTTCTTGACAACACGCCCGGATTCTCGATGACTGGTCGCCCTGGAACGGTCGGACCACCGACAGTTGGATATGCGACTGCCGCTCCCAGTGCACACCGGACCGCTCGCACAACTCAGCCCGGACTCCGCGCTCAAAGACCTCGGGGCACAGTATCAGGAGGCGCGGAGAGGGCACGCTCTCACGAGCGTGGCTCATGGCACAAATCCACGATGACTCCGACCGGGAGCCACACGCACCGGAGTTCTTCCTCCGACATTCGGTCAATCGCGGAGTGGATCAACTGGCGCAGGTCTCGCGTCTGCCGGTGGCGGGACGGAAGGGTGTTCGCAGTATTCTGCCGCGCCGCCTGGGTCAACACATCCCGAACCTCGGTAGGACGCGGCAAGCCATGTGTCCGACGAGCGGCCGATGCCTTCTCGCGCCACAGAACCAAATTACTTCTCGCCCTCTCCGTCAGTTCGGCGCTGAGGCCGGCGTTCTGCAACCGCGCCACGAAGCGGTCCGTAACGCTCGCGAGTCTCCACTCGAGCCACAGTCGGAATATTGCTGCATGTTCGGGTCGGGCCAGTGTCCGGCTCCAGCTAGGCCAGAACGGCGTCGCCTCCCCTGCCTGCTGGAGATCTGCCGGCACGGAGTCGGGAAGCCCCCCGAGGAAACTTCGGGACATGTCCCGGTAGTCCTCCTCCTTTAACTTCCCGATCTCCACGACACCTTCGGAGGCATCAGCGTCAAGTTCTACGGTGAGGAGATCTCCCGAATCACGAATCACCAGCACCTTCATTGGGAGGTTAGGATTGCTAAATGCATCCCACGGCGTCGGTACCGATACCGAGGGGTCTGGACGGACGAGCGCACCGGAGCGCGAGTTCAAAGAATCCGAGTTCGTGTTCAGACGGTAACGCTGGTCTCCACTCCCTGGATCCTGCGTACACACAACCTCGCCGGAAAGGTACGACCGGATGAATGCCTTCACGCCCCCGAACCGGGCCTTCACATCCACATCGGGGTGGCGCATGCGAATGAATGTTCCGATCACTGAACCTGGAACAGAACCGTGCTCTCGCACGATACAGCGCACGGTGTCTGCCAGGGCAATAATGAGGGGATCACTCATCCTGGTTTACCGGAGTGCGGAGGAGCGGGCGAACTCCGGCACTAAGTGCATCAAAGTCCGCCCCAGTCTCGCTAATGCGCAAGGATTGTACTTCTCCTTGCTGTCTTCGGTAGCATCGGAGAGGACCGCGTACCCAGGCTGCCCGCTTCTGCGCGAAACCCCGCAACGGAATGGCTCGCTAGCCACCCCGAACCTCCCGGGTCAGCACTAAGTGCTGTGGACAACCGAATGCATTATGGCACCTGGGCGGCTCGAGGTCAAGCGTGCACGCGTGAAACCTGTCGCGTCGGCGGATCGTCACCACCGGACTCGTCTGATAGAATAGGTAGGTTTCAGACTTCGCAGTTTCGGGGCTCCGGTTCGGACCGCGGACCTTCCGGTGTGGAGTGTTGAACCGCGAGACTGTGCGGGCAGCAGCCGCCGGTCATGGAATCATCGTGCTTCGACACGCGAAACCACCAGGAGAATCGGATGCCACTTCCCAAGAGACAACATTCTCACGCCCGCACCGCGCGGCGGCGGGCAGCCAACTTCAAGCTGACCCTGCCGAACGTCCAGCCCTGCCCGCGCTGTCACGCCCCCAAACTCGCACACCATGTCTGCCCCGACTGCGGCTTTTACAACAACCGGATGGTGCTGGATGTGCAGGCCCGGCGCCGCCGCCAGGAAACGCCGGAAGGGGAAGCGCCGGCTCAGGGCGCCGCGGCAACCGGGGAATAGCGCGTGAAGATCGCCGTTGATGCGATGGGCGGCGATCTCGCACCCACGGCGGCTGTTGAAGGCGCATTGCTGGCGGCCCGCGAGTTCGGCCTGGATGTGCTTCTGGTGGGCCGACAGCAGGAAGTGACGGCGCTGGTAGACCGCTTCGGCGGCGGCGGCGGGCGCGTGGAGGTGGTGGATGCCCCCGACGTAGTGGGCATGGACGACGCTCCCGCACAGGCCGTGCGCCGCAAGAAGGGTGCGTCTCTGGTTGTCTGTGCCGATCTGGTGAAGAACGGCGCTGCTTCCGGCATGTTTTCGGCCGGCAACACCGGCGCCGGGATGGCCGTGAGCCTGTTCAAGTTCGGGCGCATCCCCGGCATTGACCGGCCGGCTCTGGCGGTCGTGCTCCCCAGCAAGTCGGGGCACACGGTGCTGCTGGATGCGGGCGCGAACGTGGACATTTCCCCTCCGTGCCTGGTGCAATATGCGCAGATGGGGACCGTGTATGCGCAGGAGTTGCTCGGGATTCCGGAGCCGCGGGTCGGGCTGGTGAACATCGGCGAAGAAGAGGGCAAGGGCAACGAACTCTCCCGCGAGGCGTTCCCGCTGCTGAAGGCGGCGCCGATCCGCTTCGTGGGGAACATTGAGGGGCCGGACCTGTTCAACGGCAGGGTGGACGTCGCCGTGTGCGATGGGTTTACGGGCAACGTGGTGCTGAAGGTGAGTGAGGGGATCGTAGATTTCCTGCTGCAATTGCTGCGGGAGGAGCTCACATCGCGCCCTCTGATGAAGGTTGCCGCGCTTGCCCTCAAGCCTGCTCTGGTCGGAGTGCGCCGGCGAACCGACTATGGCGAACGCGGCGCTGCTCCTCTCCTGGGGGTAAACGGCGTCTGTTTCATCGGGCACGGCCGGTCGAACTCCCGCGCCGTAGCCAATGCGATCCGAAGTGTCAGCGAGGCAGTGCGCCATGGAGTCATTGACAAAATCCGCGAGCAGATTGCTGGCTGAACCCTACCTGAACGGAACCGGACGGCCGTCGCTGCGACCCGTCGGGATTCTCGGGGTGGGGAGTCATGCGCCGGCCCGGGTCATCGGCAACCAGGAACTGGAGCGGATCGTCGAGACCACGGATGAGTGGATCGTGTCCCGCACCGGTATCCGGCAGCGGCACATTGCTGCGCCCGGTGAGACCACGTATGGACTCGGCGTCGAGGCGGGCCGGCGGGCGCTGTTGCAGGCCGGGATCGAGCCGGAAGAGCTGGATCTGGTGATCGTCGCGACCGTGACTCCCGACTATCCGTTCCCGGCCACGGCGAGTCTGGTGCAGCACCACGTGGGGGCCACCCGCGCCGCGGCGTTCGATCTGGGTGCGGCGTGTTCAGGGTTCATCTACGCGCTCGCGGTGGCGACGCAGTTCGTGCAGACCGGATTCTACCGGCGTATCCTCGTGGTCGGCGCCGAGCGGATTTCCCGCATCGTCAACTGGACCGACCGCGGGACCTGCGTGCTCTTCGGTGATGGCGCCGGGGCGGCGGTGGTGGGTCCGGTAGCCGCCGGAGCCGGTTTCTTCTCATTTGATCTGGGGTCGGACGGGAGCGGCGCCGAACTGCTGGTGGTGAAGGGAGGCGGACAGGGACACCCCGAGGTCACCGGGGGCGATGGGGCACTGCCCGAGAGCATCCGGATGTCGGGCAGCGAGGTGTTCAAGTTTGCGGTGCGCGTGATGGACGAAAGCACCCGGCGCGTGCTGGATCGCGCGGGCCTGCAGATCTCCGACGTGGACCTCCTGGTGCCGCATCAGGCGAACAGCCGAATCATTGAGGCGGCCGCGAAGCGGCTTGGAATGCCGCAGGAGCGCGTGTTCTCCAACGTGGACCAATACGGCAATACGTCCGCCGCTTCGATCCCGATCGCCCTCGCCGAGGCGGTAGAGCAGGAACGGCTGCGCCCGGGCCACACCCTCGCCCTGGTCGGCTTCGGCGCCGGACTCTCCTGGGCGGCGTCGGTGCTGCGGTGGACCGGCCCGGAGGGGGCAGCATGAGCCTGGAAGGGAAGATTGCCCTGGTGACGGGCGGCGGACGCGGCATCGGTCGCGCGACGGCGCTCGCCCTGGCGCAGGCAGGCGCCGATGTGGCGGTGGCGGTGAGCCGCGATGTGGCGGCAGCCGAGGTGGTGGCGGACGAGATCCGCGCCCTCGGGCGCCGGGCGCTCGCCCGCCAGACCGATGTGAGCGTGGGCGAAGCCTGTGATGCGCTGATCGCGGCGACAGTAGCGGAACTCGGCCGGGTGGACATCCTGGTGAACAACGCCGGGATCACGCGGGACGGTTTGCTGATGCGGATGGACGACGCGGACTGGGACGCGGTGCTGAACGTGAACCTGAAAGGGGCGTTTCACTGCACCCGGGCGGCGCTGAAACGCATGGTGCGCCAGCGCAGTGGCCGCATCATCAACGTCACCTCCGTGATCGGCCTGACGGGCAACGCGGGCCAGGCGAACTATGCCGCGGCAAAGGCGGGCCTCATCGGGCTGACCAAATCCACCGCAAAGGAAGTCGCGAGCC
>SYMT01000066.1 GCA_005805375.1 Actinomycetota bacterium
GGGCGCCGTGGTGCGGCCCTTGCAAGATGCTGTCGCCCGTAGTGGAAGAATTAGCGCGCGATCTCGACGGGCGACTGAAAGTCGTCAAGTGCAATACGGATGAAGCGCGTCCCGTGGCGGGCCGTTACCAGATTATCAGCATTCCACAATTGCTGCTGTTCAAGAACGGCAAGGTAGTGGAACAGGTGATGGGGTTTCAGCCGAAGCAGCGCATTCTCGAACGCCTCGAAAAGCACTTGTAGGAGTGCGCTGAACTGCTCTGGAGAATTCGGAGCCATCGGGGGAGGCGGGCATCGCCGTCGGAAAACCTGGAGTGGCCAGGTTTGCGGCATTGTGCCTGCCTCTCGCTTTTTCCCGCACCGGGTGACCCAACACTTGCTGTCATTCATATTTATTAGAGCTCGGCACACTGAGCACACAGGGGGAATTCAATGAAAATCGTCGAGATGCAGATCCTGCCGGTGGCGTTCCCCGACCCACCGCTGCGGAACTCCACCGGCTGTCACGAACCATTCGCCCTGCGCACTCTCGTGCGGCTGAAGACGGACGACGGGTTTGTAGGATGGGGGGAGACCTACGGCGGGATTGGCCCACAGGAGGGCCTGGAGGCGACCCGCCATCTGGTCGAGGGTGCGGACCCGTTTGGGCTGGAGAACCTGCGCCGTCTGATTCCCGAGCCGCGCACGTATTCTCCCATTGAGGTCGCGTGCCTCGACATCATGGGTCAGGCGCTCGGACAGCCGGTCTACAACCTCCTGGGTGGGAAGCTGCGCGATCCCGTGGAGTTTGCCGCGTACCTTTTCTACCACTTCGACTGCCCGCAATATGGCGAGTGCCTGACTCCGGAAGCAATGGTGGTGCAGGCGAAGCGGCTGGTACGCGACCACGGCTTTCACGCACTCAAGTTGAAGGGCGGAGTGCTGCCTCCCGATGCGGAAATTGAAACGCTCCGCCTTATGGCCGCCGAATTCGGCCCGGACTTTCGCCTGCGGCACGACCCGAATGCGATCTGGAGCGTCGAGACCTCCATCCGCGTGACCAACGCCCTGGAAGGCACGCTCGAGTACATGGAGGACCCCACCTGGGGCCTCGACGGGATGGCCGCTGTGCACGCGGCCGTGCGGACACCGCTCTCGACGAATATGTGTCTGGTCGCGTTCGACCACTTCCCGGAAGGCATCCGGCTCCAGTCCGTGGATGTGGTGCTGTCCGACCATCACTTCTGGGGAGGCCTGCGCGCCACGCAGGAAATGGCGCGCATCTGTGAGACGTGGGGGTTGGGAGTTTCGATGCACTCCAACAGCCACCTGGGGGTGAGTCTGGCCGCCATGCTCCATTCGGCAGCCTCCACCCGCCACCTCACCTACGCCTGCGACACCCACTATGTATGGCTTGAGGAAGACATTCTGGCGGGGGGAAAACTGCCGTTTGTGGACGGGCACATGGCGGTTCCCACTGGGCCCGGACTGGGCATCAGTGTGGACGAGGATGCCGTCGCTCGCATGAACGAAGCCTACGGGAAATGCGGCCTCACCACGCGCGGCGACGCGGAATACATGAAGAAGTACATCCCCGACTGGCAGCCTCTGCGCCCCAGGTGGTAACGCTGGTTCGCATCACCGGCGCCGGCGCTACCCCGCCGCCTCTGTGTGCAGCAGGGTAGCGCCGACGCTCGCGGCACCCTCCGCGGAGACCTAACCGCACCGCAGGGCGCCGAATTCATCCACGCAGCGGGTCGCCCACGACCATCGAGCGGCCATTGGCCCCATTTCGCGCCGTTGGTGCAGGCGCCCAGGGGCATCTGATCGCAGGGGTCCGCGTACTCCTCCCGCCGGGACCTGCCCCCATTTGAGGTGATCCGCACCTCCTCCAGCGACTGCGCGTTCAGGGCTCGCTGAGGCCACGCCGGCAACCTGCCCATGTCCGCAGACTCCAGGGTCCCCCGTACGTCTCCCGTGAGTACCCGAAACGCTGGATCAGCAGCCCCGGCAGCGTGACGCGCAGCCCCGCGGCCCCTGCCGCAGCCGGGCCTGAAGACCGCGCTGCTCGCCGATCTGCAATCCGCGCCTTTCCCCTTCCTCGCGGTGGATCGGCGCCTTGGGCCGGATCGTGCTTTCTACGTCCGGTCGCAACCGGAACTTCGAGCGGGCGCCCAGTCCGGCAGTCCGCCCGGCGGCTACACTCTGCCGCGCCTTCTGGCAAGCACCAGGCCCACTGCACCGAAAGCCACGAATGCGAGTGATCCCGGCTCCGGAGTGCCGGTCACCTGGGTGAGCGTCACGTCATCCAGAAGGAGGCCGAGGTTGTCCCCACCGACGTGGTCGAACACCAGGCGTCCGGTCGTGCCGGCGGCGACGGTGATGTTGCGCGTCACCAGCGCGAAGGGCGCAGCGGACGGAAGAGTGAAGCTCTCGGTGTAGGCCGACCCGAGCGACACCCCGACAGTGTTTGTGTCACCGCGCTGCGACCCTGCGAGGAGGAAATCCAGACGGTAGTCGCCCGGATCGAGAGTGAAGACGGTCTTCGACTCCAGACGGCCCGCGTTTGACGTGCTTCCGTCCAGGTCTACGTACCGGCCGTGACCCGGTTGTAGATCGAAGAATCCGGGTCCGATCACATCTACCGTTCCATCCGGGACGTTCCAGTTCGCGAAACCGGTGTAGTTCAGCGCGAGAGTCTCGGTGTTGAAGTCGTCCGCCAGCAGCACAACATCCGCCGCCGCCGGTCCCGCAGAGCAAATGGCACAAAGGGCCGCGATAGTGAAGAGGCGTTTCATGGTCCCCCCGATGTCTGCACCGCCCACCCTATACCAGGTGTAGAGCCAGCGTCTTCAGTATTCCACATGTTGCCGCTCTTGAAGCAGGACCTGAGCACAGGCAGGGCCAACACTCCGGCGGAAGTCCCAGCCGGAGTACGAAATGCCCCCCCCCGCCCCACCCGAGAGTTTCTTCCGTCCGGAAGACCGCGAGTTTCTGGCCCGCGAATTGTCCGAGTTTCTCCCCGACAGGATCTTCGACGCCCACTGCCATCTGCTGGAGCCGGGGTGCGCGGCGCCGCTCCCCAACGGCATGGCGCGCCCGATCGGTCTGGGGGAATACCACGCGCACGTAGATCCGCTCCACGGCGGGCGGACCATCGGAGCGCTGTTTCTGCCTTTCCCCCAACCGCGAGAGCGGGCCGCCCTTGCCGGAGAGTGGATCGGGCAGGCCGTCTCAGAGGACCCCGCGTGCCGCGGCTTCTACCTCGTCTCGCCGGAGGACGATCCGGAGCAGGTGCGGGACCAGGTGAAACAGTACGGGCTCCATGGCCTCAAGTGCTACCACACCCTCTCCGCACGAAAGCCGACCTGGGAAGCAGACATCCCCGACTATCTCCCTGAGGGCCTGGTGCGCGTCGCACACGAGGAGGGCTGGGCGATCACCCTGCACATGGTGAAATCCCGCGCGGTGGCGGACCCGGAGAACCGCCGCTGGATTCGCCGCTACTGTGAGCAGTACCCGGGGATGCGCCTCATCCTGGCCCATTCAGCGCGCGGGTTTCAGCCCGCCCATAACCTGGAGGGCCTGCCGGAGCTGGTCGGGCTGAACAATCTCTACTTCGACACGAGCGCCAACTGTGAGCCGATGGCCCACCTCGCGGTTCTGCGTCTCTTCGGACCGGAGCGCCTGATGTACGGATCCGACTTCTGGGTGAGCCATCTGCGGGGGCGCTCCCTCGGCGCAGCCGATTCCTTTCTCTGGCTCTACGAAGATACCCCCGTCTGGGGCGAAAAACATGTGCAGGTGCATCCGGTCCTGGTCGGGCTGGAACACCTGCGCTCCGTGAAATGGGCCTGCTGGGCCGCGGGATTGACTCGTCCGGAAGTAGAAGCCGTGTTCTACAGCACCGCAGCACAACTCTTCGGAATTGGGGACGGCGGCGGATGAACGGGGAGGGAGGACGAGTGCGGCGCAATCGTGACCGGCAATCCGGCTCTCCGGGCGCGAGGCCCCCTGCGACCGCAGCCACCTGCGCCGCCCTGACGCGGGCGGCCCGCACCCGAGCCCTTCTCCTCCCGGTGCTGCTCCTCACGTGCCTGTTCCTGACCGGGGCGGCGCGGACCCAGGTGCGGCGGCCAAACCTGGTGGTCATTCTCGCCGACGATATGGGTTTCTCCGACCTTGGCTGTTTCGGGGGAGAGATCCGCACGCCCAGTCTGGATCGCCTTGCGGCGAACGGGCTCCGTTTCACCCAGTTCTACAACACCGCCCGCTGTTGCCCCACCCGTGCCAGCCTGCTCACCGGCCTCTATCCGCATCAGGCCGGGGTGGGGCACATGATGAACGATCGCGGCCTTCCCGGGTACCGCGGCGACCTGAACCGGGAATGTGTGACGCTGGCGGAAGCGGTGAAGCCCGCGGGCTATCGGGCCTATGCCGTGGGCAAGTGGCACGTGACCAAAGAGGTTGCCCCGGAGGGGCCGAAGCAGAACTGGCCCTTGCAGCGGGGCTTCGACCGCTTCTACGGCACCATCACAGGCGCCGGGGACTTCTATGATCCTGCCACCCTGACCCGGGACAACGCCGCCGTGTCCGCGGCCGCAGACCCGGAGTACCGCCCGGCCCGGTACTACTACACCGATGCGATCTCAGATCATGCGATCCGCTTCGTCACCGACCATCGGCGAAATCAGCCGGACCGTCCGTTTCTGCTCTACGTTGCCTACACTGCGGCCCACTGGCCGATGCACGCCCTGGACGAAGATATCGCTCGCTACCGCGGCAAGTACGATGCAGGGTACGACGCGGTCCGCAAAGCACGGCGAGGGCGAGCGAACAAACTGGGGGTGACCGAAGCCCGTTGGGCGTCCACTCCAACGGTGGGGGACTGGTCTGCCGTGCCCGATCGTGCGTGGGAAACGCGCTGCATGGAAGTGTACGCCGCGATGGTGCACCGCATGGACCAGGGGATCGGGCGCCTGGTGCAGACGCTGCGTACGGCGGGTGAACTGGACAATACCCTCCTCGTCTATCTTCAGGACAACGGCGGGTGTGCGGAGGGTATCGGCCGCAATGGCAGGGGCGCCGCGCGCGCGTCGGGTCCCACATTGCCCCCGATCCCCAGGGACGCACTGCTGGACGCCGTGGCGCCGAAGC
Organism: Actinomycetota bacterium; assembly: GCA_005805375.1. GTDB lineage: Bacteria > Armatimonadota > SYMT01 > SYMT01 > SYMT01 > SYMT01. Next base: position 5,136 of record SYMT01000066.1, read on the forward strand.
AGACGCGAGACGGCTATCCTGTGCGGCAGGGCGAAGGAGTGCTGCCGGGCCCGCAGGATACGTACGTCGCGTACGGCCCGCATTGGGCCAATGTCTCGAACACCCCGTTTCGCGAGTACAAACACTGGGTGCACGAGGGCGGCATCGCCACCCCGTTGATCGTACACTGGCCGGCCGGCATCGCCGCTCGTGGGGAACTTCGCCACGAGCCCGGCCACCTCGTGGATATCCTACCCACCTGCCTGGATGCTGCGGCCGCCCGCTATCCGCGAGTCGTTTCCGGTCACGCCATTCAACAGACCGAGGGCCGCAGCCTGCTTCCGGCATTCTCCGGCCGCCCACTGGAACGGGACGCGCTCTATTGGGAACACGAGGGGAACCGGGCGGTGCGCGCTGGGAACTGGAAGCTGGTCGCGAAGGGGCCGCGCGGACCCTGGGAGTTGTATGATCTCGCCGCGGACCGTACCGAGACGCGCGATCTGGCCCACGCGGAGCCGGTCCGGGTGAGGGACCTGGCGCTGAAGTGGGAGCAGTGGGCGCGCCGCGCACGGGTCATCCCGTGGATCTGGGGAGCGCCGTATGGGAACGAATAGTGCGTCCCGAGAGGCGGCGCGGCACC
>SYMT01000639.1 GCA_005805375.1 Actinomycetota bacterium
GACCGAGACGTGAGAACCACGATGGATCTCGCAGCACAGGGTAGCGTGCGATCCCTCCCCGCCACTCGGTCCGCATGAGGCAGTGTCACCCGCGGGCGGCGCCGCCCATCCCGAGGTGCGCAAGGCGGGCTCCCTCGGTGGCGGTGAGGCGTTTCCGGTGTTCCTCAGCTCCAACCGTGTGGTAGCATGGCGGTGCTGGCCCTGCCCCCCGGTGCTCGGAGACGCTATGAACGCGACTGTGTCCGCCGTGTCGCCCGCCGCCCCTCCCACTCCTGCGGCGCTCACCTGGGAGCCCTCGGATTTTCCGGATGAGGGAACTGCCCGTGATCCCGAATGGCCGGTGGGTCAACGCCTCTATCCCGACTACGTGCCGGAGTACGATGACACATTGAGCCCGGACGACCCCGAGTACTACCCGTGCCACCCGGAGATCGCCGTGGTGGAAAGCCAGCGTCACGTCATGTTGCTTGTATTTCTTCTGGATGTGCTGCGCGCGCTCCTCCCCGGGCGGGGAGTGTTTTCCCGCCTTGCAGTCTACTGGGCGCCGGGAGAACGGGACGTGTTTGGCGCGCCGGATCTGATGGTGACCGCGGCGCGGCCGGCGCGCGATCCGATCACCAGCTACCTGGCGTTCCGAGACCCGCCCATTCAGTGTGTGATTGAGGTGGTGTCCGCGGGAAACGAGCAGAAGGACCTCGATAAGAAGTTCGCGGACTACCAGAACGAGCTTGCGGTGCCGGAGTATCTGCTCCTGGATCCGATCCGCAACACACTGGTCCTGTACCGCCTGGAAAGGGGTCGCTACACCGTGGCGCCCGCGCCCGCCAACCGGCGGGTGTGGAGCGAGCAGTGCCGGGCCTGGTTCGCCTGGGACCCGCAAGATCATTTGCGGATCTGGGATGTGTCCGGCATCGAGCAGCGGAAGTACGTGGAGCTGCTGAACGGCGAGAGCCAGGCAAGAGCGCAGGCGGAAGCGGAGCTTGTCCGGGCGGAAGCAGAGCGCATCCGGGCGGACGCGGAGCGCACCCGGGCCGATCGCCTGGCCGCCCGCCTGCGTGAACTCGGTCTGGACCCCGACGCCTGACGGGGGAAGCCGCGAGGAGAATCGGCAATCGGAGGTAGCGGCGCCGCCGCTATTCCGCAGCGTCGGCAGGTACGTACTCGCGGTGCGAGAAGATCCACAGGGCGAGGCCGAGACACACCCCGATGATGGCGAAAAGCACCAGGCGGGCGGCGCCCGGCGCAATCTGCGTGGGATTCAGCAGGTTCAGGAGCGCCGTCATGCGGTTCGGCAGGTCCTCGGGGGGCTGGTGGGCCGCCAGCGCGCGCACGTAGGTCATGACGGAGAGGTGCCGGAAGGACCCCGGCATGAAGGGCACCCAGCTTTCCCAGCCGAAGGCGAAGCCGAGGCCGTAGATGAGTGGGCGCTGGAGGAAGGTGGACAGGAGCGCGAACAGGCTGGTGTAGGCCAGCGCCCCCAATGGGAGCACGGTCAGGTCGCGCTGCACCTGCGGCCGGGATAGCCCGTCCGGACCGAACACGAGCAGAGCAAGCAGCACCGTCGAAAGGCATACCGTGCAGGTCACGACGAACGCGGCAGCGAGGAAGCGCGCCAGCAGTACGCGGTACCGCGGCACCGGGCGCGTCAGGAGGAACACGATCGTCTTCTGCTCCATTTCCTGCGACACAATGGAAGTGCCGTGCACGACCGCCAGGATCACGAGCGAGAAGCCGAACACGAGCAGACCCGCCAGGAGGTCATAGCCTACCTCGGGCGCAGTGTGCGTGAACCGGCGCATCTGCACGTGAATCAGTCCCAGCAGAGCCGGCAGGCCCACCAGAAGCAGCGACGCAAGCACAGCGCCCGGCCGGCGCGCATCGCGGAGCGCCAGCTTGAGCAGAAGCAGGTCCTTGTTCACTGCGGTATTACCCTTCGGTGAGGTAGCGGAAAACGGCTTCCAGGTTGTTGTCGGGGGACTCGAAGCTGCGGATCTCGAAGTCGCCGCTCAGGGTGAGTTCGGGCAGGTGCGAGTAAAAGCTCTCGGGGTCTCGCGTTTCGATTTCGAGGCGATCTTCGTGCTGCGGGTCGAGCCGGAGGGAAAGGACCTCGGGCAGCGCCAGCAGCGCGCGGCCCAGTTCCCGCGCGCGGGGCGCTTCGAAGGCGATGCGATGCGGGTGCCGGTCAATGAGCGAGCGGATCTCGTAGACGTCCCCCTGCGCGAGGACACGGCCCCGGTGGATGAGCAGAATGTTTCGCGTCATCTGCTCCACCTCGTACAGGATGTGGCTGGAGATGACGACGCAGCGGCCTTCCTCACCCAATTGACGGGTCAGGTCGGTGATCTCCTTGCGCCCCACCGGGTCGAGCCCGTTGAGGGGCTCATCCAGCAGCAGGACGCGCGGGTCGTGGACCAGAGCCTGGGCCAGCTTGATCCGCTGGCGCATGCCCTTGGAATAGCCGCCGATGCGCCGATCCGCGTGCGGCGTCATCCCCACGCGCTCGACCACGGCCTTGACCCGGGTCGAACGCGCTTCCCCCGCCAATCCCGCCAGGGTCGCGAGCGCCGTGACGAATTCCCGGCCCGTCATGTCCTCGTAGAAACTGTCTCCCTCCGGACAGTATCCGAGGCGCTCGTAGACCCGACAGTTCGCGAAGGGCGCCTCGCCGAGCACCCGGACGCTGCCCGTCGTGGGACGGAGTTGCCCGCTGACCAGACGCATGAAGGTGGACTTGCCGGCGCCGTTGGGTCCGAGC
>SYMT01000640.1 GCA_005805375.1 Actinomycetota bacterium
CCGACAAGCACCAGACGCTGTTGAGCCCGGACACCTACGGGCGGGTCCAGATGAGCCTCGCGGGTCGCGTGCGGTTCAACCCGACGCTGATTGACACCAAGCACGAGGGGCAGATCCCGGTGTACGCGGCGCAGCGCCGGCCCCCACGGTCCCCAAAAGAGGAGGGAGCACGGCCCCCCGGCGCGGCCCCTTCGGAACCACCCCCGTGAGACTGCGCGTCACGACCGAGATGACCACATCGGTGTGGACGCCAGCAGTCTCGGCGAACACGAAGGAGTTTTTCCGCTGCACCACATCATCAGGCTGTCGGGTCGTATCCCCAACGCGATCCACTGATCACCGCCACCTGATGCCTGGTGGAGGGACGGCGCAGCTCGGGGAGGGAAAAGTCCGCCTGCTGGAGCTACACACAGGAGCAAGTAGCCCCCTTCCTGTCGATCGTGCGCCCCACTCACCGCGCACTCGAGCCACTGGGCACCAGCATCCGGCCCCGGCGCCCTCCCCCGAGCAAGCCCGGGCGCCCGCACTGTCCGTGGGTTGCAAGCAAGTCTGAATCCTGCCGCAATGCGCCCCAGGCACGGAACCTGACCTCCCGCCGCCATCAGGACCTCGTGTCCTGGTCGAGACACACGATCGGAGGCCCGCCGCCACACAAGCACGCCGACCTGACGCAACCCACCTCCAGCTTCTCGCGGGCGTACGTGCGGTTGGTCTGGAGCATCCGATACCGGGGCTCTCGCCCCTCCACGATCTCGCCCAACACCAGCGACTGATCCACGAGGGGGCTCAGTTCGTTCAGCACATCGGAGGTATCCAGGGGTGCTCCGGCCCCCACCACCTCGGCAGCCTCCAACGTCCAGCTACCCGAAAAGGTCGAGAGGCGCTGAAGCAACACCTTCGCGGCGGGGGACAGCGGTTCGTAGCTCCAGTCAATCGTCGCTCGGAGGGTCTGATGGTGCGGGAGCGCGGTGCGATCCCCTCCAGTAGGGGCGTACCGCCCTCAATATCAGTCAGCAGGAAGGTCAGGGTCCCTTCCGGTAGAGGTGCCATCACGCCCCCCTTCCCTTACAACACTCGGTTGGGATAGCAACAGCGGGCTGCGCTCCGCCCTGCATGCCTGTTGTTCGGGATTGCAGCAAAGGGTCCTTCCTGGGAATCCCGAACTACTCCAATCCGGGCAATTCTGCGACCTCGCGTTCCAGTTCCTCGCACTCGGCGGCGGAAAGGTTGCCGAAGGGGAGGCGCGTGCCGCCGAAATCAAAACCCCGGGTGGCGAGCAGCGCCTTCAGGCCGCCAATGCCCCCGTAGCCTTTGACCGCGCTGCGCACGCGATCAATCGCCGCCTGGGCGGCCTCATCACCCTCCCAGATGCGGGCGAACGTGGCGGGGTAGATGTTCGCCAGCGCGGAGATGAAGCCGTCCACCCCCATCCGCCGCGCCCGCAGCGCGAACGAGTCGCTGGCGCCGTAGACGGCGATGCGCTCCCGGCAGACGTCCAGGAGTTCCTGCACCCGCTCGGGTTTGCCGGTCGAGTCTTTGATGCCCTGCACTGTGCCCTCGTCCATCAGCACGCGCAGAGCGGCGACGCTCACTCCGTTCACGGCGTATTGCGGGATGTTGTAGGCGTAGAGCGGGAGCCCGGTGTGGCGGCGGGCGGCGCGGTACCACTCGACGACCCCCTCATCGCGGATCGGGTAGTAGATTGGTGTTGTGAGGAAGACGGCGTCCGCACCCGCGCGTTCGGCCGCGCGGGCGAGGCGGCCGACTCCGTCCACGTCGAGGGCCCAGATGCCGGCGATCACCTTGAGGCGACCGGCGGCGGCGCGGACGGAGGCACGCACCGCTTCGGTCCGTTCCTCTTCGGAAAGGTACAGGAACTCTCCGGTGGTGCCGGCCGGGGCCACGGCAGGCATGCCGCCCTCCGCCAGAAATGCCACGTGGCGCTCCAGTTCCGCCGCGTTCACGCCGTGTTCATCAAACGGGGTCAGCGTGGCGACGATCATCCCTTGTATCCGTCCGGTCATCGCGCTTGTCTCCCGCGGACAGGAGTGTCCGCCATCCACTGCTCAATTTCTGGTGCGGGCGCCATCCCGGTGACGCCCCCGATCGCCTGCACCGAACGCGCGCCGCAGGCACAGGCGAACCGGAGTGTCCGCTCCAGTTCCCAGTTCCGCAGGCGACCGTAGAGATAGCCGGCGATGCAGCAGTCGCCGGCTCCCGTCGTGTCCTGCGCCTCCACCGCAAACGCCGGGCACGCCAGTCCGCCTTCCGGCCCGTAGTATTCGACTCCCAGCGCCCCTCGCTTCACCACCACGGCGCCGCAGCCCCGGTCGCGGAGATGCGCCGCCATCGCAGCGGGCTCGGTCTCTCCGGTCATGGCGCCGGCTTCGTTTTCGCTCGGGAGGAAGATGTCCACAAACGGCAGCGCCGGCCCGAGGTTCTCCAGCCAGCGCCCCTCCCGATCCCAGCAAACGTCGAGCGAGGTGGACAGGCCCCGCCCGCGGGCCGCGGCGAGGAGCGCGGCCACGCCCTGTCCGTCGAGCGCCGGGAGCACGAAGAACCCGCACACGTGCACGTGAGTGAGATCGTCTACTGCGTCCCAGTGTACATCGTCGGCAGTGAATGCCGCGTTGGCGCCGAAGCAATGGGAGAAACTGCGCTCCCCGACGTGGTCTACCGATACGAGGGTCGCCCCGGTGGTCGCCTGCGGGTCCCGCACTACTGGGCCGATGTCCACACCCCACTCCTCGAGCCGTCCCAGCAGGAACGCACCATGGGCATCCTGCCCCACGCGCCCGCACACTGAGACCGCTGCGCCGAGACGTCCCAGCGCGCCGCCGGTATTCGGCGCGTTCCCGCCGGCGTGGGTCTCCAGCGTATCGAGAATCAGCAGCTTGCCCGGCTCCGGCAGACGATCCAGGGGCCGGGCGATCAGATCGGCTACGAAGTTGCCGACAACAAGGATCCTACCTGCGGAGTGCATCGGTTCCTTGCGCGTCGCGCAGGATTGTGAAGAGTGTCATCTCCGGCCGGCACAGGAAACGCAGCGAGTAGTGGCTGCTCAGCCCGCGGGAAATGAACAGGCGGGTGTCATCCCACGTGGACCAGCCGGACGCATAGCACCGGGGAATCTCCGCATTGGTGACGGGCGCGCCGATGAACGGGAACACGACCTGCCCGCCGTGCGTGTGTCCGCTCAGGATGACCGGGATCCGGTGACGCCGGGCCGCGTAGACGGCATCGGGCGTGTGTGAGAGGAGCAGATGCGGCGGCCCGCCGGGCACAGCAGCGAGCGCCTGCCCCAGGTCAAAGCGATTGACGCGATTGGTCAGCGGTTCTACCCCGGCGAGTCGAAGCCCCCCAGGCAGTTCCAATCCGCTGTTGCGCAGCAGCACCACGCCGATCTCCTCCAGCGCCGGTACCAATCCGCGCACTTCGCGGAACCGGGGCGCCTTCCTGGGCGCTCCGCGGGAGCGCCGGTGGTAAAAGGGGGGGTCGCGCTCGAAATCGTGGTCCCCCAGCACCCCCACGATCCCGAGGCGGCTCTGCAACCCGGCCAGATGCCGCACGCAGGGCGCCACCTGATCCGGCCAGTCGAGCACAAAGTCACCGGTGATGAGGATCAGATCCGGGTCAAACGCGTTCGTGGTGCGGACCATCCACTCAAACAACCATTCGGAACCGGGGTTGCCGTAGTGGATATCAGTGAGGTGGACGATGCGCTTTCCCTCCCAACTGCCCGGCAGGTCGGGAATGAGCAGCGGGTACTCGCTGATCTCCACCCAGGCCGGTTCAATCAGAAACGCATACGCCGCCGTCGCCGCGGCGCCTGCCGCCGCCAGTGCCGCCAGACGGCCCCACCCGCTCCCTTGCCTTGTCTCCCCCACCGATCCTCCTATTCGTGTTGCTCCGCCTCGGCGTGCGCCCGGCGCGCTGCGACCACTTCCTCGGTCAGTGCCTCGGCCGCCTCATCCTCCGTCATCCGCAGGGCGCGGATCCGTTCCGCAGCGGAGGCGGCGTTGTTGCCGACCACCTGCACGCCTGCCTGGCGCGCCTCCGGTCCGGAAAGCACCGGTTCTATTCTATTGGCGAAAGTGGCCGCAGCAGAGAGTTCGGCGGCAATGCGCTTCCTCGCCTGGTTCCAGTTGCGGTGCTTGTGATACCCGGCATCGTCCTCGGCCCAATGCAGCAGCCCCACTTCGCCCAGCGCGTCCAGCAGCGCGATGACATTGGTGTGGGCGCGCTGGGGGTCCTCGGCGTACTGGGTCTTGCAAAACCCGTAACCCAGCCAGCACTGCGGCCCGTCCCCCCGGCACAACGCCGAAAGGCACACATGGACGTACCCGCAGCCGCGACCCGGATCAATCGTCAGCGTGTAACCCACCTGGAGCAGGGCCTCCGCAAAGGCGAATTCCAGCCCTTTCCGTCCGAAGGTAACCCCCGCGAATCCCTTCTCATCGGCGGCAGCCTGATCCCGTTCGTCATCTCCGTAGGTCCGGGCGACCTGTCCCAGCGTGAGATCGTGCCCAAACCGCGCCTGACTGGGGAGAGTTTCGGCGTTCCAAAGATCGGTGCTGCGGATCAGGTCCCGCCCCGGTTGGGCCCACTGGAGTTTGAGATCGGCAGGAATGTGGGGATGGATGAGCGCGTACGTTCCCATGTAGACGTGACGACTATACGGACTATCGCTCATGCCCTCCTCATCTGCGGACGGGGATTGCTTCCGGCGGGTGGCCGCTTTGCGTCTGCGTCCGGTGGACCGGCGCTCGGTAGGGGCCGGATCGGCAGGCCGCTTGTCGCGCGCACGTGGCGCCGCCTGGACCTCCTCCCAGAGCTTCATTCGTTCGGCGACGAGCGGCGGCGGCTTGATCCCGGTCATCTCCATCGTGATGACTGCGATCGTGTTGATGACCGGTTCCAGGCGGACAATCTCCCCCACCGCTGCGACGGGGAGGTCCAGCGCCTGCTGACGGACCCGCTCCATCCGCTCGCGCAGTTCCGCCTCAGTTCCCTCGAAGTGGAATACGTAGTCAACGTGGATGCCCATTCGGTTGCTCCTTCATCCACACCCTTGCCGC
>SYMT01000641.1 GCA_005805375.1 Actinomycetota bacterium
TACTCCACGCCGAATACGTCCGGATACATCCGGCGGATGTAGGCCATGATTTTCTTCTCGTCGTCGGGAGTGATCTTCGCCTGATTCTTCCGCGCCATCCGCGACACGATTCCCGGCCATTCTTTCAGCGGTTTCTTGTCTTTGTAGACCAGACTGATACCGTGGCAATCCTCACACTTGGTGAGGAACGACATGTACTCTGCCTGCTGCTGCGGATTTCCCTGCCTGCCGTTCAGGTAGGAGAGATACAGGAAGATCGCATGGCGATCTTCGAGCGGGATATTTGCCTTCTCCTTGAAGGCCATCGTGCCGATCACCCCCTGCCACTCGAAGAGCGACTTCCGGGCGGTCATCACGCGCTTGTTGTCGTGACACGCGGTGCAGCGCTTGGTGAAACGCCGGTATCCATCTCGGATCTCGAAGGGCAAGCTTCGCACTTCGGGGGGGAGATCCGCATCCTTGGGATTGGGCTTCGGCGCCGTGCCCTGGAAGGCAGCCACGGCGGAAGCCAGGATCAAGGCTCCGGCCGCAGCGGTCCAGAGCCACCCGGCGCGTCGGTTGGGACATGCGCCCTGCACGTAAGATCCTCCAGGCCCTCTGGGCCCTGCGCGATTGGCTTTCAGGAGGACACGAAATACCCCCTGAATGTTGCTGCCGCCGTACTGAGAGCTTTCAGGAACTCTCCCGTGCCGCCTCCACGATTGCTGTCGCGACCTCGTCCGGACCGAGCACCGACGTGTCGAGTACCCGGTGGTAGAAGCGCGGATCGTGGTAATCTACGCCGTAGAGGCGCAGAAACTTCGCGGTGTCGGCCGCGTCCCGTGCCGCGAGGCGAACCTCGTGTTCGGCCGCACTGAACTCCGGCTCCCGCATGGCCGCGCGGGCCGCGCGCACGGGCAACGCGCAACTACAGTATACGCGCAGGGCGTCGGGCATGGAACGTGCCAGGTAGCCGACGAGGCGCGCCTCCGCCACGAGATTGCGAGCGCCAGCGAGTTCGTCGTGGACCGCGGCGTCGAACGATCGGTGGATTTCGTCATCCAGTTCGGAAATCTGCTGTGGGTCGAGCCCGTGGGCACGACAATGTTCCCGGAAACGGGTGCCGGTGCTGAGGCTGCGCCAGTCCGGCAGCAGGGCCAGCACTCGATTGGCCGCGGTCGTCTTCCCGCACGCCGCGTCGCCGCTGATACAAATGATTCGTCGCATCACCGTCACAATTTGGGCGCCGGGCGCCCCGGTTCCTTCCCGAGTCCGGAATCGCGCAGGAGCTATCGCCCCCGGTGGAGAAGATCCGCAGCAATGGCCTACTTTGAATGCACCCCTGCCGAAGCGCGGCAGCAGCACGAACGCGCCGACGTGGTGCTTCTGGACGTCCGGACGCTCCCGGAGTGGCTCGGGGGCCATGTTTCCGGAGCGCTGCACATCCCGCTCGACGAGCTGACGCTGCGCTATCAGGAGCTGGATCCGGATCAGCGCACGCTGGTGATCTGCGCGCACGGGATTCGCAGTGCCGCCGCCGCGCAGTGGCTCGCCCGCGTGGGCTTTGCGCAGGTGGGCAACGTGCGCCACGGAATGGCTGCCTGGCCCGGCCCGGTGGAATCCGGCCGCGGCGCGCCGTCCGACCGGACGGAGTGAGGGAGGGGAGAATGGGAGTACTCGACCGGTTTTCACTGCAGGGACGCATCGCGCTGGTGACCGCCGGCGCTGGTCCGCAGTTTGGGAGCAGCATTTCGTACGGCCTGGCAGAGGCCGGAGCGACGGTGATCACCGCCTCGCGGTCGCTGGAGAGCAACCTCGAATTTGCGGAGACGCTGCGCGCCGCCGGGCACGACGCCCATGGACTGGAGTTGGACATCTCCGACCGGGATTCCATCACCGAACTGCATGGTCGGATCCTCGAACGCTTTGGGCGCCTCGACGTCTTGGTAAACAGCGCGCTGACACGGGGTGGACACGTCGGCGGCTTCGAGGAACAAAGCCCGGAAACGTGGGAGCTGAGCGCCGCCGGGGACATGGTGGGGCTGTTTTCCATCTGCCGAGCCTTCGTGCCCGACATGGTGCGCCAGGGCCGGGGCTCCATCATCAACATCAGCAGCATCTATGGCGTCGTCTCCAACGACCCGACCCTCTACGAGGGCACCACCATGCGCCAGCCGCCCAGCTACACCTTCGTCAAAAGCGGGATGGTGAATTTCACGCGCTACCTCGCCGCCTATTACGGAAAACAGGGGGTGCGCGCGAACTGCATCAGTCCCGGCGGGTACTTCAATCATCAGCCGGACCCGTTCCTTGAGAACTACTGCCGGCGGGTTCCCGTCGGGCGTATGCTGAACCACGAGGATGTGCAGGGAGCAGCCGTTTTCCTCGCCTCCGACGCCTCCGCCTACATCACGGGAGTGAACCTGATGGTGGACGGCGGCTGGACCTGTATCTGAAAGGCAACAACACACCATGCGGAGAAGTCGGGTTCTGGAAAAGCTGCGGGCCGGGAAGGCAGTACTGGTCGGCAGTCCGACCCCCTATCCCTCCCCCCGGCTGGTCGAATTGATCGGCCTGAGCGGCTACGACTGCGTCTGGATTGACCACGAACACCAGGACATCGCGGACGAGGAGATCTGGAACATGTGTCTGGCGGCGCGGGCCACGGACATGGACGCCATGGTTCGGGTGCGCAAGGGCGAATACCACACCTTTTTCCGGGCGCTCGAAACCGGGGCGAACGGGATCATGGTGCCGCACGTGCTCACTGCCGCTGAAACGGCCAACGTGGTGCGCAACACGAAGTATGCGCCGGTCGGGCTGCGGGGGATTGACGGGATCGAGGCCCACGCCAACCACGGGCTCCAACCCTTCGATGAGTACCTCGTGCAGGCGAATCGAGAGACGTTCGTCGTAGTGCAGATTGAAGACGCGGAAGGGGTAGAGAACGTAGAGGCCATCGCGGCGGTGCCGGGAGTGGATGTCCTCTTCGTCGGGCCGGCGGATCTCTCCGCCAGCCTGGGCGTGGTGGGCGAAATGAGCCATCCCAAAGTGCTGGAAGCGACCGAGCGTGTTGCCCGCGCCGCCGCGGCTGCCGGGATCCACTGGGGGAGCACCGTCGGCAGCGCCGAGCGTCTCCGCTGGCTGGTCGAGCGCGGCGCAAAGTTCAACAGTTGGGGCGCCGCTATTGGTGGTCTGATCCCCTACTTCTCCGGGATTGTCCGAGAGTTCGAGGAAATCACCGCGTAGCCGGGAGCGCCTCGCTCCGTACCCATCACCATGTCCACGCTGGTCCTGCTCGAACACAACGACCGGTCGGTTCGCACTCCGTCACTGGCGGGGGTCGCGCTGGCTCGCGCGCTCGCCGATCTGGGCGAGGGGCCGTTTGACTTCGTGCTCATCGGCGACGGAATCCAGGCCGCGGCGCTCGGCGTCGCGCAGTTTGGCGCGCGGTCGGTGGTGTGCGTCGAGAGCCCGGCGCTGGCCGCTCCGCTGGCGGAACGGCACGCGCTGGTGATCGCCCGGCTCACGAGTGCGCTGGGAGCGAGTGCCGTCGTCGGGGCAGCCTCGACCTACACGCGCGATGTGCTCCCGCGCACAGCGGCACTGCTCGACGCGGGGATGCTGACCGATGTGGTCGGTGTCGAAGCGTCCGAGCAGGGGGCGCGCTTCCGGCGCCCGATGTTTGCCGGAAACGTCTTGGCGTCGGTGGACCTGGAGGGGCCGGTGCGCGTGCTTGGCTGCCGAGCGACTGCCTTCTCGACTCCGCACCCGGACCCCGTGCTGCCGGCGTCCCCGATCCGACCATTCAACCCGGGCCCGCTGCCGGACGGCACCGAATTCGTGTCGCGGGAGCAACGGGAATCGGCTCGCCCCGACCTCACAGAGGCGCGGGTGATCGTTTCGGGCGGCAGACCGCTGCGCGATGCCGACACGTTTCTACGCCTCATCGGCGGTCTGGCGGATGCCTTTGGCGGGGCAGTGGGCGCCACACGGGCGGCGGTGGACAGCGGGATCGCGCCCAACGACTGGCAGGTGGGACAGACGGGCAAGATCGTGGCTCCGGAACTGTACGTCGCCTGCGGAGTCTCCGGCGCCCTCCAGCACCTGGCGGGAATGAA
>SYMT01000642.1 GCA_005805375.1 Actinomycetota bacterium
AACATCTTCCCCTCGACGCCGACCAGCGAGAGGATCGGAATGTACGCGGCGATGATGATTCCCATACCGAAGATCGCCGGCTTGAGCACTTCGGCGGCGGCGCGCTGGATCGTGTCCTCCCGCTCCCCCTGCGTCAGGTCCCGGCCGAGTTGCTTCCGTCGCTCCGCCAGGAGCCGGATAGTGTTCTCGACAATGATGACGGCGCCGTCCACGATCAGTCCGAAGTCAATGGCGCCGAGACTCATCAGGTTGGCGGAGACGCCGCACTGCCGCATCCCGATGATTGCGACAAGCATCGAGAGCGGAATGGCGCTGGACACGATGAATCCGGCCTGGACCTGGAGCAAGAAGAGGAAGAGGACTACGATCACCATTAGTCCGCCTTCGGCCAGGTTCTGGACGGCCGTGTGCAGCGTCCGGTTGATGAGCATGGAGCGGTCCAGGAAGCCGTTGAGCTGGGTCCCTTCCGGGAGCGCCTTCCGGATCTCCTTGATCTTGTCTTTCACCCGCTCGACCACTACCCGGCCGTTCTCTCCGAGCAGCAGCAGGGTGATCCCATAGACCTGCTCCCCCTCCCCATTTCGGGTGATCGCACCCTGTCGTACGGCCGGACCGTACCCCACCTCCGCCACGTCCCGGATGGAAACCGGCGTCCCGTTTTCGGCAGCGACGACGATGCTCCGGATGTCATCCAGGCTGTGGACCAGGCCGGAGCCCTTGATGACCTGCTGCTCCGACCCGCGGGTGATGTAAGCGCCGCCCGCATTCCGGTTGCCGCGCTCCAGAGCCTCGAACACCTGGCGTATGGTGAGCCGGTGGGCGATCAGCTTCTGGGGGTCTACCGACACCTGGTACTGCTTCGCCTGCCCGCCGAACGTGTTCACCTCGGCCAGCCCCGGCACCGTGCGGAGCTGCGGCGCCACGATCCAGTCCATCATGGAGCGCCGCTCCATCAACGACTGGGGACCATCAATGGCGACGTAATAGATCTCCCCCAAACCGGTGCTGACCGGGGACAGCTCCACCTCCACGCCCGGGGGCAGGTTCTCCTTCGCACCCTGTAACCGCTCGTTCACGAGCTGGCGCGCCCAGTAGATGTCAACGTCATCGTTGAAGACAACCGTCACCTGGGAGAGGCCGAACTGGGAGATGGAACGCATCTCCTCCCGGCGGGGCAAGCTCGCCAACGCCACCTCCAGCGGGAAGGTGATCTGCCGCTCCACGTCCTCCGGACCGAGCGCCGGCGCCATGACGTTGATCTACACCTGCTTGTTCGTGATGTCCGGCACCGCGTCAATCGGGAGCCGGGTCGCCGCGTACAGTCCCGTTCCGAGCAGCAGGGCCGTAAAGATCAGGATGAGGACGCGCTGCTTGATGGAGAAGCGCAAGATCGCTTCGATCATCGTTACTCCTCGCCCAACGAGCTCTTCATGGCCTGGGCTTTGACGAGGAACGCGCCCACCGTGACCACGCTGTCGCCCGGCTCCAGGCCGGAGGTGATCACCGTTTGCTCGTTGATGGTGCCGCCCATCCGCACGGCTCGCGCGCTGAATTCCCCCGGGCGACCCGCCGCCACGAACACGACGGGCTTGCCCTCCATCTCCTGCACCGCATCCTTCGGGACTGCCAAAACCTGCGCCCGCACGCCGGTCGTGACCTTGCCGCGGACGAAAGTCCGCGGCTTGAGGACATTACCCGGGTTCTGGACGACGGCCCGGACTTTCACGGTGCGAGTCGTCTCCTCCACCAGGTCGCCGATGGCGGAGACCACGCCGGAGAACGTCCGTCCGGGCGCGGCATCCGTGGTGAGACTCACTGTCTGCCCCATCCGAACGGACGGCAGGTCTTTCTGGTAGATGTTGAGCTGGACCCAAACCGAGTTCAGGGCGATGACCGCAAAGAGCGTCTTCTCTGGGGTCACGGTCTCCCCCAGGGTGACCGCGCGCTCCGTCACACGGCCCGCGAGCGGCGCCGCAACTGTGAGCAGATTGCCGCCTCCGGGAGTGCCGCCGAGCAGCCGGATGTTCTCCGCTGCGGCGCGGTGCTCGGCCTGAGCCTGGCGCCATGCAGCCTCGGCTTCCGCGATCTCTTTGCTGGTGAGATAGCCGCCCTGAAAGACTTTCTCCTCCCGGGCCAGCGCTTCTTCCGCAATCGCATCCCGCTGTTTCGCCGCGGCGAGCCGGGCCTCGGTTTGCGCTTCCCGGGAAAGTGCCGTCCGGATCTTGTCGGCTGCTTGCTGGGCCCGTCCCTGGGCGGCACGGACCCGCGCCTGGGCGGCGGAGCGGTGGGCTCGGGCCGTCTCCACCTTCGCCTGCCCCTGCGAGAGGTTCGCGCGGGCGGCGTCCACATCCGACAGGGCCTTCTGGTGGTCTGCCTCCGCCTGCTCCCAATCCTGTTTCGAGACGAGCTGCTCTTTGAGCAGCGTATCGTAACGGTTGAATCGGCTCTGCGCCACCTTTGCGCCCGTCTCCGCCTGCGCCAGCGCAGCCTGGAGTGCTCTGACCTGGCCCAGGGCTTCCGTAATCTCGCTGTCGGCACTGACGGCCTCGCTCTCTGCGCCGGCGACGTCGCCCTCGAAGGCCGCCTGCTCACTGCGTGCCTCTGAAACTTCGTTCCGGGCGGCAGCCAGTTCGGTGACGGCGGCATTGATCTCCCCATGCGCAGCGATCTCCCGGTCCCGCGCCTCTTCGACTTTGTGCCGACCGAACTCCCCCAGACCGGCGAGTTTCTTCTGCCGCACCAGGTTGCTGAATGCCAGTCCCACCCGGGCTCCGGCCTGGCGATAGGCCGCCTGAGCCTGGGCGAGTTCCGTACTCGCGAGAGTCGCCAGGGGCTGTCCCTGCCGCACGTTGTCACCGGCGCCGACCAGGACCGCGATGATCTTGCCGACGACCCGCGGCGTCACGTTGACGACCCCATCCGGGTTGGGCTCCACGGTTCCGGTTACCGCGAGGCGCACCTCGAGGGCGCGGGAGCGGACGGTCTCAACCTTCAACCCTGCGAGCTTCAGGCTCTCTTCCTCAAAGACGACGAGCCCGGTCTCCTCGCGCCCTTCGCCAGCGGGAGCCTTCGGCGCGGTCTCGCCCTGAATGGAACGAGAGGCAGGGACGGCAGAGCGCCGTCCAAGAAAGAAAGCACCCCCGAGGGCGAGCAAGCTGGCCAGCATCAGCGCCCGGCGCCGGTACTGATCCGTCACGGAATTCGAACTTCCGGATCTGGTGGTGACGCTCACCTGAATCTCCTCGTTTGTGAAGCGGAATCCGGGAGAAGGCTGGCCGGCACCGAGCCGGTAGCGCGCTCCAGTTCGGCCCGCGCCTGGGCATAGTTCGTCAGCGCGGTGGTGTACTCGGTGACAACGCCCCGGTACGTCCGCTGCGCTTCCAGCACCGTGAGTATGCTCGCGCCCGGCGCCCCCAGTTGCAGCGCGCGCAGGCTCGCATCCAGAAGCCGGCGCGCCTGCAGCAGCACGCCTTGCTGGTATTGCTGTACGACACCCGCCGCCGCATCCAGGCGGACGAGCGCCTGCGTCACTTCCCGGCCAACCTGATTGCGGGCCGCTTCGATGCGCGCTGTCTGCGCCCCGGCGGCGGCCTCCGCCTGGCGGATGCGGTTGCGGCGGCTGCCGTAATCGAAGAACGGCAGCGAGATCACGAGCCCGATGCCGGTGTCTTGCACCCCGCGCGTGAGTCCGCCGGCTCGGAACTGCGGCGCCAGATCGGGCCGACCCTCCGCACGAGCCAGGCGCGCCTCGTGGAGGAACGCCTCCCGCTGCGCAGTCTCGGCAGCGATCTCCGCGCGTGCCGCCAGTGCCTGCTGGAGCGCCTGCTCGCGATCGCCGGGTTCCGAGGGCTTCGCGTGCGGCGCAGCGGGATCTTCTACGGCAGCGAGTAGCGGCCGCGCGACTACCGGTACTGCCGGCCCCCGACCCATCAGCGTGTTCAGGGCCGCCTGTGCCGTCGCCACCTGGCTCCCCGCAAGCGTCAACTGCTGACGGGAGCGGTTTACCTCGATTTCCGTCTGCACCGGATCAATCTCCGGCCGGAGTCCCTCGTCCGCCTGACGGCGAACGCCCCGGTGGAACTCTTCGGCGGTGCGGAGCACCTCCTGGGCGAGTGCGTATTGCTCCTGGGCGCGGGCCAACTCGTAGTAGGCCGTCCTGGTGTCGAGCACCAGGTCGCGCAGTTCCACCACCGCTTCGGCCTGTGTGCGGCGCAGGTTGGCGCTGGCGACCCCCGTCCTGGCGCTGCGGGTACCGTTCAGCTCGAGAGGCTGCTGGAACAGCAGTTCCTCCCCGACGCCGTTGATACTGGTTAACCCGGGCGCAAATGTGAGTGAGGGATTGGTGAGCGCTCGAGCCGAGCGGAGACCCGCTCGGCCGGCTGCGATCTCACGCGTGGCCGCCGAAAGACGCGGGTTCTGCTGGACCGCCAGCGCCACCGCTTCGTCTACGGTGAGTGCTCCCGCGATGGGCACAGACAGACCAGCGGCAATCGGCGCCGGCTGCGGCGGCTCTCCCTGTGCCAGTGCATTCCCCGGACGGAGACCGGGTATCAGGCAGACAGAAACAGAGGCCGCGGTTCCGAAGTGACAGAGGTTGATTCGCAAGGTTGCTTCCTGACATTCCCACGGAGCGGGGAGTCAGGAAAGCAGTGCGGACGGATGAAACGGAAGGCCTGACGCCCCGGCTCAAGAGCCGATGGTGGAGAACGCCGGGGCAGGAGGACCACGCAGCGAGGGCGTGGTGAGGCAGACGGCGGGCAAGGGAGGCCCACGCGTTTCGCTGAGGCGCACATGTGATTCGCTGGGCAGCAGAACTGGCACGAGCGGCGGCGGCGGCACCAAAGCGGGATGGAACGCCGCGGCGACGCCGTGCGTGCCCGGGGCGGGGCCTGTCGCGTCCGCCGCCTGCACCGTGAGCACGCAATTGCAACCGGCCGGACAGGCGCCTGCCAGGGCGCCGACCGCCCCATCGCCCGCGCCGCTGCCGCAGTTCAAATCGCGAGCGGTATCCGGCCCCACGCAGCAGCAGAACAGGAGCGTTGTCCCGCACGTGCGGCCCTCACACTCCCACGACGCGAACGCGCGGGGCGCCACTGTCGAGCAGAGCAGCGCGCAAAGAACGGCGAGGCAGAGGATGCGGGAACGTCTCACACAAGTATCATCGCACAAACGAGCGCCCAGCACAGGGAGAGTTTGTCGTGGGGCTCTCCCCTGCCGCCGTTCGCGGCGCAACACCCGGCGGCTCCGAAGCGGAGTGCGGCGGCTCCGCGTCGCGCCTTTCGTGCAAGTGGTCGAAAACTGCGGACGCGTCTTGATCGAACCCCCGCAACACAGCCTTGATCGGTACTTCAGAGTTCTGCGCGCAGGGACGTAGGGGCAATCCCCCCGTGGTTGCCCCCCGCCGCCGATCTCTGGCCCCCAGCGGACGGGTTGAAACCCCGCGCCTACCAACTCCTATACGCACGGGTTGAAACCGCGCGCCCACCAACTCCTATCAGGAAGTGTCCATCAGTTTCGATGCTGAACACCGCTGACCACTCGTCATTCGCCAGGGGCTGACCCGGAGCGCCCGGGGGTAATCGCAGGTTGGCGTTGACGCCGGCAGCACGAGCCGACTGCGCCAAACCCCTCCGGTGCGTAGGTATCTCGCAGGCGCAGGGTAATACGCGGGTTGGCGGCCTGCGCGGCGCACGCCAGGGACCCGGCGAGAATCGCCGACCACCATCCAGCAAATCTATGCATGATACGACCTCCCATACAGCGGATCCCGACGCAGGATTCGATGTACCGCGTACCGCTTTGGTTTCCTGGCTCCGGCGTCCAGGCGCAACTCCGTGCAATCACCAGTCCAGGTTCCCGAACTTTCTGCCTGCACGACGGCCTCATCCTGAGTAGAGGGGATCGAAACACACGGATGATGTCCAGCACCGCCGAAGCACTGACGGCCACCCGCGTGGCCGCGGCAGAAGACGCCGCACGTTGGGTGGCCGAGGCGGCGCGCGGCGACGAGGACGCGATCCTGGCCCTGCTTACCCGCTGGCGCCCTCCACTGGTGCGTGTGCTGACGGGAGTGGTCGGAAACCCGACCTGGGCTGAGGACCTGGCGCAGGAAGCCTTTCTCGTGGCCGTCAGCCGGCTGACGGACCTCCGTCGCCCGGAGCAGTTCTATCCCTGGGTGCGGCGGATCGGCCTGCGCCTGGCATTGCGTGCTCTCCGATCCCATCGGGCGGCAGTTCCCCTTTCGGCCGCTGAGGGGGAGTGTGTCGCCGGGCCTGAGGACCAGGTAGAAACACGACTGGCGATCCTCGCAGTACTGCGCCAACTCTCACCACCGCTCCGGACAGCACTGGTGCTGCGCGAAATGGAAGGGATGGACTACCGGGAAATCGCCGCTGAACTGCAGCTTCCGGTGGGGACGGTGCGATCCCGCCTGTCCGCCGCCCGCGAGCAATTCCGGGCCCTGTGGGAAACTCGGGAGAATGAGTCATGAAGACATCGCCACTCTGTCTCCGGACGCGCCGGGCGTGGGAACGGGAATTCGATGTTGCCGGAACAACACCGGTCGCCGAGCCGGTCCGGTTGAACCCCGCGATGCACGCGCATCTTGCCAATTGCGTCGAATGCCGGGAATTCGTTCTGGGGGCCCGCCGCCTGCGTGTAGCTTTCGCTTCTATCCCCACCACGCCTCCCGATCCCGCGGCAGATCAAGCGCTACTCCGCTCGCTGCGGCTGTGCCGCGAGCACCGGGCCGTACCGCTGTCCCGGCTACAGCCGGTCCGCGCGGGTCTCGCCGCAGTCATGGGTTTCGCACTGACTCTACTGCTCGGGGTCGGGCTGAGTCGCGCGCCCGACCAGTGGGTGGAGGGCTGGGCAGGCCTCGGGCACGCACCCGACGCCGCAGTGATCCCGAACGTGGAAGCCCTGGAGTGGGATGGCCGGTTGGCAGATGTTCCCGGTCGCGCCTGGGCGCCTGTCCCCGTGGTCCCCATTCCGCCCGCGGAAGCGCCTCCGCGAGTCCCAGTTTTCCGCCCCGCGCCGCCGTCCCCCGCCTCGGACCCGACGGGCTGACCGGCCGCCAGCGTACTGTCCATCATGCTAAGAGGAGAAAAATCCGATGTCGTTTCGTCTACGAGTCTTCTGGTCCGACGCGGATCGAGGCGCCGCAACCCGAGCCCCGCTGCGGGTGCTCTATCGCCTGCGGGTGAGCGCGGCAGTGCTGCTCGGGGCGTCGCTGGCGGTACTGGTCCTGCCGTTGCACCGCACCTACGTCGAGGACCAGGCCACCATTGCGTGGCTGGGGCGCACGCCGGACTGGCGCAGCGCGGCGATGGGGCACGAACCCGTGCCGCCGCACATCCGGGCGCGTCTCCACCAGGCTGCGCAGGAGTTGCCTTCGTCGGCGCGCGCACCCCTCGCCCTCGCCGTGGCCGCGGATCGCGTTTCTGAACCGGAGGCGTACACTGCAGGCCTTACCCCCGCCGCTGTCTCCCTGGAACGAGCGCACGCGCGGGTGGGTCCATCGGCAGAGCTTGTGCCCCATCTGCTCCGGCACTACTGGTCGGAGATCCGGCTGGAGAGGCCGGGGACGCGCGTTCGCAGCCGCGCACTCGGTCGGGTGCGCCCCACCCCGCGCTGGGTGGAGCGGATGATCGCTCTCTCCAGAGAAGGGAGTGCTGCGGAGTCTCGCAACGCGATGTATCCGGCCATGCACGCTGCGGCGCTGCTGGCGGCGGGGCGGGACGCGGAGGGATTTGCGGCGCTGCGCCGGGTCCGGGGCTGCACCGAGTGGGACGATCACGCACTCGAAGAGATGGACGCGTCCCGGCTGCTGACCCTGCACGCGCTCGGGGACCGCGGCTTCTGGATGCACGCTCTGCCCTCCCGGCAGCTCCGGTTCCCGCATCTGGCTCCGCTCCGTTTTACCGCGGAGATTGCAGACCGGCACGCCCGCCTGGCACAGGCACGCGGCGAGTTCCGCCGTGAGCATGAGTTGCGCGCGGATGTGTCCCATCTGGGGAGCCTGATGCATCGGCGGGGTACGACACTCATCAGCCGGCTGGTGGGGCGGGCCCTGGTGCGCTATGCGCTGGGGGTTGGCGATATGGCGCCCCCTCCACGGCTGGTGGGCGCTGACTGGCTGGAGTGGCAGCGGCAGCGAGACCGGCAGCGGCGCGAAGCCGTGCTCGCGTACCTGGCCCGCGTCCGGCGCCAGGCTCCAGGGTCTGCGGCGGTCCTGGAGGCGGCCGCTGCTGATGCCGATACGGAACCCGGCGCGGCCGGTGTTTTCTCCCGGGGCCTGCAGTTCCACGAGCAGGTGTGGAGCGCCCAGATCTACCGGGACCAGCTCGGGGTGCTGTTCCTGCAGTGCCTTGCGGTTGTTGCAGCACTCTGGCTTGCGGGCGCCGCGGCGATGACGCTCGGGGCCCTGTTCCGCACGCGTTACCCAAATCGGGTCGAGCGTATCGGCGTCGCACCCGCCGGGCGTGCCTGTCTGTGGGGGCTGGCAGCCTTCGCACCTCTATTCCTAACCGGCGTGCAGGCGGTGTGCCTCCCGACGGCGGCGCTGCCCCCACTGTTGTTCCGGTCTGTGTTGCTCTGCGCTGTGGTGGGACTGGCCGCGATGCGGCTGCGCAGTGGTAAGGAGCGCGCCTGGAGTGCCGTCCACGGCGGACTGCTGGTGCTCGCGTCGGTCCTCGGCACAGCCGCGGCCCTGCTGTTCGCTCAGTCCCCGGACCAGTGGGTGGAGTGGTGGCGCTACGGGAGCAGTGCCGGCGCGCCGCCGGCTGGAGCTCCGATCCCTCCGCTGGTGATGCTGCCGATGGTGGCAGGGGTGGTTGGCGGGACCCTCGTCATCGCGCTCTTCCGGCGCGCCTCGGCCTGCTCCCTGCTGGACGGCTTCATAGTGGGCACGCGCGCACTGGCAGGAACCCTCGTGGCCGGATACATCCTCTACCTGCTCGTTGCCGTGCCCCTCGACCGGGCCGCCGTACGGCTGCTGGATCGCTACCAGGCAGCCGAGCGGAGGGCGGAGCAACTCCCCGTGGTTGCTCCCGCCCGGACTCCTCAGTCACTCCCCTGATGAGCCGTACGCAGCCTTCGAATCGTTAGCGCACGCGCAGCGCGGTGATGATCCCGTCGCGGATCGGAACGAGCTGGAACACGAAGTCCGGGTCCGCCTGGAGCATGCGGGTGAATTCTCGCACTCCCTGAGTGGCCGGCGCCTGATCGGCCGGATCGAAGATCCGGCCGTGCCAGATCATGTTGTCAATCAGGATCAGGCCCCCGACACGCAGCTTCTCCTTCATCGCGGGGAGACTGGCCGGGTAGCCATCCTTGTCTATGTCGTTGAACAAGATGTCGAACGGGCCGTCCGCCAGGCGCAGCAGCCCGACCGCTTCGCCGTGGTGGAAGCGCACCAGGTCGGCATAACCCGCCTCGGTCAGGTTCTTCTTCGCGCGCTCGTGGAGGTGCTCGTTCCAGACGGTGTGATGCACCTCTCCCCCACCGTTCTCCCGCACCGCACGGGCGAACCAGAGCGTGCTGTAGCCATAGCCGGAGCCGAGCTCGAAAATCCGCCGGGCGCCGATGGCGCGCGCCATCATGTACAGGAATTTGCCCGCGGCCGGGCCGACGATCGGGAACCGTTCCTGACGCGCCTCTTCCTCCATTCGGAGCAAGATGGGATCAGCGTGAGACGAGAGCTGGGTGTGGTAATCGCAGATCTGTTCGTAGGTTGCAGGCATGGCAGAAATTGTGATCGGAGGAGATACAAACGGAACACGACCCGAATCAACAGTAGGGGCAACCCCCAGTGGTTGCCCCCGTCAACAGTAGGCAGGGCAACCCCCCGTGGCTGCCCGCCGGCCACCACGCCCCGTGGTTGGCCCCACCGAGACCGCACTGCGGATCAGCGCACCGCGAAGGTCTGCGTGGGCATCTGGCCGCCGACGGCGACGCTGTAGCGTTCTCCGGAAGGATCGAGGGTCATCCGCAGGAACTCACCCCGGCACTTCTCCTCCGGATTGGCGATGTGTGTGGTCTTTGCGTTGTCCATCGGGGTACTGGTCACGTTCCGGTGCAACTGGAAGATTCCCTCCAACGACCGGGTCTTCTTCAGCGTAGCGAAGGTCCGGGGGTCACCCCCCTTTCGGGGTCCATTGCAGATGATAGCGCAGCGCGGCTCAATCGCTTCGACCAGCGCGGGGTTGCCGCTCTGCGGCGCGCCGTGGTGCGTTACCTGCCACAGATCCACCTTTCCGACACGGTTCTGGGGGCAGGCCAGCTTGTGCTCAATGTTCCACGTGAGGTCGCCGCAGTTCAGGAAGTCGAACTTGCCGTAGCGCAGGTGCAACGCGAGGCTGCGCATGTTGTCCGATTCGTCCTTGACCGGTGCGTCGCGATGCCGGGCGCAGGACATCGGACCCGCGGTGTCGCCTTCCCCGATCACCTTCCCGCCGCCGGCCACCACGCGCAGTTCAACGGGCATTCCCGCATCACGCAGCGGAATGCGATCCCCGGGCTTCAGCGCTCGGGACTTGCCGCCGTTCGCGCGGCGATAGGCGGAAATCAGCGTCTGGTAGCCGCGGGGATCGTCCGCCAGCGTTTCAGGCACACCGTGATCCCAGTAGGTGCCGATCGGAATCCGCTTTGCGAGGCCCTCAATCCCTCCATAGTGGTCCGTGTGCCAGTGGGTCGCCACAAAGTGGTCAATCCGTTCCAGCCCCAGTACATACCGGGCCACGTGCTCGATCCGCTTCGGGTCGCGGTCCCCGAGCCCGGGCCAGCCGCAATCCACCAGCACCGACTCGCGGTTCGGGGTCACCATCAGGGTTGCCGCGCCGCCTTCGACGTCGATGAAATACACCTCCAGCGGCGCCCGCACCGGGCGCTGCGCCCGTACCACATCCGTCCGCAGCGCGAGTACCGAGGCGATCGCCGCCAACCCGACGAGTCCAAGTCGTTTCATCCTATTTTGTCCCCTCCTGCCGGAATATTGGACACCGGCCCGCGTGATGCCTTCTTCCCCCCTTCCCCCGCGAACGGCAGATCGGAGACACGGGAACAGTGGGTCCGGCGCTCGCTTCAGTACGGGAAGTCCTCCGGAGAGGTGCGCGACCGATCCACCACGCAGATCGCCGGAAAATGACGGGCGGAAAACGCGAACCACCGCGCGAATCCGTGTGATAGACTCCCCTGACCCACACCGTCCTTTAAGTCGGTCCCGCGAGACAGGCAAGGACACCGCTCCCCGACAACCGCACCTGGCGGCGCCCGGGGCCCGAGTGCGCCTCCCTGTCCGGCGGGACACGGAGGCGATTTGCCATGTCCGCACCGGTCCGCAGCGTGCAGGTGATGTCGGCGGAGGAGATTCGCCGGGCGCTCACCCGCATCGCCCACGAAATCGTGGAGAAAAACCACGGCGCGGACGGGTTGGTCCTCATCGGCATCCAGCGCAAGGGGGCGCCGCTTGCCGCGCGCCTGCAGCAACTCATCAGCCGCTTCGAGGGCGTGGACGTGCCGGTTGGAGTGCTCGATATCACCCTGTACCGCGACGATGTCCTCGACCGGCCGCACGAGGTACATGCGACGCGGATGCCTGTGGACCTGACCGGGCGCAAAGTCGTGGTGGTGGACGAGGTCTTCTTCACAGGGCGGACGGTGCGTGCGGCTCTGGATGCCCTGACGGATCTGGGACGCCCGGCGGCGGTCCAACTCGCCGTACTCGTAGATCGTGGGCACCGCGAATTCCCCATTCGCCCGGATTATGTGGGGAAGAACCTGCCCACCTCCCGACGTGAGTACGTGATGGTGCGTCTTCTCGAGATCGAGGGGGACGATGCCGTCCTCATCGAGAAGACGCCGGACTCCGGTTCGGATTGGGAGGGATAGAGAAGTGCCTGCCGCCCTCGCCTCGCCGCCCGTACTCAGCGACCGGGAACGCACGATGTACCTGCCGGGTGGTCTGCAGCAAAAAGACGTGCTGGCGCTCCGGAACATGGAGCGGAGCGATATCGAGACCATCCTGCGTAATGCTGCGTCGTTCAAGGAAGTTCTCGGGCGACAGATCAAAAAGGTGCCCACATTGCGCGGGAAGTCAGTGGTGACGCTCTTCTACGAAGCCTCCACCCGCACACGCACCTCCTTTGAACTGGCCGCGAAGATCCTCTCGGCTGAGGCGATCAACATCGCGGCGGCCTCCAGTAGTGTGGTCAAGGGAGAGTCGCTGAAGGACACGGCGCTCACACTCGAGGCGATGGGACTCGACCTGATCGTGATCCGCCATCCGCTGTCGGGAGCGCCGGACTACCTCGCCCGCCTCGTGAAGATCCCCGTCATCAATGCCGGCGACGGCCTGCATGAGCACCCG
>SYMT01000643.1 GCA_005805375.1 Actinomycetota bacterium
AGGGACTGTTAAAAGATAACTCCTACATTTTTCGCCGTCCTGGGGCGTAGCGTGTAGTTCCACTTACCGTGGAATTCCGCAGGGGTCAGCGCCAATTTCTCCATCTCGGCGTTTGAGATTTTCTTCCCGGTCGGGTATTTCTCCTCATCTAACGCGGCAAGGATCCGTAGCCCGCTTTCAGTGCGGGTGTTTGCAATCAAGTCCACAATGACCGCGTGGCTCAGTAGGGGCCGCCCCCGCCAGTTCTTGCTGATCTCCGAGAACATCCGATGCTCGATTTTGTTCCATTTGCTGGTGCCCGGTGGAAAATGGCAGACGCTGATCGTCAGCCCCGTGCGGTCGGCCCACTCCTGCAGCGCCACTTTCCACAACCGTACCTGGCTCCCGTTGCTGCCCCCGCCATCCGCCGTAATCAGCAGGCGGGTCGCCGCGGGATAGCGGGCTTGCCCCATCTCCCGCCACCACCGCCCGAGGGTCTCTACGGCGAATGCTGCTGTATCGTGATCGGTACCAATGCTCACCCAGCCTTCGTTGGCGGTCACGTCATACACGCCATAGGGGGCTGCTTTCCCGCGTTCCGCGTCCACAAAGTCAGGCACCCGGACCTCTTCCGGGACTCCCACCCCCTGCCATTCCCTTCCCCCGTTGGTAAACGGTCCGACGAGTTCCTTTTTCTTGGTGTCCACCGAAATCACCGGATCGCCGGCCGTCTGGAAGGCGGTGGCCTGGGCGTTGATATAGGCGAATTGGGCATCCCGATCCGGATGCGACTTTCCCTCCTGGACTTTCCGGGTCCCCTGGAGACTATAGCCCAGCTCCCGCAACAGGTCCGCCACCGTGCCGTAGCTGACGCGGTGCCCTTGCTCCCGCAGGACGACCGCGAGTTTGCGCGTACTCTTGGTCGTCCACCGCAGCGGCGACGCGGGGTCGCCCCGGGCGCGGGGGTCGACGAGCGCCTCCAGGTCCGCCAGCAGGGTCGGGTCCTTCTCCATCCGGGGTTTGTCGCCCCCACCAGGACGCCGGATCCGGCGGGCCTCCGGTGCCGCTTCCGGGGCCGGCTCGGCCAATTCCCGCACCCCGGCATAGACGGTACTCCGGGCGAGCCCCGTTGCCCGCGCCACCAGCACGACCCCGCCGCGGCCGAGCGCATTGGCCTCCGCCGCGGCCCAGACGCGCCGGGCTCGCTCATCGAGAAAGGGGCGGATCGCGAGGAACCTGCTCCGGATACTCTCGCTGATCTCGAGGTTGGGCATCCCTTTATGGAATCACAAGCCGGGGGCAATTGACTCGTTTATCTTTCAACAGTCCCTTAGCCTGGAACACCCCGGGGTGCGCGACGGCGCGTTTCGGGCAGCGTTGGTCCAGTTCTGGATCTCGGCGCCGGAGTCCGCACTGTAACGAGCGTCCATGGCGGGCTCACGAGGCACGCGGTGGGTGGGCGCAGCCGTTCTCGCTATAGCACCGCCCGGAGATAGAGTGCCGCTCGTTGTTGGAAGAGAAGAATCTCCGCCCGCACGGTGTGTTCGTCGTACTCCCACTCGGGGATGAAACACATAGTGTGCCTTGCAAGGGTGTAGCGCAAGTCCATCAACATCGTGGTGAGTTCTTCCGAGGCACACGTACCCCAGTACGATTCCAGAGCGTCTTCGAGTTCCGTTGGGTTGATCTGTCCCGCCAGACAACGCGCGCAGTCGTGCAGCACGCGCGCTAACCACCGAAGCCGGCGCACCAGTTCGGCTTTCGTCTCCGGGGGATTCGTGCCCCCGAGCAGGACGCGGAGGTGGACGAGGCAGTCCCGCCCGATGTCCTCGGGCGGGCGTTCTTCCGTTACTTTCGCCCACGTCAGGAGCCTGGCGTGCCAGGTGCAACGCAGGCGAAGCGCTGTATCCCACACTGCCGGGAATGCCGGGATGCCGTGTACCAAGAACGAGTCGAGGACCGTGATTGCATCTGCGTGATACCGGCCGGCGAGCGCAGGGCCGCGGCGTGACGCGGCTGTCAGCAGGTACCGTTCAAGGTCGTCGAGCACGATGCCGATGTCGAGTTTGTCCAAAGGGATACGGCGCTGATCGAATTCGGCAAGCAGCGCCTCGGCGCGCGCATGGGGATCAAAGTCCAGGCTCAGACCAGGATTGCTGGCGGTACGCTGGACCAGTTCCTCCAACTTTTGCCGAAATCGCTCGCGCGTTAGAAGCGGGGTATCCCCCGTCAGCAGATGCGCGGGCAACGGTTCAATGGCGACGCGCAGAGCCCGCACCCGGCCAATTAGGTCCAGTTCCAGATCGGATTCAGACATGGTCCGAGAAACTTCCTGGAGAAACAGTCTGGCGATCAAGTCCTCGCGCGCTATTTCGGTGTGCCACGGCTACCGGCCTCGCTTACCGATTTCCCGTGGAGCGAGGGAGGCGCCTGGGAGTGAATCCCGCAGTCACGAAGCGCACCAACTCCGCTCCTGTCTTTTCGTAGTACTGCCCCAGGTCGTGAGGGACGCCCTCCAGCACGCGATACTCAACCGGCAGTCCTGCCTGCTTCAACGCTTCTACAACCGGGGCATGGCCGGCGAAGGTGAGGTCCTTGTCGCCGACGATGAGCAGCAGGCGCACCTTCCCGGCGATCTTGCGCAGGACGTCTGCTTCTAGTTCCGGCGCCGGGTCGCCCCCGCGTCCGCGCAGCGCCCCCGCCCAGGAAGCGGCTGCCGAGAAGAGCTCCGGGTACTTCAGCGACAGGCGGACCGCCCCTCCGCCCCCCATAGAGAAGCCGGCGAGGGCGCGTCCCTCACGCGTCGCGCGGGTGCGGTACTTGCGGTCAATGAGGGGAACGAGCTCGCGGACGATCAGCGTCTCGCCCATCACCTTCTGGTCGGGCCGGTCGCGATAGCCGCTCAGGCCGCCGTTCGGGAAGACACAGATCGCCGGAGGCGCCTGCTGCTCGCGCACCATCCGACCCACCAGACCGGAGAACGCGCCGGCGTCGGACTGCTCGGTGCCCCCGGCGCCATGCAGGAAATAGATGGTAGGATAGCGCCCGGTGCTGTCGGCGTATCCATCAGGGACGTACACGTTGCAGCCCACCTTGATGCCCATCGCCGCGCTGCGAAAGCTGATGTGCTCGACTCCCGGATGTTTCAATCCGTCGGGCACGTTCCACCGCACGACCCGTTCCTGACAGTGCACCGCCTGGTCCCCCACGACGCTCGCCGTCGCGAGGGCTGTCAGGCCATACAGTACCTGTCTGCGGTGCATCAGCGTTGTCCTTGCTTCCCGCCCGTCCCGTGGGCACGCGTGCGCCACTGCCGGGTGTGGGCTGCGCTCCCGAGCGCAAACCGTGGGTGTCGTCTTGCCCGCGGCGCCGTGACTCCCGCCCTACCAGGCGGCGCCCGCCGCGGTGAGCGTGTTCTTCATCAGCATGGTGATCGTCATCGGGCCGACGCCACCGGGAACCGGAGTGATGGCGCCGGCAACCGACGCCGCGCTGCCGAAATCCACATCGCCCACGAGCCGACCCTCAACCCGGTTGATCCCAACATCAATCACCACCGCGCCCGGCTTGATGAACTCTCCCGTCACCATCCCAGCGCGCCCGGCGGCGACCACCAGCACGTCCGCGCGCCGGCAGACCGCGGGCAGGTCCCGGGTCCGGCTGTGGCAGACGGTCACCGTTGCGTGCTCGTGGAGCAGCAGAAACGCCACCGGCTTGCCCACCAGATCGCTCCGGCCCACTACCACGGCTTCCTTCCCTCGCAGGTCCGTTCCCGATCTCCGCAGGAGTTCCAGGATGCCGGCGGGCGTGCAGGGCGGCATTGCCGTCCCTCCCGCCATGAGTGCTCCCATGTTGTACAGATGGAGCCCGTCCACATCCTTGCGCGGGTCCAGCGCGTCCAGCACCGTACGGAAGCGGAGCGGCGCGGGCAGCGGTGACTGGACCAGAATGCCGTGCACACCCGGATCCTCACTCAGCCGGCGCACGAGGGCAACCACCTCCGCCTCCGGGGAGCTCGCCGGGAGCACGTAGTCGCGCGAGTCAATCCCCAGCCGCGCCGCCGTACGCACCTTGCTACGCACGTACGTGTGTGAAGCCGGGTCGTCGCCTACCAGCACCACCGAAAGGTGGGGGATTACCCCCGCACCCCGGAGGCGCGCCGCCTCCGTCGCCAGATGCTCCTGGATGTCCGCCGCAATTGCCTTGCCGTCTATCAGGATCGCCGCCATACTGCTCCGTTCTGTGCGGCGCGCCGGCCGCGCCGAGTTCCGCATCTACATTTCGTTGACTGCTGCCGGTTCTTCCTTCGGTATACCTCTGCGGCAATGGCGGCAACTAAGATTCAGTGGTCTGGATTCCGCCGCGGACAAGGGAACGCGTCCTCCTGGGGCAAACGAAGGCAGGAGGCGAGCGACACCACACTAATGCGGGAGCAGGATGCACAGGTCACCGCGCTTGTCCGCCTCGCGGTAACGCGATTCGCGGGAGCGCCGGAAGACGAGCAGCGCTATTTGGAGCTCAACTTCGCCCTGGATCGTGCCGTGGAGCGGAGTTTGCGCTACCAGGACCTCGTCGAACTATTCGACGAGGCCGCCGCCGCCGCGCCTGCCGCAGACATCTGGGCGTGGCGTCTGGCTGCAGGCCTCACCGCTAACCTCCGCGGCGACAGCCCGGCCGCCGTGCGTTCCCTGGAACAGGCCTGGAGTGTGCTCCAGGTGGTCGGGCACGGCAGCACCGCTGCAGCGTCATTCCTCTACAGCGAAATCTCCCGCGCGCATTACCACGACGGCCACTACCAGCCGGGCATCGCCGCCGCAACGCGGGGGCTGCAGCTCGCCCGCGCTGCGAACTCCCCACTCGCCGAAGCCTACGCGCATCTTTACTCGGGGATCATCAGCATCCGCCAGCGCGATCTGGCCTACGCCAGCCGGCACCTGGTCGCCGGCCGCGTTCTGTTCGAACGCATGAACCAGCGCCAGGGACGGGCCCGCGTGCTGGACGGGCTGGCGTATCTGGAACTGGAACGGGGCAACTACGACGCGGCCCGGGCCTACCTGCTGGAATCGCTCGGTGTCAAGGAATTGCTCCGCGATCTGCGGGGGCAGGCCCTGACCTCGCTCAACCTCGCCCGTCTCTACACGGCGCTGGCGGACTATCCCGAGGCCCTGCGGTGCCTTGCCCGTGCGCGCGATCTGACCGTACGTGTGGGAGATGAGCGCAATGCAACCCTCATCCGGATCCAGTTGGGTGAACTCCATCTGCGGCACGGGCGGGCCGTAGAGGCGCGCGAAGAGCTCCTCGTCGCCCGCGCGATGGCTCGCCAGCGGGACGATCAACGGCTGGAGGCTTTCGCTTGCTTCACGCTGGCGGAGGCCGAACGTCAGTGCGCCGGACCCGAAGGTGCTCGGGAAGCCATCGCGTGCGCCTGCGAGTACTTCCCCGGTAGCGACGACGCAGTCATGCGCGAGCGCTCGCTCTTGCGCCGCGCCCTCCTGGAGGGCGAGCTGCTCACTGCGTCCGCGGTGCGAGACCCGCTGGAGCGATTGCGGGAACTCGAGGCAGGGGGCGCCCTGGCGGAGGCGCTCTTCGAGACCGCCAGCTTTCTGCGGGAGCGGGGCGAGACGCTCTCGATTCCGTCGCTTCACGCGGAAGCTCTCGATGTGGCGGAGCCGGTGCAGGCCGAGCAGCTCGCGGCGCTGATGCGGACGCAGGCTGCGAGCGTAGAAGGCCGCGCGTGGGTAGATGCCATGCTCACTGTCAAGCGGCAGAAGGACCGCCTGGAAGAGGCGTACGGCGAGCTGCGCCTCGCCGCCCAGCTCCGGGACGCGCTGACCCAGATGATCGTCCACGATTTGAAGAATCCTCTGGCGGCGATCACTCCCTGGCTCCACATGGTCAGGGACGCGGATCTCACTCCGCAAGAGACCGGCGACTACCTGCAGACGGCAATTGACGAATGTGACTACCTGCTGCGCCTGATTGAGGATCTGAACGACGTCGGCAAGCAGCAGCACGCCGGCATGATTGAACTCGCCCACGAGCCGGTGTCGCTCCCGGAGATGCTGGCGGAGGTACAGCGCCGCCTCCAGACTCGCGCCCAGGAGAACGGCATGACGATCCTGATTGATGAGCCGCTCGAAGAGGAACCCATGCCGCCGGTGCCTGCGGATCGGAACAAGCTGCGCCGTGTGCTCGAAAATCTCGTGGCGAATGCGATCAAGTACGGAAGGCCCCCGGAGGAAAGTCCGGCACAACCGGAAGTGCGCCTCGCGGTGACGGTCGAAACCCGCGCCGATACCGGCGAACCCGTCTCTGCACGCGTCGAGGTGCGAGACTTCGGGCCGGGCATCCCGGGGGCCGAGGCGGAGCGCGTGTTCGAGGCCTACTATCAGGCCGAAGCCGGCCGCAAGCGGAAGGCCGGCGTGGGGCTGGGTCTCGCGTTCAGCCGGATGGTGATCGAGGCGCACGGGGGCGCCATCTGGACGGCTCCGAATCCCGCGGGCGGCACTATTTTTGCCTTCCGCCTGCCCCTCGTTTCCGAATAGCCCGTAAGTGCGAACGGGCATGCCAAGCGCCGGCGGGTGGTGCGACGCTTGTCCCCGGAGGGTTCTGCGTCACGCTGTCGCCCGTCGCGAGCACGGCGGAGACGTTCACAGCCGGTCAATCGCCTCTGCGACCCGGTTCCCGGATCGGGTGGCGGCATCCATGCCCCAGGGGAGATTATCGGCGAACGACCCCGCGAAGTGGATGCGTCCCACCGGCTCCATAATGTGGGGCCAGAAGCGTTTCAGTGTTCCCAGCGGATATGGGTGGCGTTCGCACCCGGAGGCCCACGGGTCCCTGGACCAGTTGTGGACATAGGCCTGCTCCAGTGTGTGTGATCGGCCCGGGTAGAACCCCTCGAAGGCGGTGAGGGCTTCCGCCGCGGTGACGTCGGGACTGCCGCTGCCCATCAGCACGCTGCGCTCGCCGGGGATCTCGTCGGCGGTTTCGTAGACGAGATACATCGCGGGGTCGCCGGTGTCCAGATTGATGCTCGGGAGGTCCGCTTTCCAGAAAGGCGTGCGAGACTGGAGCAGGACGCGGGACTGGGAACCGTACACCACGTTCTCCAGTACGTATCGTTTGCACTCCGGCCATTCCGGCGTGATCGGGATCGTCCTCAGGATCGCCAGCGGCAAGCAGCAGACGAGGTATTCCGCGTCGAGCCGCTTCTCCTCGCCGAACTCCCGGAACCGCACGGTCACCTCCCCGTCCCCGTCCCCGTGCGCGATGGCGGTGATCGGGCATCCGAGACGCACCCGGGCGCCGAGCTTCGCCGCGAACGTGTCGGTCATCAACTGATTGCCGCCCTGGAGACGGAAGACCTCGCGTTGGAAGACCGGGATGCCGCGATGCTTGATGATCGCCTGGTGCCAGAGCCGAGCCAACGCGGATACCTCGCTGTTCCTGGCAGCCGGACTGCCGTCGCCGCGCGGCACACCCGTGAACCGCATGGCTGCATCCGATGCGCCGTCCCGCGCGAGGAGCTCACCGGCGGTCACCTCGTCCAGCGCGTCGAGTCCGGCGCCGAAGGGCTGGTACTCGTCGGCGAATGCGTCCAGATAGGGACCGAAATACAGGAGGGGCAGCTCGGTCCAGCCATGTTGGGTGATGAAGTCCACCTCGCGCCGGTTGAGTCCGAATGCCTGGAGCACTGTGCGGTCCTGGAGCTGCTCCTCGGTGTACCACTTGCCGTCAATCCGCCGCAGCATATTCAGGCGGCGCGGATAGGGCAGTGCGGGGAGGTCGAACTTCTCGACGTACTTCCAGAATTGCTCGTATCCCGGCTTCGTGAAGTGCTCGGCGCCCACATCCGCATACAGACCGTCTGGGAGCGGGTCATGAATCGTTCTCACGTGACCGCCGGTGCGGCCGGAGGCCTCGAGCACCGTGACGTCGTGGCCCCGATCCATCAGTTCATACGCGCAGCAGAGGCCGCCGATGCCGGCGCCTGCGACGATCACGCGTTTGGGGCGCTTCCCCTGTTCCTGAGCCGCCACGACCGAAACTCCTTCCATTCTGCCGCCCGCTGTCCGGACGCCGGTCGGCTCAATCCGATTGTACGCCGGGTCAGGGCTGTTTGCCCCGGCGCCAGTCCCCCGGCGCGTCTGCTGTCGGGCCTTCCGCACGGGGGACGGCGGGTCCTCATCACCCGCGCCGGCGGTTCCGCAGGTCGGTATCCGGCCAGAGCAGTGACCCGCCTGAGTCAGTCCTGGAGAGCTATGCCGATGGGTCGCCTCGATCTGTCAGCCACCGGCCGAGCCTGTGCCGCAGGCGGCGCAGGGTCCGCGCGTGCCGGGGATCCGCGGCGAGGTCCGTCAGTTCCAGAGGGTCCTGGCCGAGGTCGAAGAGCTGGGTACGGTCCGCCTGCAGATAATGGATCAATTTCCAGTCTCCTTCGCGAAGGCAGCGCTGCGTGTTGGTATAGTAACCGACGACGAACGGATGCACGGGCACGCTGCCGCCGCCGAGGAGCGGGACCAGGCTTCTTGCTTCGACGGTGGGCGGGACCGGCACGCCGGCGAGTTCACAGGTGGTGGGGAACAGGTCGCGGAGATAGGCGTCGGCTGCGGTGCGATGGCCCTGGGCGATGCCGGGACCACGAGCGATGAGGGGGATGCGGAAGGTATGTTCGTACAGGTTCTGCTTGCCCAGCAGACCGTGACTGCCCAGCGCCAGGCCCTGATCGCTCCCGAAGAGGATCACGGTCCGATCCAGGCTGCCTCGCTCCCGGAG
Organism: Actinomycetota bacterium; assembly: GCA_005805375.1. GTDB lineage: Bacteria > Armatimonadota > SYMT01 > SYMT01 > SYMT01 > SYMT01. The sequence continues at coordinate 8,758 of SYMT01000643.1, forward strand.
GGCACGCACGATGCGGCCCACCTGTGCGTCCACATTCGCGATGCAGGCGTAGTAGACTGCCAATTCCTCCCGGACTGCCTGCTCCTGGAGTGGCTTCGGCAGCAGCAGTTCATCCCGCCCGGTTTCGTTTCCGTGGTCAAAGGGATGGCGGTCACGGAACGCCGGAGGCAGAGGGATCCTGCGCGGGTCATAGGCATTTTCGAACCCACGGGGGGCGATGCGGGGATCGTGGGGTGCGGTGAAGTTCACGTGCAGGAAGAATGGTTGCGCCGTCTTCCGGCCGATGAATTCGATGGCGGCGTCGGCGATGAGCCGGTCTGTGTCCCGGGTGAGACCCACGCCGTGGCTCCGGTCTACCTCACCGGTGTTGGTCTTGAAGGTCCAGCCCACATAGCCGGTCGGGACTCGGCCGGCGTGATCCGGAAGTTGGGGCGAGTTTTCTCCGCTGCCGGCCGAGAACAGCCCGCGTGTATCCTCGTATCCCCGGCTGCGGGGTTCTCCGTCGTTGTGCCACTTGCCGCTGAACCAGGTTTGATAGCCGCCCGTTCGCAGGGTGGTCGCCCAGGCCGGCAGGGATCGCTCGATCGCGAGGCCCCGGTAGGTGACTCCGTTGCGAAAAGCAGTCGTGCCCGTCAACAGTTCGGCCCGGCTGGCCACGCAGACCGGGTAGGCGGCCACCGCGCGCGTGAAGGTGCAGCCGTCCCGAATGAGAGCGTCCAGATGCGGCGTCTTCACTACCGGATGGCCCAGAGCGCCCACGCAATCCGCGCGCATGTCGTCGGCGAGGATGGCGACGATATTGGGCCGGTCCTGCCCCGGCCGGGATGCGGCGGGATCCAGCGCGCCGAGGGATACGAGCAAGGTCGCGGCGAGCAGTACTAGCGGCCTCATTGGGCATGCCTTTCACTCGGGCTGCCGGGGAGTACCCCGGCGGGACGGTTTCCGACGAATTCCCCTGCTGAGCAGGGGAATCCGGAGGCTACCACGTGGTGACTATTGGACCACACCCTGTGGTCCCCCTTCACCGGAGCGCGGATTCCGCGGTCCGGTCCCCTGCCGTCACGCCGGTCCTGGAGCCGGAAAGCGGATGTGCAGTCGGTGGCGGCCGTCTGTGCCACAGGGAGCGGCGGCGGATGGGGCAGGCTTGGGCGCTGCGTGCCCGCTGACCTCCGGGGCGGCTTCCCGACGCGCCTGGCGTGAAAGATGAAGATCGAAGGGTGATTGCAGGAGGAGGAAGGAGGATCGGTCTCCCTGCCGCGAATGAAAAAGAAGTGGGGTCGGATGGGTTGGGGGGTGAGGAAGTGCGCATGCAAGGTTTCAGATGGGGAATCGCGGGAGCGCTGCTGCTGGTAGTCGCGGTGGCGAAGGCTGCGCCGCCGGCGGCAGCACCTTCCGGCGGTCCGGGCAGATTTGCCCGTGTCGTCCGGCCGCTGCTGGTCGCGAAGTGTTTCGCCTGCCATGCCGACAACGTGGCGCTTTCGGGACTCCGGCTCGACAGCCGTGCCGGAATGTTGAAAGGCGGACAGCGCGGCGCCGCCATCAACCCGGGCCACCCCGAGACCAGCCTGCTGCTGCGCGCCGTTCGCCACGAGGGGGCGCTGAAAATGCCTCCCGAGGGCAGGTTGAGCGCCGCCGAGATTGCCGCTCTGACCGAGTGGATTCGCACCGGCGCCGCGTGGGATGGCGCTCCCGTCGGAGATGGTCGCCTGTGGGCCCTGGCCCCGCTCACTCGCCCCGCTCCGCCCGAAGTCCGCACTCGCGGCTGGGTCCGTACCCCGGTAGACAACTTTGTGCTGGCGCGCCTGGAACGAGAACGGCTGCGGCCGGCCCCATACGCCGATCGCCGTACGCTCATTCGGCGGGTGACATTCGACCTCACGGGCCTTCCCCCGACGCCGGAAGAGGTGGATGCGTTCCTTGCGGATCGCGCCCCCGGGGCATGGGAGCGGGTGGTAGACCGCCTGTTCGCCGACCCGCACTACGGGGAACGGATGGCCCAGCACTGGCTGGACCTGGCCCGCTACGCCGATTCGGACGGGTATCACGACGACACCACCCGGCTGATGTGGCGATACCGGGACTACGTGATCGGCGCGTTCAATCGGAACAAGCCGTTTGACCAGTTCACGATCGAGCAACTGGCCGGCGATCTGCTGCCGAATGCCACCGTGGAGCAGCGTACTGCCAGCGCCTTCAACCGGTGTGGTCCCACGACGTCCGAAGGGGGGGCGGTGCCGGAGGAAGTACTGGCTCGCTACGCGTCGGAGCGCGCAAACACCGCCGGTCAGGTCTGGCTGGGCCTGACCGTGCAATGTGCGGAATGCCACGACCACAAGTACGACCCGATCACCACGCGGGACTACTACCAGCTCACCGCCTTCTTCAACCAGGTGCCGGAGCAGGCGCTCTACCGCGGGACGGATGCCCCTCCGACTCTGCTCATCGCCACCCCGGAGCAGCAGAAGCTGCTTGACGAGCACACCGCCCAGATCACGGCCCTTGAGGAGGAGATCAAGGCGGAGGGGGGCGTTGCCGGGACCGGCGCAATGGTATCGCCCGAGGAGAAGGCGCGCCGCGAGGCCCGCACCAAGCGCCTGAACGACCTGAAGGCCGCACGCACCCGGATAGACCGGGAAGCCCGGCTGCGGGTCATGGCGGACGTGCCGGAGCGCCGACCCACGCACATTCTCCTGCGCGGCGACTACCGGAACAAGGGCGCCGAGGTCCAGCCGGGGACGCCGTCGGTGCTGGGAGCCCCGGCCGCGGGCGGGCCGGCCAACCGGCTTTCGCTGGCGAAATGGCTTGTGAATTCCGGGAATCCGCTGCCCGCCCGGGTTACCGTGAATCGCTTCTGGCAGATGCTCTTTGGAGCGGGACTATCGCGGTCCTCCGATGATCTCGGGATGCGGGGCGAGAAGCCGAGCCATCCGGAACTGCTCGACTACCTGGGGTCCGACTTCATCGCGAACCACTGGGATGTGAAGCGCCTGCTGCGTTCCATCGTCCTGAGCGCCACCTACCAGCAGTCATCGCGGACGACCGCAGCGCTGCGGGTGAGGGACCCCCAGAACCGCCTGCTGGCGCGCGGCCCCCGTTTCCGGCTCCCGGCCGAGTTCATCCGGGACAACGCGCTCGCAATTGCCGGACTGCTGGATCGAGCGCGGGCGCCCGGCGGCCCCAGCGTGAAGCCGTATCAGCCCGGCGACCTGTGGCGTGAACTTTCGGCCGGCGATGATGCGGGCAAGTCGTACATCCAGGACCACGGACCGGACCTGTATCGCCGCGGCCTCTACACCTTCTGGAAGCGCTCCATCCTGTATCCTTCGTTCGCGGTCTTCGACGCCCCAAAGCGGGAGGTCTGCGCGGGTCAGCGCCCCATCACCAACACCCCGCTCCAGGCGTTTGCCACCCTGAACGACGTTACCTATGTCGAGGCGGCGCGCGTTTTCGCGGCACGCATCATCCAGCAGGGCGGGGTGGGGTTCGGACCGCGCCTCGACTATGCGTACCGCGTGGTGCTGGCTCGCCCGCCGAATGCGCGCGAGCAGGACGTCATGGAGCGGTTATTCCGGCAGGCGCGGGAACGGTACGGGGCTGATCCCGCCGCCGCAAAGGAACTCCTCACCGCTGGTGAAGCTCCCCAGGTGACGGACCTGGATCTGCCCGAGCACTCCGCGTGGACGTGCGTCGCCAACGCCCTGCTGAACCTGGATGAGACCGTCACCAAAGAGTGACCCTGATGGCGAGCCGGGAGCCGGACCGCAGGTTGCGGGCGGAGTACGGCGGGCTGGCGCTGGTCTTTGCGGAACGAGCCGGGCGACTGCGCGTATGGGAAGCTGCGCTGGAGGGCTGGAACGTGGAAGAATCGGTCATCGGAACACGCTGGAAAGAGATGGGACGCCGCGAAGGCAAGGCAGAAGGTAAGGCCGAGGGGCGGGTCGAGGGTGCAGAGGAAGTGTTGCTGCGGCAGGGACGGAAACGGTTTGGGGAACCGGACGCGGCGGTGTTGACCCGTCTGGATGCGCAGATCGCGGCGGGGCGCGTGGGGGTGCTGGCGGATCTCTTGCTGGTGGTGGAGAGTTGGGACGAATTGCTCGGGTGAGTGGCCCGACCGCTCCGAGTTCTGCTGTCCACCGTCCGGCGGCGGAGTTGGCAAAAGCCCGCGGGAGAGACACCGAACGCGTTGTCCACGAGATAGGATGTAGTCGGGCCTGCGGGCGGCCGTGCCTGTACACCCACAGGTAGCCCGACCACCATCTTTCAACCCACCGATTCTCATGAGCGATCCCAGGACCCACTCTCACGTCCCCCCGCCCTTCACCCCACTCGGGAGGAGGCAGTTCCTCGGCCGCGCGACTACCGGTATCGGAGTGGTGGCGTTGGCGTCGCTGCTGAGCGGAGAGGGGTGGGCCGCTCCTCGGCGGACGGCCGTCGGCGGGCGAGCCGGGGCGCTCGAACACCTTGATTTCGCGCCGAAAGCGAAGCGCGTGATCTATCTCTTCCAATCCGGCGGTCCCTCACACCTGGACCTGTTCGACTACAAGCCCGGGCTGGAAAAGCTGAACGGCCAGGAGCTTCCCGACTCCGTACGGAAAGGCCAGCGCCTCACCGGGATGACGGCGGACCAGAAGACCAAGCCGATGGCCGCATCCATCTTCCGGTTTGCACAGCACGGGCAGTCGGGCGCCTGCGTCAGCGAGTTGCTCCCGCACACGGCGCGTATCGTAGACGAGATTGCACTCGTCCGCACAATGACCACCACCGCCATCAACCACGATCCGGCGGTCACTTTCTGCCAGACCGGCGCCGAGCAGCCCGGGCGGCCCACCCTGGGTGCGTGGCTCTCCTACGGCTTGGGCACTGCCAATCAGGACCTCCCCGCATTCGTGGTGCTCACGTCCGGTCAGGTCGGGCAAAACCTGCACACGCGCTACTGGGAGAGCGGCTTCCTGCCCACGGTGCATCAGGGCATCCAGTTCCGTGCCCAGGGCGATCCGGTGTTGTTCCTCTCGAACCCGAAGGGCATGGCTCCGGCAATGCGCCGGAGCATTCTCGACAGCATTCGCGCTCTGAACGAGATGAAGCACGAGGCGATCGGCGACCCGGAAATCGCCACCCGGATCGAGCAGTACGAGATGGCCTTTCGGATGCAGACCAGCGTTCCCGAGCTGATGGACCTGTCGCATGAGCCGGACAGCACCTTTGCGCTCTATGGGCCGGACGCGCGGACGCCGGGCACCTTCGCGGCGAACTGCCTGCTGGCCCGGCGCCTGGCGGAACGGGACGTGCGCTTCGTGCAGCTCTACCACCGCGACTGGGATCACCACGGCGGGCTCCCCGCCAACATCCGCCGTCAGTGCGCGCAGACCGACCAGGCGAGCGCCGCCCTGGTGCTCGATCTGAAACAGCGCGGCCTGCTCGACGACACCGTGGTAATCTGGGGCGGCGAGTTCGGCCGCACCGTCTACAGCCAGGGCAATCTGACGAAGACCGACTACGGCCGGGACCACCACGGGCGCTGCTACTCCCAGTGGATGGCGGGCGGTGGCTTCAAACCGGGGCTGGTGTACGGTGAAACGGACGATTTCGGCTACAACATTGTCCGCAATCCGGTCCCCGTCCACGACTTCCACGCCACGCTCCTGCGTCTCCTTGGGGTGGAGCACACCCACCTCACCTATCGCTTCCAGGGCCGCGATTTCCGCCTCACCGACATCGCCGGCGAGGTGATGCCAGCACTACTGGCGTGAGGCTTCTGGTGCGCAAGGAACCGTAGAGAGGAAGCAAGGCAACGGCCATCCGCCTGGATTCGGCAGAGGTGGCTATCATGGCCGGAAATGGCCGGAGCCGATCCGGAGGCCGTAATAGCAATCCGCGGGACTGAGGACGACGCACTCAGGTCTGCGTCACGGGCTGGTCGCTCGTTCTGCCGATATATGGGGGAGTGTTCACGATGGCGATGCTTTCGGAAGCACCGACCCTTCCTGTGCTGTGTGCCCTGGAGGGGTCCACGTCGGCATGGCCGGTGGACCCGGACCACCTCGAGTGGGTGGACGGCGCGCCGAAGGAGAAGAACACGGGCTTCCTGTCCAGCATGGTGGCGTCGAATCTCAGCTACTTTCTCAAAGGGTTTGTTCGTGACCACCCACTCGGACGGGTGGCGGGGCCGGATGCGGGGTATCGCTGCTTTGCAACCGATGCGACCCGCCTGCGCCGCCCTGACGTTTCCTTTATCTCCTACAGTCGGCTGCCGGCCGGGCCCCCGCCGTTGGGTGAAATCGAGGTGGCGCCGGATCTGGCAGTAGAGGTGGTTTCCCCCAACGATCTCAGCACCGAGTTGCAAGAGAAAGTGCTGGAGTACCTGGCGGCGGGAGTGCGACTCGTCTGGCTCATTGACCCGCAGAACCGTTGTGCTCTCGCATACGGCCCCGGCGTCGCCGTCTCCTTCGTGACGGAGGATGGGATTCTGGACGGCGGCGAGGTGCTGCCCGGCTTCATGTGCCGGCTCGGGGACGTGTTGGAGCCGGAGTGAAGGCGCACCCGCGCCGTCTATTGCGTCCGACCCGCCGGAAACGGAGCGAAGTCAGTTCCCGAGCGGGTTGGTAACCACACTACCCGAGAACCATCCGAAGTCTCCGTTGGCGGACCAGAGCATACGGACCTGCGCTGGACGTAAGTGGCAGCGATCCGCGCATCCTGAATACGCGGCCCGGTCATGCCGTTGGATTCGATCAGTCGCCGGAGTGCGGTCGCGTACGTAGGCAATTCATTCAATGCTTGCGGTGCGGTAGGGAACCGTCTCACCAGGAGCTGCAGGGGAAGTACCGGCACTGCACCTGCGGTGATCACCACCCGCAGCCCCAGCGCGGCACCCCGCCGCAGGCGTCGCCATCTGAGGGCGAGAAGCGCGCGCCGCTGGTAGTCGAACGCACTCCCTTTTGGCTCCATCAAGCGCGCCAGGTCTCATCTCGCTGGTATCGTAAAATTTTTAACTACGTGGCCGCCCTCCCGTTCGGCGGTGTGGCCATTCCCTTCCGCACCGCCGGGGTTCTGGGATGGCCTCCTCACATCAGCGAGACCGCCGAAGTGACCGGACTGCCGTGACTTCGTCAGTCAGCGCTGGCGCCCGCGCGGCACGTCCCTGGGGGGCCGCAGATTAAAGGATTGATTTTGAGTGCAAGTCCATCCGTGGTTGTGCGGACCGGCGGCGCCACACAGTGCCGAGGCTCAAGGGATGATTTTTCAGTGATAGATCCGCATTTCGGTATCGATCCGCTCTGTGTCCCGACGGACGCCTCAGCGCCTACATCGGCGCCGGGACCGGGCTCCGTGTCTCTTCCATGGATCAACCGATTGATTGACATGAAATGACGAGGATGGCGCCCGCGGCCCACTCAGTTTCTTGGGGCATCCTGCCATCATGAACCCCAGGAGGTGTGTAATGCCAGGCGAAATACGCGCAAGCGACGCCAGGACTCCGGTACGGAGAGGATCGTCGCTGATTGACGTGATCTTTGCGACGTTCATCGTGGTGTTTGCCACGCTGATGTGGACGGCGATCTACCCGACGGCGTCGCGGACGTCACGAGCGACTACCGACTACTCGCAGGTGGTGAGTGAGGTTCAGCACAAGGTCGAGCAACTGCGGAGCCTGGGATTCGGCCGCATGACGTTCACTGAATTGAGGAATGCCGGGATCATTGACGCAACCCCGACTACGAGCCCGTACACGTTCACCGCCACCGACTCGCTCTCCACCTTCGTCACCAATCCCACCGGCACGATCACCATCACCTCCCCTGCCAGCGATCTGAGGCAGGCGGTGGTGAGCTTGACGTGGCGGGGAGCGCCGGGAAGGGACACAACTCATGCGGTCACGATACTCATTGCGCAAGACTAGGCGAGCCTACTCGCTCCTGGAAGTGGTCGTGGCCTCGACGGCTGCTCTGGTGCTGATGGCTGCCAGTACCGTTCTCTTCTCCGGCGCTGGGCGCGCGCATCTTGCTGCAGAACTGCGGGGCCAGGCGGGACAACGCGCCGCTCTGGCAATGCTCTCCTTGTCGCAAGATCTGCGCGAAGCAGGTGACGTGTTGCTGCCGCAGACCTACCAGGTGCGCATCTACTTTCCGGCGCTCTCGGGCGGCGTCTACGACCGGTTCCACACAGACTACACGGCATACATCGAGTACGTGCGGGCCGATGGGGCGGGCACGGCGAATGCAGAGGGCGCCTTCCTGTGGAAGAAGGACCAGACCGGCGCCGGGAGGATCGTGTGCCGGGACCTGGACAGCTTTACGGCTGCCAAGCTTACCACCCGGGACGTACGCATCAGCCTCGGCGTGCGAAAGGTGAGCGGAACCCAGCAGGCGATGGCGACGCTCAATCAGCGCGTGACTTTGATGCGGAACCCCCCGCTATAGCCGAGCGACAGGTGTTCAGGGAGAACAAGATGACGCAGTATGAACGTTGCGGACGGGACTCGCAGACCTGCCGGCGTCGTGGCCGCCCCGGATCGGCGACTGTCGTCGCGCTGCTCTTGATGCTCGTGATGACCATCAGCGGCATGGGGCTCGCGGCCATGTCATTGCAATCCATGCGCCTGGCTCGCGCCCAGCAGGCTGCGTCCGTCGCGTTCAACATCTCGGAATCAGGTATCGAACGCGGGATCCGCTACTTGCGTACGCAGTCCGGTCCGCCAGCGGGAACGACAGTATTTTACCCGTTCGGAACGACACCCATCGCGTTGGGGAATGGCACGTACGATGTGCTGATCGATCCGAATGACGCGAATCCGGGCCTGTTCCTCAAGCAGTATCGCATCCGCGCCGTCGGCCGGGCACTGGGGCGCCAGGAGACCATCGAAGCGCACGTCCGGATGGCGACTCTTGGAGCGTATGCCTTTCTTGCTGACAACTGGCCCACGTCACTGAACGTGGATGCGGCGAATACGATCGATGGACCCTTCCACATCAACACGCTGAACAACAATCCGCTGCGCATTGCGTGGAGCACATCAGCCACGTCTCCGATCTTCCGCAACGGAATGCTGTCGGTCGGCAACGGGGGTGTGAACTATGTATCTCCGCGCGCACCGAATACCGAAGCGGAGTATCAAAAGATCTACCAACTCGGTTCGGCCGGCTACCGCACTGGTGTTTCCCCGGTCACGCTGCCGACGGGAACAACGGTGCAACGGGATGCTGCCTGGGGCGCGGGCGCGGGATTTCCCAGCACCGATGGGCTGTACGTACCGGCCACCGGATCCACTGTGGCCGCCGGTATCTACATGCGGGGCACCTTCGACCAACTTCACTTTCGTATTGACGGCAGCGGCAATCAGGCGATGGACCTGCAGCAGGGCTCCAATCAGTGGACCATCACGGTGAACCGCACGGCCAACACCACGACGGTGCAGAAAACGGCAGGCACCGGCTCACCCACCACAACGAATCTGGTCGGGCTTCCGAACGGCGCCATTTACTGCTCCGGTCACATCAACAGCATGCAGGGCACTCTGGCCGACAGCGTGATGTCGGGTGGATCTGTCGCATCCCGCAATGCCTACACGGTCGCGGTTGACTCCGCCAATGGCTATGATATCACTGTGACCGGGAACATCCGGTACAACACCGTGCCGAGCAACGCTAACCCCTGGGATGAAACCGCCAATCTGCGGGCATCGTCACTCGGACTCATCGCCGAGGAAGTGAAGATTGGCGCCACCGCCCCGACGACCTTGCGCATCGACGCCATCGTCGTTGCGGGGCGCTCCGGAGGCACCGGAAGCTTCTGGTCACCGGCCTACAACACCAAGTCTCCGCGCGGCACCGTGCTTGTCTACGGGGGGGTGATTGCCAATCAGGGTGGGGCCACATACACCAGTACGCGCGGATGGATTGACAGCTACACCTATGATCAACGGATGCGCGCAAACCCTCCTCCTTATTTTCCGCCTGCCAGCGTGTACGAGCGTCTGTCGTTTCGCCGGGTTTCTGCCGGCGCCGGATAGATCCGCGAAAGGGCGCGCCTCGTGTTTCCCACACTCCACTCCACAACCCTGATCCAGATGCAGCAACTCTCTCTCGCACTCTTTCTCGCGGCGCTTCTCGCAGTTGCGAGCACGACGCCAGTTTCCGCCTTCCCCGGGGCAACACCGGACGAGGGCGGAGTCCCGGTGCCTGACAATCCCGATCCCGCTCCGCGTGTGCGGGCCCCGGCGCCGGTCAGAGTGCTCCCTCGGCCGCCCCAGCCGGCGAGTCCCACGCTCGTGCCGAGCCGGACGGCCGTGCCGGTGCGCGCGGCGCCCGTGCTGCTGCTCACCGACAGTGCTCACGGGCGCTCGGCGCTGGCGCACTCACTGAGCGACAGACGGCGCCTGGTGGTCGGTGGAATGGGGGTGGTGCAGGGACACCTGGGGGCTCAGACGGTGGTGGTGGCCGGACTGCGCGACGACGGCGTCAGTGCTGCCACGAGCGCCCGCCTGCTTCTGGCGCACTTTCACCCGGGCTGTGTGCTCCTTGCGGGACTCGCCGGATGTTCGCACTCGGGCGTCCGCCCCGGCAGCCTCATCGTGGCGGTACAGGCGTATGGCGCTGGCGCTTCGCGCACTCCTGCCGGTCCCGAAATCGCATCCCTTGCATTGCTCGCACACGCTCGCCGCCTTGCGGGACAACCGGGTCAGAACGGGGTTGTGTTCCGAGGTGCAGTAGCGTCGAGGCCGGGAGCGGGTCCGGCGCTGCTCCCGCAGTCAGTTCCGGCATCGGCGGGGGTGGTGGCCGCGGACCGGACCACCCAGGTGCTCGCCCGAGTGTGCAAGGCGGCTCGAGTGCCGTTTCTGTCCGTTCTGGGGGTGAGCCACCGCGTGGATGCCCACGCAGAAGCCGACTTCCGGCAGTACTCCCGGATCGCCGCCGACAATGCGGCGCGATTTTCTCTCATGATGGCTGCGGCTCAGGTGCCCTCTCGTCGCTGATGGAGCGGTTCCGGAACGCCGAGCCGGGCGAAAGTGCGCGCGCGACCGACTCCACCCTATGGTTGAGCCGCAGATCCGCCAGAATGGGGACGGAGGACATTGGGTGGACATGCAGCGGCGAACCCCGGAGCGAGCAGGGCTGAGGCGAGGCGCGCTACTGACCGACCTCATCTTTGCCACCTTCCTGTTCGGTATGGGCGTGATGATCTGGCTGTCGGTCTATCCCACCGCCGACCGTTCCTCACGCACGGTCAGCAGCTATTCACAGGCCGTCAGTGTGCTCCAGCACAAGGCCGATCAGCTCCGAGCGGTGGGTTTTGGGCGGCTCACATTTACGGAACTGCGGAATGCCGGCGTCGTGGACGCCACGCCGAATGCGTCGCCCTACCGATTTGACATTGCCGACAACCTGGGGGCGCTCTTCACCGTCCCGGTCGGCACGATGACGATCACCAGCCCTGCTGCAGACCTGCGGCAGGTAGATCTTCTCCTCACCTGGCAAAACTCTCTGGGCCGATCATCCAGCCATGCAATCACCGTACTCATTGCGCAGGAGTAGACGCGGTTTCACGCTGGCGGAACTCTCGGTTGCGTCGTCGCTGACGATCGTACTGGTTGCCGGGATGGCGCTCCTGCTTTCCTCCGCGGGTCGCATTCAGCTCCGCACCCAACTGCGCATCGACTCCAGCCAGACGGCGGCGGTGGCGATGGGCAACGTGGTGCTGGACCTGCGGGAGGCGAGCGGGGTGGTCATCCCTGCCGCACACCAGCTCCGGATCCTCTACCCTGATGTGGATGCCGCCGGGCATTACGATCGGTTCCGTACCGACACTACCCGGTACGTCCTGTACGAACGGGCGGATGGAGCCGGGACCGCCTCGTCCTCCGGTACTTGCCTCTGGCGTAAGGACCAGACCGGCGCCGGACGCATCTTGTGCCGGCACATTACCGACTTCTCCGCGGCTGCGATCACGACCAGCGAAGTGCGCGTCAGCGTGCGTGTTGCACGCGTAAGCGGCGCCGATACGAATGTGACGAATCTGAGCCAGCGCGTCGTCTTCTTGCGGAATCAACCCAACTAGCGGATGGCAGTGGTGCATACCGATGTTCACGGGAGCGCGCGCGTCCGCCGGCGCGTGCGGGGCAGTGCTACCGTTCTTGCACTGCTGTTGCTGATGGTGTTTGTCACGCTCGGCATGGTGCTGGCGGCCACCAGCCTCCAGGCGGTGGTCCTGACGCGCACGCAGCAGCGCTCCTCAATGGCTTTCAGCCTCGCGGAGTCCGGGGCAGAGCGAGCACTGCGCTATCTGCGTGTCCAGGCGTCTCCGCCGGCAGGGAACGGCGCATTTGCGCCGTTCGGTTCGACCCCGATCGCCCTCGGAAGTGGTACCTACGCGGTCGAGATTGACCCGGATGACGACAATGCGAGCGCGACACTGAAGCGGTACGTGGTCCGCAGCACCGGCCGGGCGCTGGGCCGGCAGGAGACTATCGAACTCTACGTGCGTATGAGCACGTTCGGCGCGTACGCCTTCTTCTTTGATCGCTGGCCGCCCGGTGCATTTCTCGATAACAACAGCGTGGTGGACGGTCCGGCTCACGTGAACGGCAGCGATGGGGTTCCGATGCTGCTGCGGTGGAGTACTTCCGCTGCCAACCCAATCTTTCAGCGCGGGCTCTTCACGACGGCCCTCAACTCCATCAGCTAC
>SYMT01000644.1 GCA_005805375.1 Actinomycetota bacterium
GATCGGGGAAGTGGAGTACCGCAGCTCGTACAGGCCGGCAGTTCCCTGAAATCCATCATCGCCGGCCGCCACCCACCGCAGCCGCAGCGCCGTGCTTGCGCGGTGGGTGAGGGTGAGCGCAGCAGGCGCCGCCGGGAACGTATCGTCGGCCTCGACAGTGCCGGCAGCGTTCACCCGACCAGCGACAACTCTTCGTTCGAGCAGCGGAGGATGGTCGGCGCCGGCCAGCAGGCGCAGGCGCAGCGCCGGGAGGGAGAGCGCCGGGAACCGGGACAGGGCCAGGGCCGCCGCTCCGCTGACGAACGGCGCCGCCATCGAGGTTCCGCTCAGCAGTCCATAGGTATCCCCCGGCAGGGTGCTGAGAATCCGCTCGCCTGGCGCGGCGAGATCTACCGAGCCGGCGCCGTAGTTCGAAAACGACGCCAGCCCGTCCCGGTCCGTTGCGGCAGCCACCGCCAGGACGTTGGGGAGAGAGGCGTTGTACGACGCGGGATACGTCGGAGTGTCATCGCTGTTGCCGCCGCCGTCGCCCGCCGCGGCCACCACGAGGATCCCGGCATCGCGGGCCCGCTGCAGAGCCTCCAGCATCAACTGCTGAAAGCCGCCCCCACCGACGGTCCAGCTCAGATTGATGACGCGGGCGCCGTTCTGCCGCGCAAAATCGAGTGCGGCGATGGCGGCCGCCGTGTTTCCCCGGCCCGCAGCATCCAGTACCTTGACCGGCAGCAAACGGGTGGTCCAGCAGACGCCCGCGACGCCCAACGCGTTGTTGCCCACCGCCCCCACAATGCCGGCCACGTGAGTGCCGTGCCCGTTATCGTCCGCCGGTTCGGCGTCGGCGTTCACGAAGTCGAAGCCCACCACCCCACCGGCTCCGTCGCGGGCCAGGTTTGGCGCCAGATCCTGGTGACGCAGGTCCACGCCCGTATCCAGGATGGCCACGACGGCGGCGGTGCTGCCGACAGTGCTGTCCCACGCCTCCGGCGCATCCACATCGGCGTCCGGTGTTCCACCCGTCTGCCCCACGTTGCGGAGGCCGGCCTGCTCCGGAAATCGCGGATCGTCCGGGACCCGCGCGGCCTCGATGAGGTAGTCGGGCTCTGCCACCCTCACGGCGGGATTCATCCGCAGCGCCGTCACCGCCGACCGCACCGCCTCGGGGTTCCCACGCGCCGCCGCCGGGAGTTCCAAAACGGCTACATGCTCGTTGCCCGCCGCCACCTCCGGCGTCGTGAGCCCCAGGCGCCCGGCAGCGCGTACGCGATCGCGCAGCGCCGCCTTCGGATGGAATGCCACCAGCACCCGATCCGTGCGGAAGGGTGCGGCGACCCGAGGCGCGGCGGCAGCCGGCAGCGGCGGCCGCGCCCCCACGACCAGCAGCCCCAGAAGGAGCCAGAACAGCACCGAACGGACGAGGTTGCCGGTGCGAAGCGGACGTACTGCGGCCACACGTTTCTCCGGGCGGAATTGAGCACGGCGAGGGGGAGGCCGTGACGTAAATGTCTGCCGTCATTGTATCGGCTCATGCGGAGTACCATCCCTCCCCCATCGCGATGTGGGACGTGAACCAGGCGAGAAACACTCGGATCATCGAGAAGTAGGCGCATCTCTACGCGGTTCCGGTTGCTCTCCTCGATCACCGCTCATACCCAGGGGAGATGTTCCACCGCGTGTTGCACCTATCGTTCGAATTCGCTGCAGGCCGTCAGCGCCCGAAGCGGAGCGAAGTCCCGAATCGCATTCGCGACCCGCCACGGATAGCCTGCGTCGAGCACGCCGCGGCGCCGGCACAGGGGAACTTCGCTTGCGAGAACCAGGCTGCGGCCCAAGACCTCTTTGGGATCGGATTCGCTTTCAACACGTGATCGCGGAGGCAACTCGAGAGGAACCCGCCCGGCCGGGTTCCTCTCCGCCCGCCGGATCGCTGCGTCATCAGAGAGAAGCCAGGCTTCCGTCATCCGAACGGGGATCAAACACACACGCAGTGGGCAATTCGGTGATGCTGCGACTGCCCGTTCGATTTCGGCCGCTCGAGTTCTGGGGTCGGCGGTTTCCGCATCGCGGTGAACGAACAGAAGCCGGGACGGGTAGAGGTCCAGCGCGCCTGCGAGCCGGACCGGGAGGGCAGTGGGAGGGCGCGGGAGGCGACGCAGGCCGGCCCGATCGGATCCGGAATTGACACGGTGGTACGGGTTCTATATACTCTCGCCGGGAGTTTTCCAGCAAGTGCAACAGATCGGCGCGAGTCACAATCTCTGGTGGTGGCGGCAGACATAGTCTCTGTCCGCCGCGCCGCTGCGTGATCCGATCCGGGCCGGGGGCAGACTGCCCTGGTTCATCGTTTTTGAGAAGGCCGAGGGCAATGCGCCCCGGCCTTTCTTGTTGCGCCGGGGCGCCAGTAGAAATCGGCGCCGGCGTCGGCCGGCCCCGCAGGGGGAGAATTCAATCGTGCATCAGCCTGCGTTTGAGGAGTTTGCGGCCCGGTGCGGGCGCGCAAGCCTGGTCCCGGTCTCCCGGGAGATTCTGGCGGACCTGGAGACCCCGGTCTCCGCATACCTGAAGCTGGGGAATCACCCCCACGCCTTCCTGCTGGAGAGCGTGGCGGGCGGGGAACAGATCGGCCGCTATTCCTTCCTCGGAATTGAGCCGTTCCTGGTCATGAAGTCCTGGGGGCGCCGGGTCGAACTGACCCGTGGCGGCGAAACCTCGGTCGAGGAACTGCCGGACGGGCGCGACCCGCTGCACCGCCTGAGCGAGCTGATGGAGGAGCACCGGTGCGAGCCGGACCCGGATCTGCCTCCGTTTTGTGGGGGCGCTGTCGGTTACATCGGGTACGACACCGTGCGGTTCTTCGAGCGCCTGCCGGAGACCAACCCGGATGACCGCGAGCTCCCGGACTGCTACTTTGTGTTCACCGACACGCTCCTACTGTTCGATCACGTGCGGCATCGCATCAAAGCCGTGTGCCTGGCGCGCACCGACGGAGATCCCGCCGAAGCATACCGGCGCGCTACCGAGAAGGTGGACCGCATGGTGGAGCGACTGAAAGCGCCGCTCGCGCTGACTCCGCCGACAGCGCGCTCCGGCCCGCTCGCCACGATGTCCATCCCCAGCCGCGAAGAGCACTGCGCGGCAGTGCTTCGGGCGAAGGAGTACATCAGCGCCGGAGACATCATCCAGGTCGTGTTGTCCCGGCGCATCCAGGCCGACGTTACCGCACCGCCGTTCCAGATCTACCGGGCGCTCCGTTCCATCAATCCCTCCCCGTACATGTTCTTCCTCCAATTCGAGGAGTGTCAGCTCATCGGCGCATCGCCCGAAATCCTGGTGACGGAACGCGCGGCACACGTGGTGACACGGCCCATCGCCGGGACGGTGCGCCGGGGGCGCACACCGGACGAGGATGCGCGGCTGGAGGCACAGCTCCTCGCCGACCCGAAAGAACGCGCGGAGCACATCATGCTCGTGGATCTGCACCGCAATGACATCGGCCGCGTGTGCGAGTACGGGTCGGTGGTGGTAGACCAGTTGATGGTGACGGAGAAGTACTCGCACGTAATCCACATCGTCTCCAACGTGATCGGAACGCTGCGACCGGATCGGGACGCCTATGACCTCATCCGGGCCACATTCCCGGCCGGGACGCTCTCCGGCGCCCCCAAAATCCGCGCGATGGAGATCATTGAGGAACTCGAGCCGGTGCGCCGCGGGCCGTACGGCGGGGCGATCGGCTACTTCAGCTTCAACGGCAACATGGACACCGCCATCACACTGCGCACGATCGTGATGCAGGGGCAGCGGGCCTACATCCAGGCCGGCGGCGGGATCGTGGCGGATAGCGATCCGGACGCAGAATTTGCGGAAACCGAGGCCAAGGCAGGCGCCCTCGTGCGCGCCCTGGAACTGGCGGAGAGGGGGCTGGAATGATCGTCATGATTGACAACTACGATTCCTTCAC
>SYMT01000645.1 GCA_005805375.1 Actinomycetota bacterium
CCCCGGAGCAGACCGCCGACCGGTGTTGTGCTCTAGTGGGTCGCCCCGCCTGTCCGGCCGGATCACTGCCGGACCTTGAGACCACAAGAGAATTCGGAATGAGAGACGGAATCCACCCTAAGTGCGTCACTGCTAACGTTCGCTGCGCGTGCGGGAGTACGTTTGAAACGCTGTCCGTAAAGCCGCAGCTCACGGTTGAAATCTGCTCTAGTTGCCACCCGTTCTACACCGGGAAGCAAAAGATCGTAGATACCGAAGGCCGCGTGGACAAGTTCATGCAGCGTTTCCAGAAGGCGCAGAAGCTCCAGGCCCAGCGGACCAAGACCGCGCGCAAGTAGTCACCCCACGGAGGAGCCCAGTAGGGGTGATCCCTGGGGCGCCCGGAGAACCGGGCCGTCCGCGAACGACCAAAGTCAGACAAGGAGGGCGCCGTGGCAAAACCGGTGCGATATGGCGGCCAGGCAGTGATCGAGGGCGTCATGATGCGTGGCGCCAAGACGTTCGCCGTTGCCTGCCGCCGGGCCAACGGCGAAATCCTGGTGCGCGATGAACCGGTGCCCGCGTTCTTCACGCGATACGCCTGGGCAAAGCTCCCATTTCTGCGGGGTGTCTTTGCCCTGGCGGATTCTCTGGTGCTGGGCATGAAGTCGCTGCTCTTCTCCGCCAATCTGGCGATGGAGGATCAGCAGGCGGCAGCGGCCGCCTCTGCCGAGGCAGGCGAGCCGCCGGATACCCCGGGAGCGCCGCCGATGGGTCCACTCACCCAGGCGCTGCTGGGACCGGTCTGGCTATTCGTAGCCGCCGGCGGCCTTCCCGGCGGAGGGGCGATCAGCAGCATCAGCGTCACCGGCTCGGCCATTTTGGGGCTGGCGCTCGGAATCGGGTTGTTCATGATCCTACCCGGGCTCGCAGCGCAGTGGCTCACACCGATTCTGGGCGAGACGATCTGGCGGGCAGTGGTCGAGGGCCTGATGCGCGTCGCGCTCATGCTGGGCTACATCGCGCTCATCGGGCGAATGAAAGAAGTACAGCGCGTCTTCCAATACCACGGGGCGGAACACAAGGCGATCAACGCGCTGGAGACGGAAGGAACGCTGGATGTGGATGCCGCCGTGCGTGCTTCCCGCATCCACCCGCGCTGTGGGACGAACTTCGTCCTGACCGTGCTCATCATCAAGATGCTGGTGGTGATGGTATTGCCCTGGCAGGAGAAGCTCCACCTGATCGTGCTCTTGCGCCTGGCGCTGCTGCCGTTGGTGGCCTCGATTTCGTTCGAGATCATCCGCCTCGCCGGGACGTACCGGGACATTGCCCCGCTGCAGTGGCTCGTGACGCCCGGCTTGCTCACGCAGCAGTTGACGACCCGGGAACCGGCCCGGGACATGGTCGAGGTGGCCGTTGCATCACTCCAACGAGTCATGCAGCGGGAAGGGGCGCTGCCGGCGGAAGACTCCCCGGCAGCGGCGGTTGCTTGAGACACGGCCGGGGAGGACCGGCGGGAAGGAAGAGGGAGACCTGTGTGGGATCGGCTTCAAGATGTGGAGGCCCGCTATGAGCGGCTGTCCCAGGAAATGGCCGATCCGGACGTCGTGTCCGACCCGCATCGGCTCGCTCAGATTGCCCGGCAGCACTCGGAACTGACGCCCCTCGTCACCCAGTACCAGGAATTGCGGCAGGTCCAGTCCGCACTCGCCGAGGTCCGGGAAATGGCCCGCGACTCCGATCCGGAGGTGCGCGAGATGGCTGAGGAAGAAATCCAGACGCTTGAGGTGCGCGAACCGGCGCTCACGATGGCGATCAAGCGCCTGCTGCTGCCGAAGGACCCGCACGACGATCGTGACGTCCTGGTGGAAATCCGGGCCGGTACCGGCGGGGAAGAAGCGGCGCTCTTCGCCGGGCAACTGCTCCGGATGTATACCCGGTACGCCGAACGGATGGGCTGGAAGGCAGAGGTGATGACCACCACCCCGACCGGCATCGGGGGCTACAAGGAAGTTGTTCTGGCAATCAAGGGCCAGGGCGCCTTTAGCCATCTGAAGTGGGAAGGGGGGCCGCACCGGGTCCAGCGCGTCCCGGTGACGGAGAGCGGGGGCCGGATCCACACGTCCGTCTCCACGGTGGCGGTGCTGCCCGAAGTGGACGACGTGGAAGTGATCATCGCCCCCGGTGAACTCCAGTGGGATACGTTTCTGTCGGCGGGGGCCGGAGGCCAGAACGTGCAGAAGAACGAGACGGCGGTTCGCCTCACCCACAAGCCGACCGGGATCGTCGTCGCATGCCAGGACGAGCGCTCTCAGTTGCAGAACCGCGAGAAGGCGCTCCGGATGCTGCGCGCCAAGTTGTTTGAGCGGATGCAGGCCGAGCAGGATCGCGAGGTCAGCGCCAACCGCAAGGCGCAGGTGGGCACTGGAGACCGCAGCGACAAGGTGCGCACCTACAATTTCCAGCAGAACCGCCTGTCCGATCACCGCAACGGTCTCACGCTGGTCAACCGTCTCGACACCATCCTCGACGGCGACATCGGCGACATCGTCGAGTCGCTGCGCACGTGGGACGAAGCCAACCGGCTGTCGGTGGATCAGCCCTGAGCTGCCCGATTTCCCGGACCGCACCGGGCGTGTGAGTTTCCTCACTGGAGCGTAAGTCTGGCTGGAGACCCGGCGGGACGGTGGCTATAATGCCACCAGAGGACCGCGGCCGGACCCATTCTGTGAGTGTTCCGGCACTCGCCCAGACCCAGAGGGAGACTTCCTCGCACGGTTGCCGGATGACGGCCCGAATGCGGCGGACGGAGTTCGAGGGCCCAGGCCCCCGGAGCGTCCGGGCCGGAAGAGTGAAGTGCTCTGGGTGACGGGAGACGGGCCCGCCGATCTGCGCCATCGGCGGGCCTTTCCGTGTACCATGAGGTATCGGCCCCAACCCACCTCACGATCCTCTCCGTGCAACTCCTTACCCTCAACCTCACCAAGACGTACCCCGGCGGCGTGCATGCCGTCCATCCGCTCAACCTGACGCTGGAAGAAGGGCTGATCGGCCTGTTAGGCCCCAATGGGGCCGGCAAGACCACCCTCATGCGGATGCTTGCCACGCTCCTCGATCCGAGTGCGGGCACCGCGCTGGTAGATGGACACGACATCCGCTATGAAAAGCCCGCCGTGCGCTCGCTGCTCGGTTATTTGCCGCAGGAGTTCGGGCTCTACCCATCGCTGTCTGTCGAGGAATGCCTGGACTACATGGGACTGCTCGCCGGGATGCGGAATCGCAAGGAGCGCCGGCAGCGGATGGATACGGTGCTGGAGCGTGTGAATCTGACCGAGTTTCGCAAGCGCAAGGTGGGCGCCCTCTCCGGCGGCATGAAGCGCCGGCTCGGCATCGCACAGACGATCCTGCACGAACCCCGCCTGCTGATCTTCGATGAGCCCACGGCGGGACTCGATCCCGAGGAGCGGATCCGGGTGCGCAACCTGCTGTCGGAACTGGGTGGAAACCGGATCATCCTGCTCTCCACCCACATCGTCGCCGACATCGCCAGCGCAGCCCGGCAGATTGCCGTGATGCGGCGCGGGCAGGTGATCTTCTTCGGCACGGCAGTGGAGATGATCGAGCGGGTGCGCGGCCGCACCTGGCAGGTGATGACCGACGATGCCGGCCTGGCGCAGCTTCAGAGCCGCGGCTGGGTCACGGAGGTGCAGCGGGAAGAGGCGCGCATACTCGTGAAGCTGGTGGGGGAGGGCATCGAGATTTCCGGATTGGAGCCGCGCCCGGCCACGCTGGAGGATGCCTACGTCTGGATCATGGGGCCGGAGAGCCTGCCGGGCGCGCTCGGAGCCGGTGCGTGACTGACCGCCTCCTGGGACCACTGGGCCGCATCGCGGGCACATTCGCGCTGGAGATCCGCCTGAACCTCATGAGTCCGGGTCCCTGGGTCGTGGGGCTGGCGCTCTCCCTGCTCGGATACCTGCAGGTGCGCACGGCCGCCGATCCGAATTCGTTTCGCCTGGGATGGATTCTGGCGAGCGACATCGGGCCTTTCTCCGTGGTGCTACTCCTGTTCCTGGCGGCGAGCTTCGCGTTTCGCCCGTGGCGCTACGAACTGACCGAACTCCAGGACAGCAAACGGGCCGGCTCCGAAGAGGTGCTGGTAGGGCGGTGGGGCGGGATGGTGGTCGGCATTCTGATACCCCTGCTGCTCGAGTACGGGGTGACCCTGCTGGGACAGCGCGTACACTCCAAAGCGCCGGTGGTCCTTGCGGCCTATGCCGACTCACTCTGGCGCCTGCTCCCCCCGGTCCTCTTCTTCACCACCCTCAGCTTCGGTCTCGTCAGCCTCACCGGCATTCTAGTCCTCGGAGCGGGGCTGGCGGGCCTGGCCTGGACGGTGCTGCTCTTCGGACGAGAACTGCTGCCGAACGCGCTCTGGATGGATCTGGCCCAGAACGGACCCATGTTTCTCGGGCTGGCGGCCACCACGCTCCTGGCCCTGCTGCTCGTCTACCGCTCGCACCGCCGTGCTCGCCGGACAGCGATCGGTCGCGTGCTCAAATTGGGAGCCGGGCTAATGCTCGCGGCAACGGTCCTGCGCGCGGTCTGGGTAGATCGGGCCCTCCCAGGAAGGGGCACCGCGGTCCGCACCTGGCAGCGCCTCCGCACCCCCGGCCTGGCGCGCGGCGGCCCACGGGGAGGACCCACCGCGCAAGAACCGATCGCCAACTTCGCCTGGACGGATGTCCGCGGCCGGCGCGTCTCCCTGGCCGACTTCCGCGGCCGCCCGGCACTGCTCGTGCTCGTGCAGCCACAGGACAATGAGCTGCTCTCGCTGCTGTCACGGCTGACGGCGCTCCGGCGCCAGTTCCCGCCGGAACGCCTGGGGCTCCTGACCCTGTGCCTCTCGGAGGACCTCGAAATCGCCCATCAGGCGGCGCGGATGGCCGGTGACGCCGCCGCGCGCGAGCTGCCCCTGGCCACCGACTGGGGTCGTCCCACGACCACATTCTTCTTCGACGACCGCCGCCCTTCGTCCGTAGTGTCGTTCTTCCTCCGCGTGCGCACGACGCCGACCGCCCTCCTCCTCGACCGCGCTGGCCGCGAAACCACCCGCGACCTCTCCCTCGACGCCGCGAACTGGCAGGACCTGATCGTGCGCCTCCGCGCCGTACTCGAGGAGGAGAAACAGCCACTGGGCGCGCCCTGACGGCCGGCTGCATCGGCGCGACGTGGAGACTACACGTCCACCTGGGCGTGCAGCCCCAGCTCGGCGGAGCGAGTTCCGACCCAAGCCGAGCCCCCCACCCCAACCCCTCCCGTACCCGAGCCACGCCG
>SYMT01000067.1 GCA_005805375.1 Actinomycetota bacterium
CCAGACCTTGGGGCGTCGGCGCAACGCGTCGATGTGCAGATTGACGATGATCCGGTACAGCCAGTTGGCGAACGGTAAGTCCCGGCGGTAACGATGGAAGGACTGGAATGCCCGAATCATCGCTTCCTGAGTCAGATCCTCGGCACTCGCATGGCTACCGGTCATCCGGTAGGAGATGGTGTATGCCTGCCGGTAGTGGCGAGCGGCCAGGTCCTCGAAGACCTTGCGGTCCTCGGGGCTGAGCGTTCGATCCTGCGGAACCGCCGGGGTGGACTGAAGTGTTGAACTGGACGCAGTGGACACGCTGACCTCTCGCTTTTCCTACGGACTTGCCGACCAACCGGTTCCCCCGGCGTCAGAAAGTGCCAGTTCCGTCGGCCCCGAGCCGAGCGGGCTACCCTCTTTTGAGCAGGACTGTGGCATTATAACGATCAGGAAGAGAGATCCGCAAGCAGCAACACCCGAAGGTATTTGATCTCCCCGTACCGGAGGCCTCTCGCGCCGTCGGACCGAGAGGGCCTGCCAGACAGGATGAGGACAATGACGAGAGTAATCGAAGAACAGGTTCCGGGGTTCTCTCAGATGGATGTGCAGGATCAAGAGCGTTTGTGTCGGCTTGCCGACAGCCTGCGCGAACGAGGAATGCCCGAGGTGTTCATCACGTCCAGCCTGCGATCCACCGCGGACGTGCTGCGGGAGTTCCGCGACGAGCAGCCCGACGAATCCGTGATGCGGCGAGAGGAAGTGCAGCGTTTCATCGAGCAAAACGCAGTGCCGTCCGGCCGCCAGAGCGCGCCCATCCATCCCGCCCGAGAGCGACGCCGGGAGGACCGGGAGCGTTTGACCGCCCATGTGGTGCGTTTGCTGCGGGAAGCCCGCCTGGCGCGGGCGCGCCACGAAGTGAAGAAGACCCGCAGCATGCTCCTGAAGCTGGACCAGAGGGAGTTGCGCAGGGTGCTGGGTTCCGAGGGAGAGAACCTGTGCCGACAAATCAACACGTGGCTCCGCAGCACCGCACCGATGTTCTGAGCGAGGAGGGGAAGTGAGAACCTCTTCCCCTCTCAAGCGCTTTCGCCGGGCGCAGCGCCAGGTACGTAGCCTGTTTGAGCCGTTCACCCGGCTGCACTGCCCGACCTGCGCCACGCCTTGCTGTGTAAAGCCGGCGCGCATCCGCCCGCTCGATCTGATTCTGGTTGAGGAGCTCGTCGGACGCCTGCCGGGCCCGCGGGCGTCGGTCGCGAGGCCGGGCGTAGACCTGCTGGAATCGCTGGCGGGCGATTCTCCCGACACAGGCGCGCCGTGTGACTTTCTGACCACGACCGGGTGTGCCTTTCCTGCGGATCTTCGTCCCACAGGCTGTGTTACGTACATCTGCGAACCGATGCACCGCCTGCTCCCCGCAAGCGAGCTGGCGGAGTTGGAACGGGCGGTTGCCGAGGTGCAAAGCGCCGCGGACGCCCTGCAGCACGCCGTTCTCGGCGACTGAACCGCACGTACGTTCCACCACCCTTCCTCAATCCGTACCTGAAGTCACTTTCGCTGCCTGCCAATACATAGGTCAAGCCGGACGGCCGGGCAGCGTCGAACCTACCGTGTCTTTCCCCCGGGGAAGGCGCTCAGCGGGCCACTACGTCGCCGGGGACAGACAGAGACCTGTCCCTCTGTGCCGGATCGGCAGAAGCTCGTCAGGGGACTTCCGCTCCCAAAGAACGGACGAGGAAGATGCAATCCGAGACCAGTCAGTCAGCACCTCGCAGCCGGGGATCCGGTTGGCGCTTTACCCCGACCGACGGCGCGGTCGCCGCGTGCAGCCTCACAGTTGCGCTCGCCGTATCGCTGTGCATGGCACTGCGCCTGCGCGCCGAAACCCGACTCGTAGACAGTGCGCGAGCGGAAGCCCTTCACCGCTGCGGCGATCTGCGCCAGACGCTGCGGCACATGGAGTTGAGTCGTCAGGCACTCGCCCGGCTCCGGCGCGCGGCCAATCACTACACCGCCGAAGTCGAGGCGCGCCCGATCGTCCCCTGGACCACCGTGTTCAACGAGATCAGCCGCCTGCGCCCCCGAGGGGTGTGGACGGTGCGCCTCACGGGGGACGGCCCGCGATTCAAGATCGTGGTCCGCGCCCAGCGGCCCGATCTGGTGCCTGCGTACGCGCAGCAGCTCCGCGAATCACCCTACGTGGAGTTCACGGCGCTGCCGGCGGGTTCCCCCGCCGTCGGAACCGGTGAAGTCGTCGGTCGCCTCATGGGAGAGTGAGATGGGACCTGCGTTGCTTTCATCCCGACCACATTCCGGGCCCAGACGCCTCGATTGGCGTCGCCTGGTCCTGCACATCGCCGCCACTTCCGCCTCGGCGGCGCTGGCGGGAGCGATCCTCGTCTGGCCACAGTGGGTCGTGCTGGACGGGTCGCGCAATGCACTTGCCGTCCAGCAGAGCCGCGAACACGAGCTGAACGATCGTCTCGCGAACCTCCGTCTCCTGTCGGGGCGATTGCGCGACTGGAAACGGGCCGAGCGCCGAGTTCTGCTCCTGGCTGAAGTCGCCAACTATGCGCGCCAGGTCCGGGCGACAGCGACGCAAGAGGGCGCAGTAGCCGCTGCTGTAGAAGTGACCGACCGGCCGTCCAGCCGCTGGCGCGCGGCACGCATTTCAGCACTCGGCCTGGAAGAAGCCGTCGGCGATCAGGCCGGCGAGATCCAGCCGCGGGCCGTACGCATCGTCCTTCGGGGCACGTTCTCAACCATCTACCGCACGATCGCTGCTCTCACTACTGATCAGTGGATCTTCGTTCCGGATCGGTGGGATATCGCAGCCGGGGAGACTCCCCGGACCGCTTCTTCCACCGGCACACCCGCAGAGACCGGCCAACTTCATCCGCTTCGCGCCGAAGTGTGGGCGACAGTATTTCTGGCCCGCGAGCCGGAAACTGCTCCGGTCGTTCTCCCGGCCCGCCGTGCCCCACAACTCGCCCGCGCCAACTTTGGAGGAAACCGGCCGTGAGTCAGCTCGTTCGAGTGCAGTCCTCCCACTTCGCAGATGGCCCGCGCCCGATGCCCGCCGTGCAAGAAGACTGGCGCCCGGTTCACGTTTTCGTGGCGGGAGTGCTGGTAATGGGGGGAGTCGTTGGTTTCTTCCTGAACCCGCTCACGCGGAGCAAGGGGGTCGCTCCCGTCGAGATGGCGGAAGCCAGTCCCCAACCGGGTGAGGAGGAATTCGTCGGGGAACCGGAACCGGTAGACCCGGTCCCCGTGCCCGCAGCTCTCTGGACAAAGGGACCGCGCATGCGGGGCGTGACGCGCATGCTCCCGCCGCAGGATCCGTTTCAACCTACCCAGGCGGATCCCAGTACCGCTCCGGCGATGCTGATGCAGCCAAACTGGGGGCTCGGCGCTTCAGCCGCTGGCCCGCCAGCGCTGCCGTTGCCGTATGCCCTGGCGCCTGAGCAGCGAGTCGCTCTCCCGCCCACGACGCTGTCGGTGCGGGCGGTCGCACCGCGCGCACCGGCCGCACCGCCTCGCTCTCTCCCGAATCCCGCACCGACGGCCGTCGCCAGGCCGGTGCTTACCGGCCTGGTGCAGGGTGACCCTCCCGTAGCGCTCGTCCGCTGGGAAGGACAGACGGTCTTCCTGAAGGTGGGTGACACCATCGCAGGCACCTGGCAACTGATCGCAATCAACGAAAACTCGGCGGTATTCCGTCTTGGAGCACAACGAGTGGAGCTTCACATTCAAGGAGGCAGTGAATGACGAGCCAGACCGAAGGTCGTTTTCGGACCGGGCGCAGGGCAGGGGCGCTCCTGATCTCCCTTCACGCCGTGGCGCTGGGCCTGGCGTTTCCTCTTCCCCGGAGCGCGTCGGCTCAGGCCGGCGCCGGCGCGCCTGAAAAACGGGTCAGCGTTGATGTAACCCGGGGCGACGTCGAGGACGTCATCAAAGCGCTGGCGTTCCAGAGTGGCCGCAACATCATCGTGCTGCCCTCGGTCAAAGGCGCGGTGACGATCACCCTGAAGCAGGGGCCGCTGACTGAAGTGCTGCGCACGATCGCCGCGATTGTGGGCGCTGAAGTGCGCGAGTTCAGCGGCAACTATTACGTGGGCTCGCCCACGGAACTCCGGGTGGTAGTCGCGCGGACCGGCGTTAAGGAAGTGGTCAGCGTCCGCTACGCGAAGGTGGATGACCTGGCGGCGCTGCTGCAGGCCGCTTACCCGTATCTTACCGTTGAGCAGGTGGGCAAGGCGAACGTGCTGCTCCTGAACGGCGCCAGTGGTGACGTGGCAGCGGCGAAAGGCCGCCTGCGCGAACTGGATGTGGAGCCGCCCAGGCCGCCGGTTGTACCCCAGGTCCGGCCGCAGAGAGCTCGCGAAACTCGCATCTTGAAGTCCATCAAAGTCGCGGAAGCGGTGGAGACGGTGCGCCGCGCCGTCCCGGAACTCACCGTCGACGCGGTCGAGACGACGAGAACGCTCATTCTCACGGGATTTCCGAGCGAACTGGCGGTCGCCCAGAAACTCCTCGAGAGTCTTGATGTAGAGCGACCCGCCGGAACGGTCGTAAGAATCTACCCGCTGAAGTACCTGCACCCGCTGCAAGCCACACAGACGCTCATGTCGCACTTCGCCAAGCTGAAGGTAACTCCCGGATTTGAGTCGTACGTCCCGGATCGTGCTACCTTC
>SYMT01000646.1 GCA_005805375.1 Actinomycetota bacterium
GTGCAGGCCGATCCGGAACTCACCGCGATGTCCTTCATCCCCATCATCAGTCCCTCGCCCTCGACGTAGGCGAAGCTCAGATTCAGATTGCCGGGAAGGCGGCGGGTCGGATGTCCGTTCAGGTGCACCTCGTCCAACCGGCTCTGGATCTCCCGCCGCATCCTCTCGCGCATGCCGGTCAGGCGGAGGCTCTCGTCCTGCATCTCTTCGCCGCAGAGTTCACAGGCACGGCCGAACCCCACGATGCCGGGTACGTTCAACGTACCGCTCCGGCGGCCGCTCTCGTGTCCGCCCCCATCCATCTGGGCGGTGAGCCGCACCCGGGGGCTGCGCCGGCGGACGTACAGCGCGCCGACCCCCTTCGGGCCGTACATCTTGTGCGCCGTGACCGAGGCCAGATCCACACACGCAGCCTGCACATCGAATGGGACTTTTCCAAACCCCTGCACCGCATCGGTGTGGAACAGGACGC
Source organism: Actinomycetota bacterium (assembly GCA_005805375.1). Taxonomy (GTDB): domain Bacteria; phylum Armatimonadota; class SYMT01; order SYMT01; family SYMT01; genus SYMT01. The sequence goes on from SYMT01000646.1 coordinate 473, forward strand.
CGCGGTCCCGGCAAATCCGGCCGATCTCCTCAATCGGGTTGATGGTCCCCACCTCGTTGTTCGCAAACATGATGGAACAGAGGATCGTGCCGGCTTCGATCGCGTCTGCCACGGACTCGGGCCGCACCATTCCGGTGTCGTCTACCGGCAGGTAGGTCACTCGATATCCCTGCGCCTCCAGGCGCTTGTAGGTATCCAGGATCGCCTTGTGTTCCACCACGGAGGTGATGATGTGGTTGCCCTTCTCGCGGTACATCTCGGCGACACCCTTGATCGCCAGATTATCGCTTTCCGTAGCGCCACTTGTGAAGGCGATCTCGCGGGGGTCGGCGTTCATCAACGCAGCGACCTGCTCCCGAGCCCGGTCCACTGCCTTCTCCGCTTCCCAACCGAAGGGGTGGCTGCGGCTGGCGGCGTTTCCGAAGGAATGGGTAAAGTACGGAAGCATCGCCTCCAATACGCGCGGATCCATCGGGGTGGTCGCATGGTTGTCCAGATAGATCGGGATCTTCATCGCCATCGTTTTTTCCCTGTTTCCTTCGCCGGTCTGTTTGACCGGGAACGCCGGCATCTTGCCGGCATGTGCTCGCACGGACGGCCCGGGAACGCCGGCATCTTGCCGGCCTCCGTTACAAGGGTCACCGTGCGCCCGCCGTCACCAAACGCTCCCGGCGGATCAATTCGTAGTCTTCGCAGTCGGTCGGCAGCAGTGACTGGCAAGACAGGCAGAGCCCATCCAGAACGGCCGTATCGCGCAGCGCCGCGGTCACAAACCCCTGGAGCCCGCGAATCAGCGCCTGCCGATCCAGAGCCGGCATCTGCGCCAGCACGCTGGTGAGACGCTCGGCCCGCTCCCGCCGCACACGATTGACCAGCCGTCGTCCCTCGGAAGTCGGGGTGATCTCGGACAGACGATGGTCCGCCGCGGCCACTCCCCGCACCACCAGTTCTTTGATGGCCAGCTTCTCCACCATTTTGATCGCCGCCGGATGCGTCACCCCCAGCGCCTCTGCGATCGCGCCGATCGAGGACTTGCCTCGCTCAGTCACATGGGTGAGCGCGTGCAATTGCGACAGCGTGATGTCCAGGTCATCCAGCTCACGCAGAAGATCCGTGGTCAGCGTCTTCACGATGATGTCGCTGAACAGGCTGGTAAGCTTCTCCGCAAAGCTGGTGCATTCTTCCCGCATTGGCGCGCCCCGTCCGCCTCCCTGCTCGTTCCGTAACCGAGTTACGTAACTTAATTACAGAATATCCGACTTCTTCTCCGGGGTCAACCGAATCGACGGAAAAGATCGCGCAACTTCCCGGCCCACTCCCTGTCCGAAAGACAGAGAGCATTGGGGGAAGGCGTAGGGGCAATCATGAAGACAATCACAATCCGGCCCGCGGTGGCGATGTGCGCGTTGGCCATCGGTGTGGGTCTGCCGTCAACCCCACCCGCGGGGGCCGCGCCGGGCCCCCGTCGGAGCGCCGCGGTCCCCGCGTCCCGCGTTGCGCTACACCCCCGAAGGAGCAGCGCCGCCCGAAGCCGGCCCCGCGGCGGAGCGGCGACGCCGCGGCCGAAAGCGGGCAACGGCGCCGCATCCGTCCGTCCGGCGCCCGGACCGGTGCTCCGAACGCTGGAAATCCAGCCGGCGTCCTTTGCACTCCGCAGTCGCGGCAGTCGGCAGTTGCTGCTCGTCAGCGGGACCTACTCGGACGGCTCGGTGCGTGATCTCTCCGGCGCCGCGGTATACTCGTCCGCTCCAGGCCGCGTGGCGGCAGTGAGCGCTACGGGCCTGGTGCGGAGCGCGGGCGATGGGGCGACCACGATCACCGCCCGGGTGGGTAAGGTGACGGGGCAGGCGCAGGTGAAGGTGAGCGGCATGCTCGACCTGCCGCCGCGCCTCAGCTTTACCCGTGATGTCGTACCGGTGCTGACACAGGCCGGGTGCAACGCGCTTTCCTGCCACGGTTCGCCCGTCGGCAAGGCGGGCTTCAAGCTCTCCATGTACGGCTTTGATCCAGCCCTGGATCACGGCGCCATTGCCACACAGCCCCGCACCACCCCGCCCGGGCAGGCGCGCGAACCGGCGGAATCTACGCCCACCCCAAACTTCCGCATTGATCGGGTCGCCGCCGAGAAGAGCCTCTTCCTCTTGAAGCCGACGATGCAGGTCCCGCACCAGGGCGGAATGCGCTTCAAGAAAGATTCACCGGAGTATCGTCTCCTCCTGGACTGGCTCACATCCGGCGCTGTAAACGATGCCGCGGACGATCCCCTCTCGGTCACGGAGTTGGAGATTCTACCGCGCGAGCGCATCTTCACTGCGCCGGAGGATCCGCAGCGCCTCCTCGTCACGGCCCACTACTCGGACGGCACCACCGAGGACGTGACCCACAAGGCGATCTTCTCCTCGAATGACGACGCGGTTGCGATGGTGGACTTCGCCGGGCAAACCGAGGCAAGGGGGGTTGGGGAGACCGTCGTGCTGACCCGCTACCTGGGTCGGGTGGGGACCGCCGCCCTGCTGCTGCCGCAGCCCGGCGCCGCCCGGGATACGGATTACGCGACGTTTCGTCCCGCCAACTTCATTGATGAGCACACCCTGACGAAGTGGAAGAAACTCCGGTTCGCTCCGAGCGACCTTTGCTCGGACACCGAGTTCCTGCGCCGGGTTTCGCTTGACCTCACGGGCACACTCCCGACCCCGACGGACATCCGCGCGTTTCTAGCCGACGTCCGGGCCGACAAACGAGCGCGGAAGATTGACGAATTGCTGGAACGGCCGGAATACGCCGATTGGTGGACCGTCTTCTGGGGCGATCTGCTCCGGAACAACAGTCGTCTGCTCCAGGCAGCCGGTACGAAGAGCTATTATGCCTGGATCCGCCAGAACGTCGTCGCAGACCGGCCCTACGACGCGTTCGTGCGGGAACTGGTCACTGCGAAGGGAAACACGGATACCGTCGGCCCAACGAACTTCTACCGGCTCGCCCGGACTCCGCCGGACATGGCGGAGCAGACGGCCCAATTGTTCCTGGGGACCCGCCTCCAATGTGCCAACTGCCACAACCACCCTTTTGAGAAGTGGACCCGGACGGCCTATCACCAGTTCGCCGCATTCTTCGCTCGGGTGGGCGTCCGGAATGTGCAGCAGATCTCGGAAGTGTCGGTCCGCCCCAACGGAGAGCATCGTCACCCGGAAACCAATCAGCCGCTCACGCCGGCTGTGCTGGGGGAGGCTCACACCGAGATTCCGGCGGACGGGGATCGCCGTGAGGCGCTGGCCACCTGGCTCACGAACCGCACGAATCCCATGTTTGCGCGGGGGATGGTGAACCGCCTGTGGGGCCAGTTGTTTGGGATCGGGATCGTGGAGCCGGTGGACGATGTGCGGGTCACGAACCCACCCTCGAATGAGGCGCTCCTCGACGCACTGGCGAAGGAGTTCCTGCGGCAGAACTTCAGCGTGAAAGCAATGCTCCGCACCCTGGCGAACTCCCGCACCTACCAGTTGTCCGTCCGGGCAAACCCACGGAATGAGAAGGACACCCGGAATTTCTCGCGCGCCTATTATCGGCGATTGAAAGCCGAAGCGCTCCTGGACGGCATCTCACAGGCCACCAACGTGCCGGAATTGTTTGCGGGGTATCCGGCGGGCACCCGGGCGACGCAGCTGGTGGACAACAATGTAGCCAGCTACTTCATGGACATTTTCGGCCGGCCGCGGCGCCAGGTCGTCTGCACGTGCGAGCGGGAAGAGACCGCAAACCTCACCCAGACGCTCCACATGCTGAACGGCAATACGCTCCAGTCCAAACTGACGGCCGCCGCAGGCCGGGTCGCTTCCTGGGCCCGGTCGCGGAGTCCGGACGCAGAAATCGTGGACGAGATGTACCTCTGGTCCCTCTCGCGGCTCCCGGAAACCGAGGAGCGAGAGCGGACTGTGCGACTTCTTGGCGCCGCGGGTGACCGGCGTCAGACGCTGGAGGACCTGTACTGGGCGCTCCTGAACGCGCGGGAGTTCCTGTACAACCACTGATCCGGCGCAGAACCCAGCGTTGATCGTTATGAGACGCACACGAGAGCCGTCGGAGCCGCCGGGCTCCGACGCCGCGGCCGCCGAGGCGCCCGACGCTCCCGAGACGGGGAGTGTCGAGGAAGAACGCGACTCGCTCTGGAAAGACGCGATCGCAGCGCGGCCGCGCACGTTTACGGAATGCTTCTTCCCACTGCTGGCCGTGCGAGTAGACTGGGACCACCCGATCCACTTCCTTGAGCAGGAACTGCGTCCACGACATCGCCGCGGCAGTCGCCGCCGCCGGTACGTGGATGTGGTGGCGAGTGTGCGGGAAAAGGCGCCGGCCGAGACCAACGGCCTGCTGCACTTCGAAGTGCAGGGACAGCGCCGTCCGAACTACGAGCGTCAGGTGCATCACTACCGGGCCGGCCTGGTGGCGAGGCACCGACTACCCGTAGCAAGCGCCGTGCTGCAGACTGACACCAGCCCTACCTGGCGCGTGGGCAACTTCCGGCAGCAGTTCCTCGGCGTGTCGCTGGAAGACCCGATCACTACCACAAAACTGCGTGACTGGGACACACGGCGGGATGAATTGGAGCCGATCAGGAATGAGTGGACGATCATTCACCTGGCATTCCTGTTCAGCCTGCCCCGAACCGGGGAGGCGACCGTTGGAGAGGGCGCCGAGCCCTTGTGGGCCGTGAAGGCGCGACTCACGGCGCAACTTGCAGCCTGCGGACTGACGGATGACGAGTTTCAAGCGCTATTCCGACTGATGGATAGTTACCTCCGCCTCCCCGTTGCGGATGAAGAACAGTTCATGGCAGAATTGCGACGTCAGATGGGAGACACAGAGATGCCGTACCTGACCGGAATCGAACGAGTAGCCCTGAAGCGCGGTGAGGAACTCGGCCTGCGCCGGGGGGAGGAACTCGGCCTGCGCCGGGGCGAGGAACTCGGCCTGCGCCGGGGGGAGGAACTCGGCCTGCACAGGGGACAAGCCCTGGGTGAGGAAATCGGGCTGCGGCGCGCCATCCTTACCAATTTGGAAACCCGCTTCGGCCCGGTGCCGCCGCAGGTCGCAAATCTGGTAGCCGGCATCGCGGAGCCGGGCGCACTGACGGATCTGATCCGCACCTCGCTGCGTGTGCGTGATCTGGCGGCGTTTGTCACCGAGGTGGGAGTGTTCGGCCGACCACCGGGCAGTCCAGCCTCTGGATAAGACCTGACGCGATCTGGGCCGGGCGCCGCCGGCCGTCACCCGATCATTGCTTCGATCAGGTACGGGCCGGGGGTGCTGAAGGACCGCTGCAACTCGCGGGCCAGGTCCTCGGCCCGCTCCAGTCGCACGGACGGCACGCCGAACCCTCGCGCCAGATCGGCCCAGGAAATCGCCGGGTCCGCGAGCGACGTAAGCGCGCGCGCGGCGGGACCGGGTGCGGTTACGCCGGCCCGGCGGAGTTCTACCTGCAAAATGCGGTAGCTCCGATTATTGCAGAGGAGCGTCGTGACATTCAAGTGTTCACGGGCCTGCGTCCAGAGCGCCTGGAGGTGGTAGAGCGCGCTGCCGTCCGCCTGGAGGGAAAGCACCGGTCGGTCAGGGCAGGCGAGGGCCGCCCCGGTGGCGCACGGGATCCCCTGTCCGATGGCCCCGCCGGTCAGCGCCAGGAGGGTATGGGGTGGGCAGTCGCCGGAGAGCGTCCAGTAGGGACGCCCAGAGGTCGCGCTCTCGTCCACCACGATCAACCCCTGTGGCTGAACTGCGGCCACCGCTGCGCCGAGGCTCTCCGGAGTGAGTGGCCCGGCCGGATCAGGTCGAGGAGTGGAGGCGACGCGCGGTGCTTCCCAGGTCGAGGCGCCACGCCCAGAGGGCACCCGGTTCGCCATCTCCTGCAGGGCCGAGTGCACATCCTGGTAGTCTTCTCCCAGCGTGTGCACTCGGAGACCGGGGGGAACCAGGCGTCCATCCGTTTCCGGATAGTCGAAGAAGGCTACCGGAACCGGCGTGCCGACACACACGAGCAACTCCACTCCCGCGAGCGCCTCCAGCGCCGCCTCCGGGAAGTAGGGGAAACGCTCCAGGTACGGCAGTTCGTTCCCGCGCTCGACCCGGGCCGGGAAGGTCTCGCAGAAGAGCCGGGCGCCGGTGGCGGCGGCGATGCGCCCTGCCGCACGCAGACCCTCCGCCGTGAGCACCGGACCCCCCAGCAGCAGGGCCGCGTGGGGGGTGCGCGCCAGTTCCTCGCCGATGCGCAGGATCGCCGTAGCCGAGACAGGTCGCGGTGTTACAGAGGGGCGTCCCGGACCGGGCGCCTCCGTTTCCATCCATTGCATCGGGCCCGGGGCCCCCACCCCCACCACACACGCCGGCACGCGGTTCGCCTGCTCGACGGCCGCCGGTCCCACGTTTGCAAGCCCGACGGCAGATTCCGCCACCCAGAAGGTGTCACACAGCGCCTGTCCCAGTCTGACCAGATTAGACGCCAGCGGTGGTTCCCGCTCATTGTGCTCATCGGTGTTGTCGCCGACCACCACCACCATCGGCGTACGTGCTTTACGGGCGTTGTGCAGGTTCGCCCCGGCATTGGACAGGCCGGGTCCGTGGTGCAGGAGCACCAGCGCCGGCTCATGCGTCATCCGGCCATAGCCGTCCGCGGCGCCGGAACAGACCCCCTCGTGCACGCCGAGCACCGGACGGATCTCCGGGACTCGATCCAGCGCCTCGACGAACGCCAGTTCTGTGGTGCCCGGGTTGGCGAAGCAGATCCGGACGCCGCGAGCGGCGAGGCCCCGCAGGCAGGCTTCGGCAGCAATCACGTTCGGGCTCCTTTCGCAATCGGCTCACTTCAGGGCAGCGATGGGGATAGTATAGCGCTGTCGGAGAAGGAGCCGAATGGACTGGCCTACAGTGAATTCACCCTCCCCATGGTCACCCGTCGCTTCGGGGTGGCGCTCCATGAACGCAACAGCCTGTTCGACGCTGTGCAGCCCATTGCGCCGGGAGATGCACTCCGGACCCACTTGGAGGTGTATCTCCCGTTGGTGCTTTCCATCCAGACGGAAAAGGCCCGCGCCGAGCTGATTGTCGCTCCCGTGCTGGTAGAAGCCGTGCGCTTGAGCCTGGGGCCAACCAGCTTCTTCTCGGGAAGTGAGTTTCCGGCCGACCCGGCTGAGGGGCTCACCGGCACCCTCGACTTCGTGCTGTCCCGGTCACCCGAGCAGTATTTCGTGTGCGCGCCGGTGCTCGCCGTGGTTGAGGCCAAGAATGATGACTTCCGGCGGGGCTATGGACAGTGCCTGGCAGCGATGGTAGGAGCACAGCGCTTCAACGAGCGCGAGACATCCGATCTCGGGCCGATCTATGGGGCCGTCACCACCGGGACCAACTGGCGGTTCCTGAAACTGGTGGGCCCGGACGCCTGGATTGACCGCCGGGAGTACTACATCCAGGATCTGGAACAGATCCTCGGGATTCTGATCCACATGACTTCGTCCGCCGCAGCGTTGGTGGACTTGCCCTGACCACTGCGACTGCGACTTAACTCCACGCACCGCGAACTGCCACCTTGATCACATCGCGTCCCGCCAGCCGATACCCACCGATCAACGCGGCGAAACCGTCGGCGGTCTGCTCAAGCGGGAGAATCGGATCCACCAGATCGGCGAAGGGGAACTCGTTCCGCTCCAGCAGGGGCAGGCCCTTCAAGAACGTGTCCGTACTCCCGTAGCCCCAGATGGCCTCCAGGCGGAGGTTCTTCCGCATCAGCAACTGGTTCGGGTTGAAGTCGAGCGAGCCGACGTCCACGAAGTGCCCCATCTCGACGAACGTGCCGCTCTGACGCACGTATCCCAGCCCCTCGGGGATGGCGTTCAGAAACCCGGCGCACTCAAACACCACGTCGGCTCCCCGTCCGCCACGGGTCTCCGCTTTCACGAGACGGGTGCGCTCCGCGGGTTCGGGCGCCTCCGCGATGTCCACGGTGACGTCGGCGCCGAGACGGCGGGCCAACGCGAGCCGCCCCGCCGGGCCTCCGACCACGATCAGCCGCCCCGCACCGCGCATCTTTGCAGCGATGAGTGTCACGAGGCCGATAGCGCCCGCGCCCTGGATGACCACCGTGTCGCCGAACTCGAGCCCGGAGCGTCCCACCCCGTGGATGCCCACCATGAACGGCTCCGTCAGTACGGCCACTTCCGGCGGCAACCGGGTTTTGAGCAGGACGGTTTCCGGTTGGCACAGGTAGATGTAGTCCGCGAAGCCGCCGCGGAAGTACGGCGGATCGGCCGCCGGCAGGAAACCGTAGGAGCCGTGCCGATTGCCGGGAGGAAAAACCACGCGATCGCCTTCTCGCAGGGGCTTCCCCGTCGCATCCTCAGTGACACCCGCGCCGAGTGCTTCCACGATCCCCACATTTTCATGCCCGAGCAGGATGTCGCCCGCCAGGCGCTGGTGCTCCCAGTTGTGGACATCGGTCCCGCAGATGCCTGCGAGTTCCTGACGCAGCAGCACGGTGCCCGGCTCGGGATCGGGCACCGGATACTCCCGCATCTCAAACTCACGCCCCACCATCACTACCGCACGTCCCAGGCGTGCCATCGCGTGCTCCTCTCCCTGTCATTCCCAGCTATTCCCAGCGCGAACGCGATCTCGGCCCCCGCCGGGAGACGGCTACCCGCCGGTCTCCGAGTTTCCGAGCAGGTTCAGTTCGGTCAGCATCGCCCGTACGTCCTGCTCAAGGCGCTGAATTGCAACCCGGGGCCATGGGCCGGTCTGGTAGAGAGCGGGTCGTTGGCCCTTCGCTCCACATCGCGATGTCCGGACAGGACTGCGAAGGCAGCGCGAGCCACGGCAACCTGAATGCAAGAGGCGAGGAGATGCTACGTGGCGATCCCACCCCGGACGTCAGCGCACTGCTGGGGACGGAATCCGCTCCCTGCGTGGAAACGAAGGGGCCGGGCGAGGCTCGGATGTGGAGTCCGGCAACTCCGATTGCCGGCACATCCGAACGCATCCTCCCCCGCGAATGCCCCGACACCCGGAGTTGCCACCGCAGAGTGCCGGGGACCGAGGGGACCTCGGACCAGTTTCAACGAAGAAACTTGCCCGTATACTGTTGCATCTCCCACAGTCGTGGGGCAAGTTACTTGGGAGCGCCGGGGACTGATGGGACCTCGGACAAGTTCCTTCAAGCAACTGCGGTGCGCCTGACAAACGGTCCTCGCAGTTCCCACGGCCGCGACTCCCGCATGAACTGCTACCTCTCCCATA
>SYMT01000647.1 GCA_005805375.1 Actinomycetota bacterium
CAGGTGTCAGCCAATAGTTCGATCATATAGTTTGCTATTCTGGCCCCTCACTGTGGCCCGAACGGGTCAGATGTTGCGAACCGCGAAATACGGGCCCAGGGCTCCAATTCGGGGGTGTACCTGATGGGACAATACGAGATCCAGATTCTGGATAGCTGGGGCACCCCGGACGAGGAGCTGAAATTCGGCTCGAACGGCGGCATCTACGCGCGGTGGGTCGCCGAAACGCGAACCCCCTATGACGGCCACGCCCCTCGCACCAATTCCTCTCGTCCGCCGGGCGAATGGCAGACGCTGGAAGTGCGCTTCCACGCCCCCGAATTCGACCCCGCCGGCTGCAAGACGGCCAACGCGCGCTTTGAGCGCGTCACGCTGAACGGCGTTCTGATTCACGCCGACGTCGAATGCACCGGCCCCACCCGCGGCGCCTGGAACGACGCGGACATTCCGCTCGGCCCTCTTCGCCTCCAGGGCGATCACGGCCCCGTCGCATACCGAAATCTGCGCCTGCGCCGTCTGGAGTAGACGTACAGGTGTACCTGGACCGCACAGGGAAGTTGACGCGGCCAACCGCGTGGGGCCAGGGACGGACGGGAGCCGCGCCCCGTACCCTGCCCGCTGCGCAGGGCAGCAGGCAGGACCGTCGTACCGGCGCCGGGTAGCGTGACGCCCTCAGAGGCTTCGGGCGATGCAGTCCGGCTCGGCATGCAGCCGCGCAACCTCGCGGGGTCCGAGGGCCCGGCTCAGGATCGCCAACTCGTCCAGTAGCCCCACGTAGCCCACGGCCACATAGATCCCGGTGCGTTCGAGATCCCACGCCATTGCGAGTTCCCGGTCGCGCAGCTCGCCGGCCGGCGAGCCGTCGAGATACAGGGTGACGGCGGCGTTCGCCGCACCGCTGTCGAGGTTTTCCCAGGTGACGGCGACATGCCGCCAGCCCGGCCAGGTGAGGTTCGGGACCACGATGAGCGGGCAATCCGGATCGCTCTCGGCGAAGCCGGGCTGGACTGCCGTACGGGCCGGGAACGCGCCCGCACGCAGATCGCGGGGGCGGGCATCGTTGAAGTCCACCCAAAGGCCGCCGTCGCCGGCCCCGCGCTGGGTGATCTGGACCGGGTCGGAAAACGATCCGGGCAGCAGTTCGTTCGGATCGCCGTGCATCCAGAAGGAGAGAGTGCCGCTCCACCCGGTCGGCGCGTAGGGCAGGTTGCCTGCTCCCGGAAAGTAGATGCGACCCCGGCGCGGGAGCGTCCCCACCGCCTCCAGCGCACCCCCGACGATGCCCCGCTCCGGGGCGATGCGGAAGAGACTCGCGTCGATCCCGGGATCGAACTCGAACTCGTCCGGCCGCGCGGGGTCGCCGAACCGGGTGCCCGGTTCGAGCCCGCCGCCGCCGAAGTCCGCCCGGACCTCCCGGTCGAAGGAAGCATAGACGCAGAGCGACCGGGTGAGGTCGCTGTCGCGCGGGTTCTGGATTGCCATTGGTACTCTCCTCGCGGCCCGGCGCACTTCGCGCCGACACGCAGCGGAGCGGGCGCCCGGTGTTGCGCGCCAACCCGTCCGAGTGTTCGATGTCCGGAACCGCGATCCCTTGCGTGTCTTCGCCGCCCGGATCGAGTGGCCGGGGCTACCGGCTCCTGGGACGGCGGCGCGACGTGAAGGCCCTGCCGCGCGGGTTTCGCGAGGGCGCCCCGCGCGGGACGGAGCGCCGGCGGGGCGCCCTCAACTCTGGGATCGGCGGGAAACACGCGTGATTCATTCCCCAGGGTTCCGCGGCGATGTCGGCTCTGCCGGGAGTTACAAGCGGATCATTGCCCGCGGGAGCCACCCAGGTTGCATGACCTGCCGCTGCCAATCGCCGGGTCATCGGGTGCCCCATGCGGGGTGCGCGGGCCGGCGGGGTACGCGACGGCGTCGCGGATCGCGGCCAGCCGGTCGTGTAATGGGGATGCCGCCGGTACACGGCCCGGATACGCCGCCCCGGAATTCACTCCGGGGCGGGCTCGATCCGGGCGGCTCCCAGGATTGCTACGGCAGGCCGGGGAATGACCACTGACCCGAGGCCTGGTTCTTGTCGCCGGCCCGCGTCAAGTAGGGAGAGGTGCCGCTGAGCCAGATGTACTGGTTGTACCGCAGGTTTCTGATCGCATATCGCCCGTTTGCCAGCTTCTCCAGACTGTACGAGGCGTCGGCGGGATCGTTCCAGAGCTTCACTGCGCCGGTGGTAGCGTTGTAGCTGAGGTACAGGTCCTGTCCTCTGACTTTGAGCTGGCAGTTGTTGAGCGGGCCGACTACCTCAAACTGGACGGGAGAGCCGGCTTTGCAGTACAGCCACTGGTTTTGACTGAGACCGTCCGAGGCGACGATGAATTGGCCGTTGCTGTTCTGGATCGTCGTGATCGGGCTTCCCTTGGCAGGAGCCGGCGCGGCCCCATAGGCGGGAGGGTTCCCGGACTGCAAATTCGCTGTGGTCAATGTCGTGAACGACGCCGGCTTGGTGGCAGGCAACTCGAACGCGACGCCGAAGCGACTGCAGTGGGCCCTGAACCGCGATTGCGTGCCGGAATAGGGCGCCTCGTTGCTCGTTGTCCGTAGACCATAGTTCGGGTTGGCGTCCGGACCGAATGTGTAGACGGCAATCTGCTCGCGGATCAGGCCTGTTGTGAATTCGCGTGCCCTCGTGGAAGAATCCAGGGCCAACTGATGGACGAACGGCCCTCTCGGCGCGAAACTCATATCCTCGGCGCCGCTCGCCGCCTGATAGCCATCGAACAGGGAGTTGGGGCTCCGACCCAGGGCTGTTCGGAGAAACGTCCGCGCGTAGTTGATCCCCTCTTCCAAACATCGCAGGGCACAGGGAGGGTCGAACGGAGGCCGGTCGGGCTGATGCCCCATCAGTCCGTGTCCGAGGGGCTGGGTGTAGGGGACGAAGTTGGTAGGGTGAGAGTTGGGATGGACCCGGTGTGCCCAGGTGTCTTGCTGGTAGTGGAAAAAGACACCGAGGTACCGCAGCTTCTTTGTGGTGTCGGGCTGCCCGAGGGCCTGCCGAAACAGCTCGTTTTTCCGCGTCAGCACGGTCTCAGGTTTGCCGTCCGCCAGCGCGTGCCAGAGAATCTCTTCCTGGACCTGGGGTTTGATGCCGATGTTGGCGAGGGTGCCGTCTGACTCGTCCATACCTTGATCATAAACGGCCACCGTGAACGCCTCATCGTGAGTGAAGCCCACCGCCCGGCAGAGGGTGTACGTAACCTGGAAGTGGGTATCGGGGTCGTAGGCTGCTGCCGGCCGAGGCGTGGTGCCGAGGAGTAGGCAGGCCGCGCCGATGAGGATCGGCCGCAGCGAAGTTATTGTGCGAATCAGGAGGTTCATAGTGTCTCTGTGCGATGTAGGAAACCGTTCGTGCGCCTGGGCCCGACAGTTCACTCAATGTCTATCATGTTCGTTCGGCCCGGCCCGGCATGGGCGCGTTGCCGGCCGCGTCTGACGCGCCCTGGTCGCAGCTCGGCAGGCGCGGCGGGGGGCATCGGGCCGTGGCAGGGCGGCCCCGGTGTTCGTGCACTGCCCGGGTGCTGCGAAGCACACCCGCCGCAGCGGTGGACGCGCCGGGCGGGTTTCATGGCCTTGCCCCGACAGGATCTCCGCTTCACAACTCGAAGGGCGTGCTCCATTTGACGTAGAAACTCCATCCATCCTACAGTGGGGCACCTCACACCCTACCTGATCGGAACGGCACATAACGGAGCGCGGGCGGGGATCCGAAACAACGGGGTGGTTCCGTGCGGCTGCGCATCCGGCTCGGCTGCGAGAGAAGGAGTAGTGCTGATGCGCGTTCGTCTGCCCCGACCATCCCTCCGGATGGTGCTCTGGCTCCTGCTTGGCCTGGTGGGACTGAGCCAGGACGCTGCCGTCGCTGCCGGAGGGTCCTACTACGTGAGCGCCGCCGGCAACGACAGTAACGACGGATCGTCGGCGTATCCGTTCCGGCAGATCCGGCGCGCCCTCACCGCGGCCGACGCCGGCGACACGATCGTGGTCGGCGACGGGACCTATCTCGGGTTCGACATCCGCGGGCGGCACGGGACCGCCGGGTCGCCGATCACCATCCGGGCGTCCGGTTCCGGGGCGGTGGTGCAGCCCACCACCGACCGTGCGGACAACCGGGACACGATCTTCGTGACGTACTCGTCTTTCATCGTGCTGGACGGACTGCGCTCCTCCAATGCGAACCGCGCTGCGGTGCGAATCGACTGGAGCAACCACGTCACCATCCGCAACTGCGTTTTCGCCAACAACGCGAGGTGGGGAATCTTCACCGACTTCTCCGACGATCTCGTGATTGCGGTGAATGAGTGCTACGGCAGCAGGGCGGAGCACGGGATCTATGTCTCCAACAGCGGCGACCGGCCGACTCTGCGCGGGAACCGCTGCTATGACAACTATGCCTGCGGCATCCACATGAACGGTGATCTCTCGGCAGGGGGAGATGGGATCATCAGCGGCGCCCTGGTTGAAGACAACCTCATCTACAGCAATGGGGCCGGCGGTGGCGCCGGGATCAACATGGATGGGGTGCAGAACTCGCTCGTTCGGAACAACCTGTTGTTCAACAATCGCGCCTCCGGCATTGCCTGCTTCCGGATTGATGGGGCTGCCGGCCCCTCCGGGCTTCAAATCCTGAACAATACCGTGGATCAGGCGTCCGGCGGCCGGTGGGCGCTCCTCTTCCAGAGTGCGTCCGGCCCGTGCGTTGCGCGCAACAACATTCTGTACAACCGGGGTACGTACCGGGGCGGGCTGCTCTACGGTGGGGCCGCCGATGTGGCTGCTCTGGACAGCGATTACAACATCATGGACCGGGTTTCGCCCGATGATGTCGCCGTCCTGACGCTGGCGCAGTGGAAGGCGCAGGGCCGGGAGCCGAATTCGCTCTCCGCCACCCCGGCCGCGCTCTGGATGGATACCGTGACCGGAAACTACCGCCTGCGCTCCGACTCCCCGGCGGTGGATCGCGGCGCTGCACGGGCGGACGTTCTGTGGGACCTGGAGCGCAACCTCCGTCCCTCCGGCGCAGCGTTCGACATCGGCTGCTATGAACTGCAGAGCGCTCCGTCCGCCCCGAGCGTCACACCCAGCGTCACCACAACCACTCCCGGCGGCGCCCTCTCTGTCACGTGGGCCGCCCCGTCCGGCCACCCTGCCACCGATTGGATCGGCCTGTACCGGGTCGGCGATCCGAACACGGGTTTCCTCTGGTTTCAGTACACCACGTCCGCCACCTCCGCCACGATCAATCTCTCGGCGCCGATGCAGACGGGAAGCTACGAGTTTCGCTACCTGGCGAACAACAGCTTCGTGGACACGGCCCGCAGCAGCGCCGTCACGGTCAGCGGCGCCGGCTTCACCGTCACCGCCGGTGCGACCGGCGTCACCGCCGGTGCGCCCCTCTCGGCGAATTGGACCGCCCCGGCCGGACACTCCGCGACGGACTGGGTCGCCCTGATCAAGGTCGGGGATCCGAACACGTCCTACGTCTGGTGGCAATCCACCGGGTCGGCGACCGCGGGCAGTCTCAACCTGAACGCACCTACGAGCGCCGGGGACTACGAGTTCCGGTACCTGCTGAATGGCAGGTACACCGACGTCGCCCGCAGTGCGAAGGTCACGATTTCCGGGAGCGCCCATTCGGTGACGCCTGGGGTCACGACCGTCGCTCCCGGGGGGGCGCTCTCCGTCACCTGGACCGCCCCGAGTGGGCACTCGCTCCTCGATTGGATTGGCCTGTACCGGACAGGGGATCCGAACCTGACGCCGATCTGGTACCAGTACACCACGTCCGCCACGTCCGCCACGATCAACCTGCCGGCGCCGATGCAGCCGGGGACCTACCAGTTCCGCTATCTGCTGAACAACGGCTACACCCACGTGGCCCAGAGCGTCGCCGTCACGGTAGCCGCCAGCACCTACTCGGTGACGGCAGGGGCGACGACGGTGAGTGCCGGCGCGGCGCTCTCGGTGAACTGGACCGCCCCTGCCGGACACGCCGCAGTGGACTGGGTGGGCCTGTTCCGGGTGGGCGATCCGAATACCCTTTACGGCTGGTGGCAGTACACCGGTGCGAACAACTCGGGTACTTTCAACCTGACCGCCCCCGCTCAGGCCGGCCAGTATGAGTTCCGCTATCTGCTGAACAAGGGCTACAGGGATGCGGCCCGCAGTGTGGCGATTACGGTGAACTGAGCGGCG
>SYMT01000068.1 GCA_005805375.1 Actinomycetota bacterium
CACCCCACACCCTACACCCTGGCGGACGCACGGCGTGGCCGGCTCTGGACACAAGATGGATCAGGCAACACTGAGAGCATGGTGGTTCGAGCGTCAGGGTCTGGGCGGCGGTTCGCGGCGGTTCGCGGCGGTTGAGTGCGGCGCAGGCGCTGGCGGCCACAGGGTGGGCGCGGTCCGTCGGGGGAGCAAACCCTTACCTGACGCTCTTTTCCCGGACGGGCCTCCGCCGGGAAGCGCTTGATGAGGCACTGGCGCGTCAGGAAATCCAGGAACTCCCCGCAGCTCGGGGCTGCACCTATGTCGTGCCGAAGGACGACTATGCGTTGGCGCTGACCGTGGGACAGGGGTTCGGGGATGAAGCGCAAATCGCCACCGCTCGAAAACACCTCGGAGTGACTGAAGCAGAGATCGAGAACCTGATGGAGCGGCTGCTGGCAGCGCTTGACGCCGGGCCGCGCGATCCGCGGGGGCTTACGGATGCCGCCGGAGACGCGGTCCGCAATCTGGGGGCCGCGGGTAAGAAGCGGGGCATCACCACCACTCTGCCCCTGGCCCTGGGGCGCCTGCAATCGCGGGGACAGATCCGGCGGATCCCGGGCAACGGCCGTCTGGATCAGCAGCGCTACCTCTACGCGCGCTGGTCCCCCTCCCCGCTCGCCGGGTTCTCCCTGCCGCGCCCCGCGGCTCTGACCGAGCTGGCGCGGCGCTACTTCCGCTGGATCGGGCCGGCGTCGCTCGCGCACTTCCAGTGGTTCTCGGGGCTGGGCGTCCGGGCGGCCCGCGATGCCGCGGCGCCTCTCGGCCTGGAGCCGGTGGAGTCCGGCTCGGGACTGCTGTTACTGCCCGAGGATCGCGCGGCCCTGGCCGCCTACCGGGCGCCGTGCGAGCCCCGCTATGCGCTCGTGGGCAGTATTGACGGCATCACCCACCTGCGCCGGGTTCTGGCCGGCCTCCTGGACGACGCCGACCGCGGGCGCACCATGCGCGGCGAGCGGGGATACCAAACCCTGGGGGGCGTGCAGGACCTGTGCAGCCACGGTATCCTGGATCGGGGTCGCCTGATCGGCCTCTGGGAGTATGATCCCGAGGCGCAGGAGATCGTGTGGACCTGCTTTGCGGACCGGACGCCCGCTCTGGAGCAGGTGGTGGCCGAGACGGAGTGCTTCATCCGCGAGGACCTGGGAGATGCTCGCTCCTTCAGCCTCGA
This sequence comes from Actinomycetota bacterium, assembly GCA_005805375.1. GTDB lineage: Bacteria > Armatimonadota > SYMT01 > SYMT01 > SYMT01 > SYMT01. Next base: position 1,208 of record SYMT01000068.1, read on the forward strand.
CTCGCCCGAAAGCCGTCGTCCCCGGATCGCCGCGCTGCGCGCCGGATGATCCGCCCATCAGGAAGAGACTATGGAACGGAAACCGGAACTGCACAACCTGTCGCATCAGCACCACCATGGCCTGGTGGCGGCGCGCCACCTTCGCCGGGCTGCTGCAGGGTCCCTCTCGCTTGCCGGGGTTCGGGCCGAGTTCCTGGCGGCGTAGCAGAGCGAGATTGCGGCCCACTTCCGAGCTGAGGAAGAGATACTCCTCCCCGCGTTGGCCACGGCACTGCCGGAAGACCATCCCCTCATCGTCCGCACGTTGACCGAGCATGTGGCGCTCCGCCGTGCCGTCCGCACTCTGTCGGCCGGGTCGGACCTGTCCGCCGTCGCCGCCGCAGAGATCGGCTGCTTGCTGCACGATCACATCCGCTTTGAGGAGCGTGAACTGTTTCCGGCGGTGGAAGCGGCGTTGACTCCGGACGCACTCGCCGCCGTGGGGGCCGACCTCGCCCGCCAGGCTGACGGAGAATGAAGGCGGAACGAGGACAGACGTACGAGAATCCATCCGGGTCAGGACGTGCAGTCGGGACGTGCCTGGGAGAACGAGGCCCCGGAGGGCCGCACCGGGAGCCTCGGCGCGCCTGAGCGGCTGAACGCTGCTTCTGCGTCCGGGCGTGCACACGGTCACATGTCCACTGGCAGGAGATGGGTGCGCGGGGTACGAATTGATCACCGCGTCAATCCCCACACCCCACACCCCACACCCCAAACCCCACACCCCACACCCCACCCCCCACACCCCCTCACGCCATGCGCCAGGAATCCCGGACCGACTCTTCCCCTCCGCTCGCCCTGATCGTGGTGCTGGCTGCCCTCGCCGGCGGCATGGGCTGGGGCATTCGCGGGCAGTACGGACACCAGACCGGTGCGATGATGGCGGGTCTGCTCGTGTCGCTGGTGATCGTGCTCTTGCTGGGCGGGAATACCAGTTCGCTCCATGTGGTCCGTGCTGCCGGCATGGGAGCGATCGGCATCGGCTTCGGCGGCTCGATGACCTATGGCCAGACGATCGGTCTCACCCAGGACGTAGAGTTGCGGGGCAACTGGTCCGCTCTGAGCTGGGGAATGATCGGGCTTGCGGTGAAGGGCGGTGTCTGGGTCGGATTCTGCGGGGCGCTGCTGGGGATGGGGCTCAGCCGCCTCCGGTACCGCACCGGCGAGTTGGCGCTCCTTTTCCTCACACTCATCGGGTTTCTGTTCCTCGGGCTCTTCCTCCTGAACTCCCCTTTTGATCCAGCCAACCGGCAGTTGCCCGCGCTCTACTTCTCCGCGACATGGGAATGGTTTCCACTGAAGGAGGACCCAAAGCCGCGGTATGAGAACTGGGGCGGCCTGCTGGCGGCGCTCATTGCGCTCATTGTCTACCTCGGCGCGGGGAAGAAGGACCGCGTGGCGCGCAATCTGGCGCTGTGGGGACTGCTCTCCGGGGCGATCGGGTTTCCGGCGGGACAGTCCCTTCAGGCGTACCACGCGTGGAACGAAGCGGCCTTCGTGGATGGCCCGCTCGCTCCGTTCGGCTTCATCACCAACTGGTGGAACGTGATGGAGATCACCTTCGGGATGGTGCTGGGCGGCGGACTCGGACTGGGCGCCTGGCTGCACCGGGGCGCGCTCGGGGAGTGGGAAGGCGAGGATGCAGTGGAAGTCACTCCGCGGGTCGAGGCGCTCTGCGTCGGACTGCACGGGGCGACGCTCATTGCCTGGGAGTTTCTGGATTTCGGGCCGGTGGAGCGCTGGGCCGACATGGCGCTGCCCGTGTGGATTCTTCCGCTGCTCGCCGTCGTCGGGGGACGCCGCTTCCGTTATGCCTTCGTGCTGCCGGTCGTGGCTCTGCCGATTGCGGGGAAAACCCTGCGAGAACTCTCGTACAAGCCCGAATCTCTCCTGATTCCCGCCGTGGTCGGCTGGCCGGTGTTCGTGGTGCTGCCGCTGATTGTCATGAGCGTGGTGGCCTGGTACAGCTATCGCCGTGCCGAGGACGGGGAGCCGGGGCGTACCTTCGCGGCCCGGGCCCTGGTCTGCTCGGCCTGGCTCTATTACGGTCTCAACTACGCGTTTTTCCGGTTCCCGTGGCCGTGGCAGCCCCCGACCGGCCGCACGCCCTCCGCCGTGCTGTTCACGATCTGCGTGCTGGCACTCACGGGGGCCGCGTGGCCGCACCTGTTCCCGCCATCGTCCCGCCGGCGGTAGTTCCGTAAAGTCGGTGAGGGGACGACCGCCGGACGCTACCGGCGCGTTCGTCCCGGTCGCCGTTCCCGGACCAACGGCGACCGGTCCTCCCGGAACGCTGCGTAGAATTTAGTCGCGCAGCGCCGAGCCGCGGGAGGAAGGGTGGAAAGGATGAGTAGTAGGATGAAAGCACGTGCCGCAGGTCACGACAGCGGGAGGCACGGGGCTCCGTCCGTCCGCAGGGGAGTTTGGCGTATCGGGGGTCCGGCGGCGGCGCTCATCCTGCTGCTCGCGGGAGCGTTGTGGGCCGCGGGGTCTCCCGGCGATCCGTTTCCCCAACTCAAGGGGAGGGACCTGACGAGTGCGCGGGTGACGACAGCGCTGTTTCGAGGGAAGGCCTGGCTGGTCATCGTTGGGTTCGAGCGCAGCCACTTGGAGCAGATGGAACTGTGGGCGAAGAACTTCCGGGCCGCGTTTCCGGACCAGAGTCGCGCCGACTCGTACGAGATTGCGGCAATGCCGGGATCTCTCTCGTTCATGCGCGGATTCATTGACGGCAAAATGCGGAAGGGTGCTCCCGAGGGCACTCGTGACCGGATCACGACCGTGTATGCCGCGGATGCGGTGAGCCGCGTGCTCGGAATTCGTAATCGCAAAGAGGTGCATGTCTTCCTCGTTGACCCCGCGGGGAATATCGCACAGCGTGAGGCCGGGGCCCCTGCTCCCGAGGTGTTTGCTCGGATCCAGGCGGTGACCTCACGCTTGCTGGCGGCGCCCTGAAGAGGGCCGGTGGAGCAGGCAGACTCCTGCTCCGCTGTGAATCCTCACCCGGAGTGTGAGTACAATCCCTCCGGAAAGCACCGGAGAGGGGCTGGTTGGGTACCTGCCCACCGGCGGAGGCGGATCCATGCTGTCGGGGGAGGAGTTGCAGGCGTTTCTGGCGTGGTCGGCCCTGCCACACGCAGGGGAACAGACCATCCGGGCGGTGCTCGATCATGCGCGGGATGGGCGGCAGGGCCTTGCCGCGCTCTGGCGCACGCGGGTGGACGATCTGGCTGCACATGTCCGCTTCCACCCGCGTACCCGGGCCGTTCTGGAAGGCAGCCGTGAGCACCAGTGGGAGCAGGCGGGGGCCGACCGGGACCAGGTGCTGTCCTGGGGCGTCGAGGTACTGCTCCCCCAGGATGCGGAGTTCCCCGCCCGGCTGTTGTCCGGAGAGCGCGCGTGGCCGTTCCTCTTTGTCTATGGCGGCCTGCACGTCCTGGAGACACCGGGGCTTGTGCTGTTGAACTCGCGGCAGGTCACTCCGGGTGGAATTGCGGTGACGGACGCCATCGCCGATGCCTGGGGGCGGCGGGATGGGCTGATCCTCACCTCTCCCAGCCGGGATGTCTACCGGGCCGCGGCCACCGCCGCCAAGCGTCAGGCGGCGCTCACGGCCCTGGTGCCGGATCGGGGGTTTGCGGCGGCGTTTCCCGAGGGCCTGGAGCGGGAGCCGGTGGACACTGCGCGGATCTGGGACAGCCGGTTCGACCCTGAACTCCAGATGCTGCTTTCGCCCTTTGCCTGGCGGGAACCCTGGAAGCACTCCGGCGGCGCCCGGCGGGACGCGCTCCTGTGCGACCTCGCGGCGGTGCTCGTCGCCGTCGAGGTGCGCGTCGGCGGGGTGATGGACCGGGAATGCCGGGCGGCGGCGGCGCAAGGGCGACCGGTGTTTGCGCTCGATCGTGGGGCGGAGACGCCCGAGGGCACTCGCGTGCTCTGGGAGACAGCGCCGGGAGTGCAGCGGCTTCGCTGGCAGGGGGGCGACGCGGCGGCGGCGGCCATCGCGTCCGTCCCTGCGTCCGGCATGGGGGCTGGCGTGTCCTCTCGCGCCGGGTGGGACACCGAAGTAGCCCGGTTCATGGCTCGTGCGGCAGGCACGCTGCAGGGCTCCATCCGGCCCGGGGCCTGGCTCACGTGGCCGGCGCGCGGGCCCCTTGCGGTGGTCGCCCGGGGAGCCGGGGCTGCAGAGGCGGCCGCTGGCGCGGCCGCCGATTGTGTGCTGGCCGACGTCACGCAGGACGAGCGAGAGAGCCCGGCGCGGGTAGATCGCCTGCTGGCGCGGATCGCGCCCAGCGGAGTGGCGGCGGTGCTCGCTCCGGCGGAGTGGCTGGAAGCCACCCGGTATGCCCTGGCTCGGGATCGGTGGCTGACTGCGGCGGTGCTCCGGGTGGTGGTGGGTCTGCCGCAGCCGGTTGGGACCGCCGAAGCCCTGCGCACGGCCATCCTGTTCCTCCAGCGGCGGCCCGCCCCTCCGGGCTCACCCGCGCTCTTCTCCCCGCGAACGATGCACATGGGCCGCTTCCAACTGCGGCGTTACCTGCAGGAAGTGCGGCTGGGACTCCCGTGAATTGCACGCTACCCCTCCCGCTCTGGTGTGGCTCCAGGCGGGAGTCACGCAGTAGCCTGCCGCACCCCCAACAACAGCAAGAACCTCTAGATGCCGCAAATGCGCCATAGACACCGTTAGATACTACTAACGCTCCATAGACGCTGTTTGGGGGGCGTGCTACACTAGGCTCAAAAGGTTCAAAGCACCTATTCGGCAGCCAGTCCGCCGACCATGGAATGGTGCGACCTAAGATGAGGAGTGCCCCACGATGGACGGTAGGCTCAGCAAGTACACAACCCGGCTTTTCTCTCCCCCTTCCTTTCTGGAAGGCATGGCCCGGGTCCTGGACCTGGGGGGGACCTTTGATCAATACAACGTCTCTGCTAGCGGAGAGGAAGCCGATCGGCAGGCCCTGGAATCCGACTGGAACGCCATCGGCGCCGACATGTACGACGCCATCGCCCGCTTCCAGGCAGCCCACCCCGAACTGCGCCCCGATGCCCCAGAAGCGTAGACAGCAGCCCTCGTTGCCACCGCGTTCCGTTCCGGGACCCACGCCTCGGAACGGAGACCCGCCCGCTCGGCCGCCCACCTCCGACGTGTCTCCCCAGCGAGAACCCCCGGCCCCGCATCAAAGCCTCCGCGCCCCATCCAAGACCGTAACAGTATTCCAGTCAGAATACCTGGGCCCGGTGCCGCCTCCCGCCATGTTGCAGGAGTTCGACAGGGTAGTGCCCGGGGCAGCCCGTACCATCCTTAACGACGCCCACGAGCAAACGCAGCACCGGATCACGATGGAGCGCTTGGTCCTCACAGCCAAGTGCCACCAAGCTAAAGCGGGCCAATGGATGGCCTATACCCTCGGCGTGTTGGGACTGGGGTGTGGCTTCTACCTCGCGCTCAACGGCCGCGAAATCTCCGGTGCCGTCTTCGTGATCGCGGACCTGTTTGCCCTCGCTCGGGTATTTATCAGTGGGCAGCAGGCTGAACAAAAGTCCCTCGCCGAAAGGCAGTCAGACGCGCCGCATCCCCGCTCTGTAGAGGGCTGAAACCAGGGCACTACGAGAAACCAGGAGACGGGAGGACACGGGGCCACAAGTTGCGCCGCCGGCTGCCTGTCGGAGTAATGCTCACACGCGTCGTTTCCGAGCCTCCAAAAGTTCTAAGGCGCTCCAGATCAGCCGTTTCTTGTCCGCATTGTGCGGATCCGAGCGCTCCAAATCAACATCCCTGATAGGCTGCCGGTACCAGATATGAACTACGACAGCTTTTGCATGGCAGCCGCCGCCCACGAGCTTGCGACCGGCGTGCTCGGCGCGTTCGTGGACCAGATCCATCAGCCCGCGCCCCTGGAGATTACCCTCGCCTTCACCGGAAACGGTCCGCGGCGGATATGGCTGCTTTCGGCGGACGCCCGCTGGCCGCGCGCGCATGAAACGCGAGTCCGGCGCGTGAACCCGGATACGGCGCCGGGGTTCTGCATGCTCCTGCGCAAGTACCTACGGGGCGCGCGCCTCCAGACGGTCGAGCAGGTGCGCTTCGATCGCATCCTGCGCCTGGGTTTCCGCCGGGGCGACGAGACCTGCTTCCTGGTGCTCGAGGTGATGGGGCGCCACAGCAATCTCCTGCTGCTGGATGCGGAACAGACCATCCTGGGGGCAGTCAAGATGGTGCCGCCGGCGCTGACCCGGGTGCGCCCGATCCTGCCGGGGCACCCTTACACCGATCCCCCCGGTGCACGGCCCGACCCGCGCCGCCTGGACCCCGCCGCCCTCACCGAGCTTCTCGCCGGGGCGACCACCCCCGAGGCGATCACCCGGTCCCTCAGCGGCTGGGGCACTTTCGCGGCCCGGGAGGCACTGGCGCACGGCGACGCACCTGCCGGCGCAGTGGCCGCCATGATGCGCGCCGTGACGGCACACGAGTTCGAGCCGCGCGTCTTCCTGGACGAGCAGGAGCGGCCCCGGGGGCTCTGGGTACTTCCATCGCGGCAGACGGGGTGGACCCGCTCCCGGCCTGCCGGCAGCCTCTCGGCAGCCTGCGACGAGTTCTACGCCTACCAGGAAGCCCACGCGACAGAGGAGGCGCGGCGCAAGAGCGTCTGTGCCGCGCTGGAGCGCGCCCTCCGCACCTCGCGCCTGCAGTGGGAAGAGGCCCAGAGCGCGCTGGAGCGGCTGGACGAGGTCGAGCAGTGCCGGATCCGGGGCGAATTGCTTTCTGCGCACCAACGCCGGGTCGAGAAAGGGATGACGGCCCTGACCGTGCCGAACTGGTACGATCCGGAGCAGCGACCGGTCGCGATCCCCCTGGAGGCCGAGCTGGACGGACGAGAGAACGCGGAGCGCTACTTCCGCCGCTACCGGCGCGGGTCCGCCGCCGCCGAGGCGGCGCTGGAGCGGTTGCCCGAACTCGCGGCGCGCACGGCACACCTGGACGCAACCCTCGCCGCCGCGCAGGTCGCCGACGAGGCCGGGCTGCGTGCCCTCCAGGATCGGGAGCCCGCCGCCCGCCCCTCCGCTGCGCAGGGGCAGACCGGCGGTGCGGGGCCATCGGAACCCGTCGAACGTCTGCCGGCCGGGGTGCGCCTCAAGCATGTCCACGTGGGCGCCTGGGAGATTTGTTATGGGGAAAACGCGACCTCGAACGACTACCTCACCACGCGGGTGGCGCGACCCGATGACCTCTGGCTGCACGCCCGCGCGGTGACCGGCGCCCACGTGGTCATCCGGAGCGTGCGGTCGCTGGATCGCCTGCCGCCCGAGGTGCTCCGAGAGGCCGCGCGGCTCGCCGCAGCCCACTCGGAAGCGAAGCACGCCGGCATTGTGCCGGTGGACTACACGTTTCGCCGCCATGTGCGCAAGCCCCGCGGCAGCGCCCCCGGCCGGGTAGTCTACTCGCGCGAGCGCACGTTGCACGTCGAACCTTCGCGCGGGGCGAGGAGAGAGTGACGAGGAGTGACAGGAGAGACGCGCTTGCTCCGCCCTCGTTGTCGTCCTGAAGAGCACGACGCGTGGAGGGTGAAGCCCGGACCATTACCGCTGCGGAATCGCGACGCAGGCCCGTTCCCCTGAATGCAGTCTTCTGATCGGGCCGTCCTCGTTGCAGTCTGGAGAACGAGAGTCGTGGGCCGGTGAGTACGGGATTGCGAGGTGTCTATCGGCGATGAGTTGGGCGTGGCGAACCACCTCCTGTTGCCAGTCCGCAGCGGGCGATGTCGCTCCTCCAGACCTGACGGCCCCCACAACGAGTCTGGGTCTGCACACTGCCGTTCGATGTCATTCGTCCCCACTTCGTCCCGCCATTGCCGCGACGATTCATTGCCGGGATGGCTCAGACTGGAGGGACGGGGACCCGATCCCCTCCCGACAGCACCAGGCCTGTGCGGTACCTGATGTCAGTAGACGACGACCGCCGCCGGCCAATCGTCCGCAGGATAGCGATCCCTCAGCGCCAATGAAAACTCAACCCGCAGGCATCACTTGCTGTCCCGGCCCGCTCAGGGGGATCGCCCACGGCGAGGAGAATGGAGTGTGCGTCGCAGGCCCGCTGTGCGTTCTCAAGGGTGAAACAGCGGTGGACGCAGACACTTTTCTCCAGGTTCTGTGGGATGCGCTTGAATTCCCTTACTCACCCTCTGGGTGGGATGGCGCGAATGACTGGATCCGCGACCTGGAGTGGATATCTCCACCCCTTGCCGCAGTCGTCTATCACAATCCGCGGGTGCTCATGACGAACGACTTGATTGCCTTCCGCGATGCGCTGGATACGTTGGCCAGAGGTGCACTGTACTGGGCGACGCGCGGCAGGCCGTTGTGGGTGGTACTGTGTCCGCTCGCCGAGACCGATCTCCCCGCGGATCTCTCCCCTGACGTATGTGCGGCGCTCCAACTCGGGTGTGGACTCAGCGCCCTGGAGACGTGCACCCCGCCGAACCCGTGATGAACTCTCCGGATAGACGGCACGGGGACGGGGACGCACAGCACTACGCCGAGCCGGATGCGCTTCGACGCCTACGGCCTGGCCACACGACTGGACGGCGCCGACGGCTGGGACGCGACGGAATACCAGTATGCGGGGGCCTGGGGCTACGAGCGCGAACCGAACGGCAGCCGGCTGGGGCTGGATTACCTCTACCAGCGGTACTACGATCCCGCCGTGGGCAAGTTCATCAGCGCGGACCCGATCGGGATCGCGGGTGGGCTGAACCTGTATGCCTACTGCGAGAACGATCCGGTCAACGCGGTGGATCCGAGTGGGTTACAGGGTAGCCTCAAGCAGTGGATGGTGGATATCACTGCTTGAGGCGGGTATCGCGAAGCCCTCTGGCTCGCTGGCAAAGCGGGTGGTAGTGTTACGGCCCGGCTGACTGTATCCGTTCTCGCCAACCCGTTGTTCTTCAGCCGTCTCACGCCTCTTCACTCCTTTCTCGGCGGCATGGGGTCTACGCCGACCACGGGGAGACTGAGGCGCTGCCCGCTGCGCAGGACCTCCAGGGTGCCGCGCTGGCCGAATTCAAAGCCGAGGCGGAAGCGGGTCATGAACTGTACGTGCGTGGACGCGGGCAGCGCTTCGCCGTTCAGGCCCAGCACGATGTCGCCGACGCGCAGGTCGGGGCGCGCCACGCGGAAGTGCGGGGCGGGAAAAAGCTGCTTCACGCGAAGGGCCAGGCGATCTTCAGGGATGGCGAGCGCCTGTTTCTGCGCGGCGTCCAGGACGTCGCTGCCGAACCCGAGAGCAGGGCCGACCGCGAACACCGAAGGGCGCCAGCTCACGTCGGTCTTGCGCCAACCGGCCGGCAGCGCGACCACGGCCGGGGGGAGCGGTTTCCCGGCGCGTTCCGCGTGCAGGGTCACCGTGGTGGGCTCAGGGAGCGGATTCAGCGCGAACTGGAGGTCGGCGTCGGTGTAGATCGGTGTGTCGTTGACGCGGGTGACTACATCTCCGGCGCGAATGCCGGCCTTCCCGGCGGGTGAGGTCTCCGCAGCGCTGCGCACCCGGTTGGGCGCCGAGGAATCCATCGTGAGACCCAGGTTCTCCGGGAGGGGATACTGATAGACCATCTCTTTGCGGAAAGTGCCCTCGAAGCGGAGTTGCTGGAAGCGGAAGTTGTTGGCATGGTGGCAGTGGGCGCAGGGCTGCCGGGCTGCCGGCGACTGCGCGTAGGCGGGGATGTCCATCACCGTGAACGCCGGTTTCGGCGCGGCGGCAGCGGGTGCAGCGGCCCCGCGCGCGTGCGCCGCCAGCACGGCCCGCAGCGAGTGCTTGAGGCCCTCGACGCTCATGCGCTCTTCCGAGTGGCGCCAGTCCTGCGTGCCGTAGCGGGAGTACGTGCGACCATCGGCGTTCATCATCAAAATGGCGAACGTGAGATCGTAGTCGAACTGGAACCGGGTCATATCCACCGGCTTGAAGTCCGTGAGGCGAACCGGCACGAAGCGGTCCAGGAGGCGGGTCAATTCGGGATCTTCGGGACGCACAACCTGCGCGTCAAGGCTCTTGCAGGCCAGTCAGCGTTCTCACCGGAAGACGACGAACACGGGCTTGCCGTTCTGCCTGGCGAGGGCCGCTCCCGCCTCGAATGAGGCTTGCCACGGAATGTCGGCCGGGGCGGCGGCTGCCGCCCCGGAAGTCCGTCCGGCTCCCCAGAGAGCCGCCGCGCCGGCTGCCGCTGCCAGCGCCCCCCACCACGGTCTGATCCGCATGAGTGAATTCTCCTCGGCTTATCCTCGCCCGACGTAGAGTTGTTCGACCGGGAGGACAATGGCTTCCAGCATGTTGACGTGGTTCGGCAGCGTCGCCATGAGGAGCGCGACTTCCGCCAGCTCATCGGCAGCCATCATCGGCTCACGGTCCGACTCGGTCAGGCCGAGCGCGCGCCGGTCGTTGACGGTGTTTCCCGGATGCAGGCAACTCGCGGCGATGCCGTGCGGCCGGCCCTCAAGCGCGGTCACCTGCGTGAGGCCCCAGAGCCCGTGCTTGCTGGTGCTGTAAGGCGCGGAGTTCAACCGCACGCGCTGGGCGGAGATGCTGGCGATGTTGATGATCCGTCCGCCTCCCTGCGCTTTCATGATGCGAAATGCCGCCCGCGTGCAGAGGAACGGTCCCCGCAGATTGACGGCCATCACTTTTTCCCAGGCGTCCAGGGTGAGTTCGTCCAGCGGTCC
>SYMT01000008.1 GCA_005805375.1 Actinomycetota bacterium
GCGCCTGGTGGTGGCCGACGAACCGGTTTCGGCACTCGACCTCTCCATCCGCGCGCAGGTCATCAACCTGATGGCGGACCTACAAGAACAGTTGGGGCTGGCCTACCTCCTCATCGCGCACGATCTGACGCTTGTGCGGCACGTCTGCCATCAGGTCGCCGTGATGCGCCGCGGGCGCATCGTAGAACTCGCCGGGACGGATGCGCTGTTCTCGGATCCGCTGCATCCATACACCCAGCAACTGCTGGAAGCGATCCCGATCCCGGACCCGGACGCCAGGAAGCGGCAGAGAGAGAGCGAGTCGGAAACGGCCGCCGGCCTCACGCGGGTCGGCGAGATTTCCGACCCGCACCCCGCAAAGCCTGCATCCGCCCCAATGGATTCTTCCACTCTGCCGTCGTCTTCCGACGATGATCCGCCGCTCCGAGAAGTGAAGCCGGGCCACTGGGCGCGGATCTGAAAGAAGGGTTCGCCGTGCCGCAGGTCCGATTTGGTCTGGATGTTGCCGTAGACTGGCTGCGCGGCCGGAGTGCGCCCCCGGCGGCACGCGAGACGGTGCGCCTGCTGCGCACGGGCCGTTTGGGGCTGGTCACCAATCCCAGCGCGGTAACGACGGATTTGATTCCGGCGCCGGATGCACTACAGCGGGCCGGAGCAAAACTTGCGGCCCTCTACGGGCCGGAGCACGGCATCCGCGGTGAGATTCCTGACGGCGTGCGCGTCCCGCATGGCAAAGATGCGGTGACCGGATTGCCTGCCTGGAGCCTCTACGGTGAGACGGTCGCCCCCACCCGCGAAATGTTGAAGGGAGTAGACGCCATTCTGTTCGATATTCAGGATGTGGGCGCGCGTTTCTACACGTTCTCCAGCACGCTGGCGCACGTAATGCGCGGGGCAAAAGCTGCCGGTCTCCCGGTCATCATTCTCGATCGCCCGAATCCGTTGGGGGGCCGCGCGGTGGAAGGCCCCTTGCTCGAACCGGCGCATGCCTCCTTCGTCGGGCTCCACCCGATTCCGATCCGGCATGGAGCCACTCTCGCGGAGTTGGGCCATCTGTGGTCCGAGTTTGGGGACGGGGCGCCCCCTCTTTCTGTCCCCTGCGAGCACTGGCGGACCGAGATGCGGTGGGACCAGACCGGTTTGCCGTTCGTGCCTCCGTCGCCCAACATGCCGTCGGCGGAGACCGCTTTGCTCTATCCCGGCACCTGTCTACTCGAAGGAACGAACGTGTCGGAAGGCAGAGGGACCGCGTGCCCCTTCCGCTGGTTCGGCGCCCCCTGGGTAAATGCGGAGAAGTTGGCGGCATACTTGAACGGACGAAAGCTCCCCGGGGTGCGGTTTCGTCCGACGCGCTTCCGACCCACCGCATCCAAATTTGTGGGCGAAACGTGCGCCGGGTGCCAGATCCATGTCGGCGATGCAGCCCAGTTGCGCCCGGTGGCGACCGGAGTGGCGGTCCTCGGCGCGCTGCACGAGCTTTTCCCCCGTTCATTCGCCTGGCGTCGGAATGGCGAGCGTTTCGCGGTAGATCGGCTTGCGGGGGCTTCGTGGGTGCGCGAGGCCGTGGATCAGGCGAGGCCGTGGCAGGAAATCGCTGCCCGGTGGGAAGCGGGTGAAGCAACCCACCGCGCGCGGCTGACGCGACTCCGCGTGACCACACCGAGGGCCTGAATTGGTACACGGAGTGGTGCTCGGGGTTGATGCGGGAGGCACGCGGACGCGGGCCCTGGTGCTGGATCTGGCAACCGGAGCGCGGGGCAGGGCGACGACGGACGGCGCCAACTGGACGGTGCATGGCGCCCCGCATTGCGTGGCACGGATTCGGGAGGTGGCGGCGATGGCCTACCCGGGAGTTCGACCGGATTCCGTGGCGCTCTGCGTCGCGGGCTACTACCCCCGGGATCACGCGGCGGAAGCGGGTGAAGCGGTGCGGTCACTCTGGCCGCGCGCGTTCGCCGTGGTACGTCCCGATATCCAGGGCGCGTGGGCAGGGGCACTGGACTGCGAGCCCGGCATCCTGGCAATCTGCGGCACGGGAAGTATCGCATTCGGTCGCGGGCGCACTGGGGCAGAAGCCCGGGCAGGCGGGTGGGGGCCGTTGTTCGGCGACACCGGCAGTGCCTACTGGGTCGGCCTGGCTGCCCTTCGCTATCTCGCCGAGGCCGCTGACGGAATGGCCACCGACTCGGACCTGGCGGTCCGGCTTCCCACTGCACGACCGCACGGCGACGCTCCCAACGCGCGCCTCCGGGAGTGGCTCCGCGGGATCTACCGACTCGAATGGAACCGGGAACGGATCGCCGGCCTGGCGTCGGATGTTGTGGCATCTGCACGCACCGGGGACGCTGTCGCTGCCGGCCTGCTGGAGCAGGCGGGGATTGCTATGGGACGGCTGATCACCGCAGTGGAGCAGCGTCTGGGTGAGTCCGATCTTTCCGCGACGTTCACCGGCGGGTTGGCGGAGAACAGTCCGGAGGTCACGGATGCGGCTGCCCGCGAACTCGCGCGAGCAGGAAGCACCGTGCGCCTGCAGCCCCCTCGGCGCACAGCGGTAGAAGGCGCTGTGTTGCTCGCCGCCGAAGTACTGGGGGGTGCAGAAGCCCAGTCTCGCGCCCGCGCTTTGCTGGACGGCGGGCGATGAGGCGGCACGAGAGGAGGCCCACTTGGATCTGATCCGCCAACTCGCCTCGCGGCTGGCCGAGCATTGTCCGGAAGCCTATCTTGTGGGGGGCTGCGTCCGGGACTTGCTCCGCGGGGATCCGGTCAAGGACCTGGATGTGGCCGTGAACGCCGATCCCTTCCGGGTAGGGAAGTCCCTGGCCGATGCCCTGCGGGGCCACGTTTTCTGGTTGGATCAGGATGAGGGAGTCGTACGGGTCATTCTCCCTCACCACGAGCGGCTGCAGGTGGATGTCTGCCGGTTGCGAGGGACGCTGGCCCGCGACCTGTCGGAGCGGGATCTCACCATCAACGCCCTGGCGTTGCCCGTCGCGGGGGTGTCGCGGGCGGCCGGGCCCGCCGGAGATTTCGATTCCGCGGGGATCACCGATCTGTGCGGGGGACGCGAAGACCTGCGCCGGGGGGTGATCCGGTTTGTGTCTCCCGAGTCGCCGGTGCGCGATCCGCTGCGAGTGCTGCGAGCCCTCCGGTTTCGCTGGAAACTCGGGTTTGAGTTCGATCCCGCCACACGGGTGCTCCTGGAGACGTGCGTGCCCCGTCTTGCCTCCGTCTCCGCCGAGCGGATTCGGGACGAATGGTTCCAGCTATTGATGCTCCCGGACCCCGTCCCGGCGGTGGTGGAGTGCCTGCACGTCGGGCTGGCTCCCTGGATCACAGGGGGGGCTGCGGGTTCGATGACCGGCCCCGCCGTCCGTCCGGGAGCCGAGGGGATCAACCACCTCGCCGCACAACTTACCTGCCTGTTGGAGTGGACTGCAGTCGCACCGGCGCTGCTGGCAGAGGAACCGAGTCAGGGCCGGAAGCGACGTGAACTGCTGTTGTGGACGGCGGTGCTCCAGGGGGTCGCCCCGGACTGTGATGTAGCCGAGGCCTGCCGGGGGCTGGCGCTCAGTTCGGACGAACGGAAGATCGCGTCCAAAGCGCTGGGGGCCGGCGAGATGGTACGGGATCTCTGCCGTCGCTGGCCGGTGGCGGGGAAAGACCGCCTGCGCCTGTTCCAGGCCGCGGCCCCGGGCGAGGTCGAGGCAATCCTGCTGGGTGCATTGGCGCTGGGCCGGGCTCCCGCACCGGCTGAGATGCTCCAGGAAGCACTTTCCCACCGCTCGGGACCGCCGGCGCCGCTGCTGACAGGGCAGCAAATCATGGAGACACTGGGACTGCGTCCCGGGCCGCAGGTGGGCCGCTGGATGCGCGCCCTGGAGGAAGCACGCGCGGACGGCGATGTGCTGACCCCGGATGGCGCCCTGCAATGGCTCACAGAGCAGGCTCGATCCCGGTGAGCCGGACTCGTGGGACACGTGGACGCACAGAGTATACTTCTCGGGGCATCATGATAGATGCCCGTGGAGGCCGTGTAATGTACGTCGAAGCGATCGCGCCTACCCGCATTGACCTGGCCGGCGGCACGCTGGATATCTATCCTCTCTACCTCTTCGAGACGGGAGGAGTGACGGTGAATATCGGCACCGATGTGACCAGCCGGGTGCGCCTCACGCCGCGCGAGGATGCTCGCATCAACATCCGCTCCCTTGACACGGGGGCCGAGCAGTCTGCCGAGTCGGTGGAGGAACTGGCGCTGAGCGGGCCGCTCGACCTGGTGGCACGGCTGATCCGTTTCTACCGCCCCGCCACCGGACTGGACGTGGAAACCGAGAACAAGGCCCCCAAAGGCAGCGGCCTCGGTGCTTCCTCGTCGCTGCTGATCGCGCTGAGCGGGGCGCTGAACGAGCTGAATCAGACCGGGTTTGATGGGGAAACCCTGATCCGCTTCGGCGCCGATCTGGAAGCGCAGAACATCCGGATCCCCACAGGAAAGCAGGACTACTACGCCGCCTTCTATGGCGGCGTGAACGCGATCCGCTGGGGCATCCGCCAGAATGAGGTGAAGCCGTTGCTGGTGTCTGAGGAGTGCCTGCGCACGTTGGAGCACCGGTTGATCCTGACCTTCACCGGGATCTCGCACTTTTCCGGCGTGACGAACTGGAGCATGCTGCGAAACTACATTGAAGACAGCAGCGGCACTCGGCACGCGATGCGCCAGATCGGCGAGACGGCGCATGCGATGGCCCAGGTGCTCCAGACGGAAGATTGGGATGGGTTTGCCCGGGTCCTGGACCGGGAGTGGCAGAACCGCCGCAGTCTGGCCGAAGGCGTCAGTACTCCGGAGATTGATGCGATGATGGACACCGCGGCCCGAGCCGGAGCGCTCGCCAGCAAGCTCTGCGGAGCCGGCGGCGGCGGCTGCATGGTGTCGTTCGCGGCCGAGGGCTGTGAAACAGCGGTCCGGGACGCGCTGGTAGGTGCAGGCGCCACCCATCTGCCCTATTCGATCAGCCGCGGCGGGCTCAAGGTGCAGTCGCGGTGACACCGATGGAAACCCGGTCTCAGTCGCGGACGGAGCACGTGCGGCGCAAGTTGCTCCAGCGTACGACCTGGGCCGTGCGGCGCGCGACCGCTGCACAACGGGTCCTTCCCGATTTTCTGATTCTCGGAGCGATGCGTTCGGGCACCACCTCGTTCTATGACTATGTGTGCCAGCACTCTCGGGTTCCGCCTGCCTTTAAGAAGGAGATCCGCTTCTTTGATCGGCACCTGGCGGAGGGGCTGGACTGGTACCGCGCGCATTTCCCGCTGGCCCGCCATCTCCTCGGACGCGCGCGACAGATGGGTGGTCGCGCGCTCACCGGCGAGGCGACTCCGTACTACCTGTTTCACCCCGATGTGCCCCGCCGGGTGCAGGAGCATCTGCCCCAGGCCCGGTTTATCGTACTGCTGCGCAATCCGGTGGACCGTGCCTACTCCCATCATGCCCATCAACTCGCCCGAGGACGTGAACCGCTCCCGTTCGCGGAGGCGTGTGCACGGGAGGAGGAGCGCCTGCGCGGCGAGACGGAACACCTCGCCGCCGACCCCCACTACCGGAGTGAGTGTCACCGCCGGCAATCATACCTCGCGCGCGGGCGCTATGCGGAGCAACTCGAACGCTGGTTCGCGCGATTTCCGCGGGAGCGGTTTCTGATCCTGCAAAGCGAGTGGTTCTTCGGCGAGCCCCAGGCAGCAATGGACGCCGCCTGCAGATTCCTCGAACTTCCCGAGTTTGTCGTGACGCCGCACCCCGCCACCAACGCCCAGAAGTATCCCCGCCTGAGTGCCGATGTACGCCGCGAATTGGAAGAATACTATGCCCCCCACAACGCGCGCCTGCGAGCCCTTCTCGGCCGAGAATTCGACTGGTAGCGAGCGCGGACTCACTGATAGTGGCGCGTGGGCGGCGAGTGAGGGACGGGAGTGAGCCGATGAGTACGGTACAGGAGAGTGCGGAACCGATCCGGCATCGGAAGTATGTGGGGAGTGGGCAGAAGTACGATCTCCAGGCTGCGAGTCAGTTCGGGCTCTTGACGGCACTCGGGCTGCGGGAAGAGCACACCGTGTTGGACCTCGGTTGCGGCAGCCTCTGTGTGGGTCGCTTGCTCATCCCTTACCTGGCGCCGGGCCACTACTTTGGGATTGACCCGGAAGAGTGGTTGGTCGAGGCGGCCCTGGCGCAGGAAGTGGGTCGAGATCTGGTGACGTTGAAATGCCCAACCTTCAGCAACGAGGGCGGCTTTCGCCTGACAGTATTCGGCCGCCGGTTCGACTACATCCTCGCCCATTCCATTTTCTCCCACACGTCGCGCCGCCAGATGGCGACCGCATTCCGCGAGGCCCGGGAGGCGCTCGACCCACATGGCATCTTCGTCTGCACCTTCAACAAGGGTGACGAAGACTACACGGGGGAGGAATGGGTCTACCCCGGCGGCGTTTTCTTTCGGCTGGAGACCGTACAGCAGGTGGCGTACGCGGCAGGCCTGGCCTGTGTCGAGATTCCCTGGACCCATCACGGCAAGCAGACGTGGGTCGCGCTCACACACCCGGCACACCTGGACCGGCTACCCGCCCTGCATGACCCGATGAAGACGGTGCTCCTGGAGAAGCGCCTCCGCGACGTGACCCAGACGCTCGAGACCCTGGAACGGCAGCCGCTCGTACGTCTTTCCAAACGCACCCAGCGCCTCCTCCGCCGCTTCGGTCTGCGCCGGCGAAGTCGCTGAATGGCGAGTGGACCGATCCCTTGAACCCGGCGGTGCTGCTCTCGGCGCCGGGCGGAATGGAACCCTGCATTCCTGCCTGGATGGCACTCTTCGTGCTGCTGCGCCGCCAGACGGGCCAGGAACTGGCGCAGGCGGGGCCATTAGCCCGGATTATGCGCGAAGGCCGTAAGCGGCACCCTGGGGCGTTCGGACAGGCCTTTCGGGGAGTTTTGGGGGGCCAGATATCGTTTCGAAGGTGATGATATCGATCCGTGAGCGCTGTGATGCGGGGGGCCATCGCGGTGATCGCGATGGCGCGGTAGGCGTGTGCCGGGGGCGAGGCGTGCGGTGCCGTGCCGCCCGGGCAGCGGTCGGGCGGCGTCCACTCGGGGGACCGGGGCGCACGGGGACGGGCGGAACCGGCGGCGTCCTAGTATTGCAACGACAAGTTTATCGGGCATGGCTAGTATACAGACGAAAATAACCTCCGGATGATGCCAATGGCACCGCTTCGGCCGCGGTGAAAGACCAGAGACCAGGGTGAAAGGTCGCAGGCAGCACTTCCACGGCCAGGAGACAGACGCGGTTCGCGTCGCGATCTCGCCATTACTGTATGTATATTTTTCATGTGGATTAACTCGTCGTTGTAATGCTAGGCTGGCCGATTGCCGCCTGACCAGAGAGGGATTGAAATCCCTCTCTGGTCAGGCGCACTCGCGTTATGGGGAACGGCGGCATTCCGCACGGGCTGTCGGACGCCGGAGCAGTTACAGCCCTCGCTCCGCTCCGCCGAAATGGGGGAAGTGGACGCGGGAGCCGTCGGTGAGGATCGCTACGTCCCAGTTGATCTCCGCCACCTTCCCGGTGCGGAGGATCGCCACCCGGTCTCGCGCTCGGGTGGAGGGGGGAGTCTCCTCCAGGGCCCGGATCTCGGCGTCCGGGACCAGCCGCCGCAGGTGATGGGCACGAAGTGCTGCGAAGAGCGGATCTCCCAGCGTAGAGTAGCAGACGTCCACGGCGCACGCCTCATCGGAATCCGCGACGACGTTCTGCTGGTCGCACACTTCCTGGATCAGGGCGAGCTTTGCCACCCAATCCAATTCCCAGCGCAGCAGCAGGTAGTCCTGGCCGAGGATGGACAGCACGCGCTCCCACTCTCCTACTACCACTTCGTACCATGCCGGAAGCTCGTCCCGGCCGCGAGCACAGTACTCCCGCGCTTGAGCGCACAATTGCCGCTGGAGTTCCAGCGCGGTGACGATGCCTCCGTCCGCACGCGCTATGGGAGCCTGGAGGGAGAGGTCGCGCGAGACCGTCCGCATCGCCGTGAGCGGATCCGCCAGTTCCAGGCCTTCCCCAGCCCAACCCGACTCCAGCATCGCCAGCACCACCCGGCTTACGCCGCACTTTAGGAACGTTGAGAGATCGGCGCGGTTGCTGTCCCCCACGATCACGTGAAGCCGGCGCAGCCGCTGGGGATCTGCATGCGGCTCGTCCCGTGTGTTGATCAGGCTCCGAAACCGGGTGGTCTCCAGACCGATCACCTGAGACAGGAAGTCCGCCCGCTGGGAGAGCTGGAATCGGCCATCGGGCGGAAACAGCCGGAGCAGCCTCAGGGCCGGCCGGGTGCGCGGGTCAGGCGGCGGGGAGGCCCCGTCCGGCCGCAACTCCAGCGGTGCGCGGGAACGGACACACCCGGCGCCCGTGAACAGGGTGCGGGTGACCAGGAACGGGAGCCACACTTCCCGGGCCGCCCGGGAGCTCGGCGTGGTCAACTCCTGGGAGAGCTGCGGGGAGACGCTGTAGTTCTCGTGGCAGGCGTTACTGGTTGACCACGGCCAGTGCGACCCATACTCCAGGTTGCTCTTCACCAGCCGGAGGGGGACGCCGTGGCGCGCGGCCGCCTCCGCGGTGATCCGCTCCAGTCGAGCGGTATTCGCGTGCTCCACGGCCAGAAGCTGGAACGGATCGGAGCACTCCGCGGTGCAACTCTCTACGTAGCCTTCCTCGTCGTACAGCCGGGAGCCGTTCGGGAGGACCCGGTTAACTACCCCCTCGAACCGGTAGAGCTCGTAGGGATAGTCGTAGCACCACCGCACCGAGTGGAACGAAGGCTCGCACTCCACGATCGCACGGGCCATGCCGTTCCGGGCGGCACGCAGGCTCTCATCAGACAGCCGCGCACCCGGCAAGACCAGGCAGTGCTCGGTCTCCAGACCCATCAGGGTAGGCCCGGTCATAGGCCCTTCCGGCACTTGCCGCTGCTGATGGTTAGATACACCCGTCCGCTACTCGCCGCTGGACCCGCCGGACTTCAGCTCATTGAGCCGCTGCTCGGCTTGGTCCGCAGTCACAAAATGCTGCTGGTAACCGGTGCCGCCTCCGTCGCCGGATGGTCCCGGACCGGGGCCAGGAGAGCCGCCGTAAAAACTGGGCCCCCCCACGCGCTCCAGGGAACCCATCTCGACAACGATTTCGACCCCATCCCGGGGACGAGAGTCCGAGAGGCTGGACCACGCCTGGCCGGTGGTGAATGCGGCTCCCGGCTTCAATTGGAACTCGTCCACTTGATAATTGCCGCCCGGGGGTATCCCGTATCGCTGGGCGAAGTCTGGGGTGGTGCGCGGATCCTCCGGGGCCATGAACTGCGAGAGGCTGCCATCTGCGCCCACGGTCGTCAAGCGATAGAGCACCGCGCCCGACTCGACTTCGGCGCGAACCTGGAGCGCCTCCGGCGTTTGTTCCTGCGCCCGGAACGCGCGCCATACTTCGCCGTGGAAGACGGTCATGGCGTCGTTGTTATCCCGGAGGAGCGGGTTGGGATAGTTGGCCGTCAGGCCGGGATCCCGTTGCCCGTCCGGCGTCTCGGAGAACTTGACCGTCTCCCAGTTGATGGCGTTCCTTCGGAGATTCTGAATATCGTCACGGGTTGCCTGGTCGAGCTTGTCTGCTTGTGCAAAACTAACGGTGTCGAGGCTGTCGCCATCCCTTCGCATGAAACCCTCCTCGCCTCAATGGCTGGAAGCGACCCTGGAGCGTCCGCTCGCATGACCACCCGAACCGGATTGGCCGTACTTCCACCCCTTCCGGAAGACGCTCCCTGGTACGTTCAACACCGGGAATTCTCGCACCTCCTATCTGCGGTTCAGGCGGACGCGGTTTTCAAGTCGCTGTTGTCGCTGGAAGTCCGGCCGGTGGACGAGGCGGTGGTTCGGGCCGCCCATGCTCCGCAGTACATCGACGCGCTGAAGGACCCTGCCTCCGCGTTTTACCAGACGCTCGACCAGCCGCAGTCGTTCGGGCAAGAGCTGTTTCGCGTCCGCGAAGGAGTTGCGCTGCAGGAGTGGATCGAGGGCCTGATCCGGTACGCGCTGCCGGACGCGCTCCTGGGCGCGGGCGCCGTCTGTTCCGGTATCCAGGCTATCCTGGCGGGCCGCTGCCGAAACGCCTTTGCGCTGGTCAGCGGGGGGGGGCACCACGTGGAGCGGGGGCAGGGACGGGGGATGCTGAACGAGTTGGCCTTGGGGGCGCAGTTCGCGCTCGACCGGCACGGCCTGCGCCGGGTGGCGGTCGTTGACTACGATGCCCACTTCGGGAACGGCGTAGTGGACATCTTCTACAACGATCCTCGGGTCTTCAAGTGCTCCCTCCACGAGCTTGCAGGGGATGCGCGGAGCCTGGTGGAGGAGACCGGCAGCGCGGCCGCACCGGGAACCATCCTGAACGTGCCGCTTCCCAACAGCTCCGGGGACAAGAACTATGCGGCTGTGATTGAGCGCGTGGTGATCCCCGCGCTCCGGCGATGGCGCCCGGAACTGATCCTGGTATTCACTCACTTCGACGCGCATTGGAGCGATCCGCTCGGCTGCATGATGCTCTCGAACGCCGGTTTTGCCGCGATCAACGCGGCGCTGCGGCGCTGTGCGGACGAGGTGTGCGGGGGCCGGATCCTGATGGGCCCGGGAGGGGGCTATCACCCCAACACCGGGGTCCGGTGCACCCTGGACGCACTCCGGATCCTGGCCGGGCTCCCGTCCGACCCGGCGGCCCAGGACCGGTTCACCAGCTCGGAGCCGGACATCACGTTCCTCATCCAGCAGCTTTCAGCCACACATCCCCTGCTGAAGTAGCCTGGTGCCTGCGCGCAATGTGTAATCCGTGATGCGTAAGGAAACTGTGCTCGATCGCCGGGGGTTCCGCATCACTACGGGTGCCCACCACGCAGGTGCAGAAGCGCGCTGTGTTGAACGGTGAGCCAAAGACCTCGCGAGCCTTACCTGCCATGTCCGGATCTTCACTATCACCATTCGTGCTGGGCGTGGAAACAGAGTTCCAGGCCGACTTCTTTGACGCGCAGGGCCGGCGAGTCGAGGACGACGAGTTCTACAAGCAGTTCTGGCGGCACTGGATCGGAGTGGTCCGCTCCCGTGTGCCCAGCCTCATCGGGGTGATGGAAGCGGGAAGTATCCTGCATACATATTCCAACCCGTCGTCTGTCTTCCTCGCGTCCGGCGGCAAGGCGTACCTGGACGGCAGCGATTTCCGCGGCTGCTATCCGGAGTGGTGCACACCGGAGTGCCGCACCCCGATGGAGGCAGTGGGGCACACGCTGTCTTCCCTTCCGCTGTTCGTCTGGGCGTTTCACCAGGCGTGCGAAGCGGTGGCAGCGCCGAACTCCATCCGAGGCTCCCTTTACCGGCACACGCGGGCACCCGGCGCCACGTACCTCCGCGGGCTGCACGAGAACTTCGCCGTACCCCCGCAGCTCTACGAGAGTGCGCTGGACATCTCGGGGCCCATCGCCCGCTTCTTCCTGGCGCCGCTACTCGCTACGCGACCCCTCATCGCCGGCTGCGGGGAATACGAAGCGGGCGAGTTCCGGCTCTCGCCGCGGGCGCAGGTGATCACGGACTATCACTCCGGCGCCGGCTCCACCCCGCAGTGGGCTACCGTACGGAACGCCATCGACACCCGCGTGGAGCACTTCTCGCCGGACACGCGCCGCTTAGGGAACCGCGCAGAATTAATCCTCCCGTCAGGCGGGGACCACTCCCGGGATGGTCACGAACCACTTCCCCAGTGCCGGGAGACGCTCGATCTGCGTTTCCAGGGCGGCCATCTCGGGTGCGAGGAGCCGCACGC
>SYMT01000648.1 GCA_005805375.1 Actinomycetota bacterium
CGACTACGGCGTGGGGATGCAGAGTTTCCCCCGTCAGGCAGCGGAACGATTGGCGCGCGGCGAGTGGCCGGGCAGACTGTACAACGACTATGTGTGGGGGGGCTACTTGCTCTGGCGCCTCCAACCCGCCCGGCGCGTATTCGTGGATGGGCGGGCGGAAGTGTACTACGCCGGCGGCGCCTTCGCAGACGAGATGGTGATTCACCGCGTCGCCGCCGGGTGGCAGGAAGCGCTGGATCGGCGCGGGGTGGAAGTGATCGTGACCAGCCGCGATGACGGACTTGCTCTGGCACTCGCACGCTCGCCCATCTGGTCCACAGCGTTCCGCGGAACCGTCGAGTCCGTATTCGTGCGCTCAACAACACAAGGAGCGAAATGAACGTGTATCTCGGGCTGGATGTGGGCGGAACCAAAGTCGCGGTCGGTGTAGTGACCGGCGCCGGCGAGGTGCTCTCCACCCTACGCCAAGACACCGCCGCGTGCCGGTCGGGCGGCGACCCCCTGCGGGAGATCATCCACCTGGGCCGCGCCGCTCTCGCGCAGGTGGACGGCGCGGCACTCGAGGGCGTCGGCATCGCACTCCCGGGTCCCGTGAACCGCGACGGGATCACGATGCGCGCTGCACCGACGATTCCGGAACTCCAGGAGGTGTCGCTGCGGGGACCGCTGACTACGGCTTTCGGAGTGCCCGCGGCCGGAGACAACGACGCCAACGCCTGCGCCCTGGCGGAGGCTCGCTTTGGGGCGGGCCGGGGCGGCCGCCTCGTCGCGTATATCACCCTCAGCACCGGGATCGGCGGCGGCATCGTGGGGGAGGGGCGGGTCCTGCGCGGCGTCACTGGGGCTGCGGGCGAATTCGGCCATCAGGTCCTGCTGCCTGCCGGAGGGCCCCCCTGCGACTGCGGCAACACCGGATGCCTGGAGGCCCTGGCCTCGGGCCGGGGCATTGCCCGCCGTGCCGCACTCGCCTTCGCAGCCGAACCGGCGCCGGGCGGACCTGATCACGGCCAGTGGACCGCGGAGCGCGTCGCCGAACGCGCCAGGGGCGGTGACATGCGCGCCCGCGACGTATGGAGCGAGACCGCCCTCTACCTCGGGCTGGGGATCTCCAACATCATCAACCTCTTCGATCCGGACATCATTATCCTTGGAGGAGGCGTCGCGGTCGGTGCGGCGGATCTGTTGCACGACCCGATCCGGGAGGTGGTGCGCACCCGCTGCATGCCGTCGCTGGTCCGCACGGTGGAGATCCGAATCGCAGAACTCCGCGGACACACCGGCGTGGTGGGGGCGGCGTGTCTGGCGATGGAGATGCAGCACCTTTAGGTTCACCCGGACCCCCTGAACCCTTGTGCGGCCATTGCCAACCCCCGGTGGGCGTGGTATACTCGGGGACATTGCGGCGCCCGAGCAAAACGGCGCCCCGCGCAGGCTTGCCAGGGGGAAGGAGTGGGTGCGAACCCACTCTTTTGCGCTCTTGGGGCAGGATTGCCCGCCTGCTGCAATCATCGCAGCGCCCGCACTCGGGGCGAAGAGAGGAGTTGAGGCGAAATGAACGGCGACTTCCTCGACGCATTGCGGCAGATCGAGAAGGAAAAGGACATCCCACTCGAGCAGCTGATCGAGACGGTCGAGTCGGCCCTGGGGACTGCGTACCGGCGTTCTTTTTCCGATGCAGCCGAAGTCAAGCTGCACATGGACGCGCGTGGCCGTGGGCTCAAGATGCTCTTGCGCAAAGTTGTCGTCGAGAGCGTGGAAAACCCGCACCGGGAAATCGCGCTCATCGAGGCACAGCGCCGCAACCCATTGAACAAGCTCGGCGATGTGGTGGACGTGGAGATCCCTGCCGAGGGCTTTAATCGGATCGCCGCCCAAACCGCCAAGCAGGTGGTGTTCCAGCGGATTCGCGAGGCGGAACGGGAACGGGTCTTCGAGGAATTCGGCAACCGCGTTGGTGAAGTGCTGACCGGGGTGGTGCAGAAGCGGGAGCAGCGCAACTGCTCGGTGCTGCTCGGCAAGGTAGAGGCACTGCTTCCCCATAGCGAGCAGGTTCCCGGTGAGCCGTACCGGTTCAATGACAAGCTCAAGGTCTATCTGCTGGAAGTGAAGCGGACGGCGAAAGGGCCGCAGGTGATCGTCTCGCGCTCGCACCCGTCCCTCATCCGGCGCCTCTTCGAGTTGGAGGTGCCGGAGATCGAAGACGGTACGGTCGAGATCAAGAGTGTCGCTCGGGAAGCGGGCCATCGCGCCAAGATCGCGGTGTGGTCGCGCGATGAGAAGGTAGATCCGGTGGGCGCCTGCGTCGGGCATCGCGGCGCGCGGGTGCAGGCGGTGGTGAATGAGCTGTACGGAGAGAAGATTGACATCATCCGGTGGAGCGAGGATCCGGATGCGTACATTCGAGAGGCGCTGAGCCCGGCCAAGCCGACCAGTGTCGCGATCAACGCCGCCGTCGCGAGCGCGTATGTCGTCGTACCGGACACCCAACTGTCGCTTGCCATCGGCAAGGAAGGGCAAAACGTGCGGCTCGCCGCGCGGCTGACCCAGTGGCGGATTGACATCCGCAGCGAGAGCCAGGATCGGGAGCGCCGGAGCGCCCCGCAGTAACGAGAGGCGGGCGCAGGCGACCCGGCGCGCGGGGCAATCCGCGCTCTGCGAGTCACTTCCTGCACGCTGTTCCTTCTATAATAAGATCTGTCGTCTGAATTCGCGGCAATGGGGCCCCGGAGCCGACGGCGGAAACGCGCGGTGTCGGTTGGCGAAGGAAGTGCCTCACGAACCGCGGCGGACTTGCATCGGCTGCCGGGAAACGCACACGCAGTGCGCTCTGGTGCGGATTGCACAGGCGGCAGACGGCTCACTCGCCGTGGATCCGCGTCGTAGAATTGCCGGGAGGGGAGCGTATCTCTGCCCGGATGCAGATTGCCTGGGCCGGGCGCTGAAACGCAAAGCGCTGGATCGGGCATTCCGCCGAACAGTCCCCCGTGAGGTGGCGGCTGTTCTCGAAGAAGGTTTTCGCGCCTACCTGCGATCCCGCGAAGCGGATCGGAGTGGGTCCGGTTCGGAGGATGACGATGGAACTGTAGACCGGCGACCCTAACGCCTCTCTTCCCTTCCCTCTCGTCCGTCTTCCGTCACCCGGACCGACTCTTGCTTCTGCCGCGGAATGCTGTCGGCGCCAGCGATGGGAGTATTCGGAGCAACGTGAACGCACGCAATTCCTCTGCCGTTCTGAACAATGATGCGGACAAGCTGATCGAGATCAGCGGTTCGCCCACCGTCACCGAACTTGCTGCTGGACTGGGGAGTACTCCCCAGACAGTCCAGCGCGAGTTGATGATGTTTGGGGTCCTGGCCAACCTCAACACTCCGGTCTCGGCCGACGACGCGGCCAAGGTCGCCGAGAAACTCGGCTTTGTCGCCGTGATGGCCGGCCCCAGCGCTCGTTCCGGCCCGACCGGCGGCGCAGGACCGTCCGGCTCATCCCCCCGATCCACAGGTGAGCCCGCCGTCGGCGCTAAAGCGCAGCGGAAGGCTCGCCCGTCCGGGCCAATCACTCGCCCCCCGGTCATTGTGGTGATGGGACACGTAGACCACGGCAAGACGACTCTGTTGGACACCATCCGGAACACGAACGTCGCCGGGGGGGAGTTCGGCGGGATCACCCAGCACATCGGCGCGTTCCAGACGGCGATCGAGACGGGTGAGGAGCGGGAAGGGCGCAAAGTGATGAAACGCCTCACGTTCCTCGACACTCCGGGGCACCAGGCGTTCACACAAATGCGCGCGCGGGGCTCCCGGATCGCCGATATCGCGGTGCTGGTGCGCACCGGCAGCGAGGCGCGCTCGGTGCGGCGCGAACTCGGCGCGCGCGGCGTGGC
>SYMT01000649.1 GCA_005805375.1 Actinomycetota bacterium
GGCGCCGATTGTTCACGTGATGGGCTACTTTGTTTCAGTCCTGCGCGAGCGTATCGCCAATTTTCAGGCTCCGGACAATGACCCGTCCCTGGCGCTCGGTTCCCAGCCCGAGGAGGCCAGCGTGGTGAGCGGCGTCTCCATCAACGACTTGCGAAAGAACCTGCGCGATCTCAACGAGCACATGGAGCGGGAATGCCTCTCGTCCGCGGCGCGGTATGGCATCATGCTGGATGCATCGCTGATCACGGGGATTGATCCGCCCCCGGAAGTGGAGTCGGCGCTTGCGGCAATCAACACGGCGCACAACCATGTGTCGTCCGATGTGAGCCTCGCCCAGGCAGCCGCCGATCAGCGGATCGTGCAGTCGCGGCGCGCGGTGGAAATCGAAACGCTCAATGCCCATGCCGAGGTTGAGCCGCTGAATGCGCTCGCCGCCCAGATTGCGGAGCTGAAGGGCCGTGGCCCGGAGGCCCTGCCCGGATACCTCCGCAACGTCCGGTTGCAACTCTTCAGCCGCGCGACACGCGCCATCCTTGAGGTGGACGCGGGCAAACGCAGGTGGGCCGGCGCCTCTGCCGCCCGTCGAGCGTCGAGCCGGGTCACCGAGCACCCTCGCGAGGAGGAGAGACTGCTCGCGCTGGAGCAAGGACCCGGTATCGCGCTGAATCCGCCAAAGGAGTCTTCTGTGGCGCGCGTCGCCGAGCGTTTGCGAGAGCACGTAGAAAGCCGTGAGGTGACATCATGAATTTCCTGATCCCCGCGATTATGACGTTCTTCGGGCTGTTCGTGGCGATGCCGATCCTGTCGGCGCTGGCGCGTGCGTTGGGCCTGTACACGATCGTGGAAGAGGGGCGCTGCCACGTCTACGTGCTGTTCGGAAAAGTCGTGGCGATTCTGGACGAGCCGGGTCTCTACTTCCTCTGGCAGAAGTTGGGGCCGGCGGGCGCCTACGTCAACTGGCTGGGACGCTGCTATGTCCTGGACATGCGACTCGATCAGCAGTACCTGCGCAGCCAGGCCGTGAACTCCGAGGAAGGCGCGCCGATGGGGATCGGCATCTGGTACGAGATGTATATCAGCGATCCGGTGGCGTACCTGTTCAAGAATACTGATCCCCGCGGTTCGCTGGGCGCGAACGTGAGTAATGCCACGGTCCGCTGCCTGAGCAACATGCCCCTTGGTGAAATGCTGGAGACCCGTCACAAGATGAGTCAGGTGGTGCGGCACGATGTCTCCCCGAAGTCAGATGAGTGGGGGTATCGCCTGGGGTCCGTCTACATCCGGAAGGTGCATTTCCGGGATCGCGGTATGATCCAACAGATTGAGGAGAAGGTCGTCAACCGCCTCCGCCAGGTGACCTCCGCCATCAAGCAGGATGGCATCAACCAGGTCAGCATCATCACCAGCACGGCTGAACGGCAGGCAGCGATCGAGTTCGCCCGGGCGCAGGCGATGCGTCCCAAGATCGTCGGCGCCGCGCTCCAGGAAATCTCCGCGGATCCGGAAGTAGCCGACGCTGTGTTCGAGATCCTCGAGACACAACGCCTGCTCGGCAGCCAGGCTCAGATCACCCTGCTGCCGGAGGGACGCGAGTTCCTCGGCCAGCTACTCGCGGCCGAAGCGAAGGCGCCTGCACCGCCCCAGTGATACGGTCAGGCAGAGCACGCCGGGGCGGATCGCTCAGGTCTCGGCGTGCTCTTCGCCTGCGGAAGGAATGGGGAGGTTCATCGCCCGCGGCCGGGGGCCAGTTGCCGGGATCGGCAGAGTATCCACGAAGGCGGCTTCGGAGGAGCGCAGCGGGAGGGAGCGTAACTGCGGTGCATTTGCGCGAATCGCCCCGGCTGCCGCGCGAAACACCGGTCGCTCGCGGCGAGGCCCACGATGCGCCAGTGCGTCCAGGCCTGCAAGTGCGCACCCGAGCACACCCGTGTGATCCCCACCCGCGAGTTCCTGGAGTGCGCCCGCGACCGCCTGTCGCACCTCGGAAACGCCGTCGTCCAGACTGGCAGCCAGCGCCCGCGCTACGGCAGGAGTCGGCGCACCGATGCGCCCGAGTGCCGTGGCGGCGTGCCTCCGTACGGCGGGCTGGACATCCGTCAGGGCGCCGATCAGCGCGCCGGTCGCCGATGCGGATATACGCCCCATCTCGCCGAGTGCCCACGCAGCGTAGGCCCGTACTTCCGGTTCCGTGTCCGAGAGCACGCCCGCCAGCGCAGCCGGGATGACCGCGTCCCCTTCCGAGGCGATCTTCCACAGCGCGCTGATGGCCGCGCGCCGCACTGCCGGGCATTCACTGCCCAGGCAATTGACTAAAGCTCCGGCTGCGGGCTTCCCGATTTTCACGAGTGCCCAGGTCGCAACATCTCGAATCGGCTCCTCGTGCAGGACCTGTGCCAGCGCGCCGGCAGCATCCGCGGCGGCGGGACCCAGGTTTCCCAGTTCCCAGGCGCCGCGGGCTCGCTCTGAGGCGTCCGCGGCGGACAACATCACGATGAAGTCGTCAACGTGACTCATCTGAAGCGCTCCGTACGATTCCTGCGGTAGGCCTCGCCGGAGCAACGTTCTCCGGCGAGGGAAGAGTAGAGAGCAGAGACTGCGGCGGCTACTCGTCTTTCACTTCCCGCGCATCACCCACCGTCAGAGGAGGGAAGAGTGATGGGAAGACAGGTAAGGGAAACACTCACCCCCTCCTTACCCCTTCCCCGTCCGGTGCGGCTCGGGCACAGGCGGGCGGTCAATGGCTTTCCGACGCGTCCAACGGCACCCGGCATCGCCCCCGGTCCGCAGCTTCCTGGACCCGCAGGGCGAGGCGACTGGCAGCGAGAACTTCCGTGCTGGACAGGTGCAGCCCCTCGGTCTCGCCCCGCACCTCGCGTACGAACGAATCCAGATAGCCTCCCGAAGTGCCGCCCTCTGCCTGGACTCTCTGTGGTGCTGCGTCATCATGCCGGCAGATCACGAGCTGTCCGGTGGAGAAATCCGTTTCCAGCAGGCCCCCGCTGCCCCAGAATGTCATCCGCCAGTACTGCGGCGTGCGGTAGCCGCCTGCGTCGGGCGCCAGGTAGGACACGTCGGCAAGCAGGCCCGCGCCATTGCTCATCACCATCGCAAACTGGGCGCCGTCCTGGAACTCGGGCGCCTGCGGGATGCGCGCATTCCAGACTCGCGCGAAGCTGATCTCGCGAAACCGCAGCCCCGTCATCCACGGCAGCGCGTCGAGCGCGTGGATCCCGATGTCGTTGATGGTGCCCCCGTGCTTGCCGCGCTCGAAATACCAATCCGGACGCGTCCCGTACAACAGTGGGTGTTGTCCCCCGACACTCACCGCGTGGACTTCCCCGATCTCACCACCCAGGATGCGCCGGCGCGCCTCCGCCGCGACCGCTCCGTCGCGCATGTCCAACTGGCAGCCAACCACCAAGCCCTGCGCCCGGGCCGCGGTCTCGATCTGATCCAGCTCGGCCAGGGAAGTGCAGATCGGCTTGTCGCTGATCACGTGCCTCCCACGTGCCAGCGCCTCAAGAAGTAGGGCGCCGCGCCGACCGTACTCATCCCCCACCGCCACGACGTCGCACGGCACTTCGTCCAACATCTTTATAATGGAACTGTGTGTGATCGCGACCTTTCCGCCGGCCGCCAATGCCCGGCGGGTCGCCTCCTTCTCGTCCGATGCCGCAACAATCGCCAAATCGTCGCGGAGCTGCGCCGCCTGATACAGTGCCTGGACATGCCCGTGCTGGAAACCGGCGAAAGCGATGCGGATTGGTGGTGAGCTGTGCGACTTCGGCATGGGGGAGATCTCGGGATGCTGCCTGCGGGACGTGCAGAACGAGTACATTGTACCTCCGGAGAGCTTCGGACGCCCCTCTCGCGCGCTGCGGCATAGCGGGTGACCCGACCCGGCGCGGGAGGAGAGCGAGTGGGCGGAAGCGCCGGGGTTGGAGGGTCCGGGCGCGGAGTAAGTTCCCCGAAACCTCCTCGCGATTGCACCGTCTCACTGCACGGGTTTCGTGGACGGGCTGGAAACACAGGGGCGCATTGATGCTGACGATTCAGGGAGAGAAGGTGCAGACTTGCGCCGGTACACGACGGGAGTTCTTGCAGATCGGAGGGCTCGCGATGGGCGGACTCACCCTACCGCAAATCCTCGCGGCGGAAGCAATGGCGGGGGTGCGCTCCGGCCACCGGGCAGTCATCATGCTCTTCCTCGCGGGAGGCCCGCCGCACCTGGACATGGTGGACATGAAGCCGGATGCACCCGCGGAAATCCGCGGCGTCTTTAAGCCGATCGAGACCAATGTGTCCGGGATTCGTATCTGCGAGCACATGCCCCATCTGGCACGCATGGCGGATCGTTTCGCCATTGTTCGCTCCGTCGTTGGGTTGCGCGATGAGCACGCTTCGAATCAGCCGATCAACGGGTACTCCATCGGCGAGGATCGCGACAAGAAGTTGCCCGTGTTGGGGGCGGTGGCTTCCCGGGTCCTGGGGAGTGCGCAGCCGTCCGTGCCGCCGTTTGTGGATATCCGCGGGCGTTCCAGTCACGCGCCTTTCACCAACCCGGCGCACCCCGGTTTCCTCGGACCGGAGCATGGACCGGTGCAGATTGATGGTCCTGTGCTGCAAGACATGACCCTGAAGGGGATATCCCTCTCGCGTCTGTCCCAGCGCCGCCGGGTGCTCACCTCGCTCGATCAGTTTCGCCGGACGGTAGATCAAAGCGCCGGTGGTCAGCAACTGGATGCGGCCCACACCCGCGCCTTTGAGATCCTCACCGACAGCAAGCTGGTGCAGGCGATGGACCTTTCGCGCGAAGATCCGAAGACCCGCGAACGCTACGGCAAGGATGCTCCCAATCCGACCGGCCTGCAGTGGGACGACCGGCCGTCGCGTCTGCTGATGGCGCGCCGGCTGGTCGAGGCAGGGGTGCGCTGTGTGACTCTCGGGCTGGGCGAGTGGGACTTTCACAGCCTCCCGCAAACCTTCATCCGTGATCAGATTCGTCAACTGGATCAGGCGCTCTCCGCCCTCATCCGGGATCTGCACGACCGGGGCATGGACCAGGAGGTATCGGTCATTGCCTGGGGTGAGTTCGGCCGCTCCCCGAAGCTTGGCGGCTATATGGGTCAGTACGCCGCCGAAGGTTGCCGGGAGCACTGGTCGCCGGTCTCGATGGCGATGCTGGCTGGTGGGGGGATGCGCACGGGGCAGGTCATCGGCGCGACCAATCGTTTCGGCGAATATGCGGACGACCGCCCGGTCCATTTCCGCGACCTGCACGCCACGCTGTATCACAACATGGGGATTCCGCTGGAGACCACCGAACTGCGTGATGTGGAGGGCCGCCCCAATTATCTCCTGCCGGGGCACGCGCCGGTGAAAGAGCTGATCTGAACAGCCACCGATCGGGGCCGTCGCCCCAGGCGTGCCCCGGCTGGGCGGGTTTGGCCACACGATGAGCCTCTAACGCCGCAATCACACCGGCGCCTCCCGATCGCCGGCGTGATCGCCTCAACTACCGGACTCGGCGGCAACGAGCCCCTCGATCCGACGGCGAAATCGCCACCAGAGCAGAGTCGCCGTGATGGGGGAGGTAAACATGAAGGCGCCCCAGACGGTGGTCAGGTCGCCGCCGATCCAGCTAAGGCCGAAGGAGGCAAGCAGGACGGCGGTCCAGGTGCCCGTGGCGCTCACGATCAACGGATAACGCGTGTCGCCGGTCCCCCGCAGGGCTCCGGCATGCACCATGCTCACGGCCCACGCCGGTTGGAGTAGCGCCACCACCCGGAGCCCGGCCGATCCGAGCCGCACCACCTGTGGGTCCTGAGTGAACAATCGCATGATCGGGTCGGCAAGCACCAGGACGACAGCGCCGATCGCAGACATCCAGAGCACGGCCCACGTGGTCGCGGCGCGGGTCACTCCGGTGCTCTCCCCCGGCTTGCGCGCGCCGATGCAGTGTCCTACCAACGTGGTGGTAGCCAGGCTGAACCCGATCCCGGGCAGGAAGGAGAAGGAGAGAGCCGACATGGAGATCCGCTGGGCCGCCAGCAGGTCTGTGCCCAGGCCCGCCACCCGCGCGCTCAGCATGAGGAAGGCACTGGAGATCATCAACTGCTCGACCGCTCGACCGCAGCAGGAACGCCGATCGAGAGTACCTGCCGGATCACCGACACGTCCGGGCGCCAACTGCCTCCGCCTCCCAGGCGTACGCCGCCACGCCCCACCCACAGCGGGCGCAGGATGAGCAGCAGCGCGACGGCCCGAGCGGCGAACGTGGCCCATGCGCTCCCCACGGCCCCCAACGCCGGCATGCCCCAATGTCCGTAGATCAGCCCGTAGGCGAGGCCGATGTTCAGGACGTTCGCGACCGCGGTCACGCGCATGGGCGTACGGGAGTCTCCTGCGCCGCGCAATACGCCGCCGGCGATGATCCGGGCCACCAATACCACCACCGTGCCCATCGTCACCTGAAAAAATCCGACCGCGATGCGATGCGCCTCGGGCTCCAGCCCGCAGACCCGCAGGATCGGCTCCGCCAACAGGACGCCGCCCAACGCCAACGGCACTGAGAGGATCACGCTCCAGAGCAGGGACTGCCGGGCGTACCGCCCGGCAGTCGCCACATCGGCCGCCCCCACCGCCTGTGCCACGAGGACGGAACTGCCGACCGAGAGCGCCGCCAGCATAGAGAGGACGAAGAAGGTGAGTTGCTGGCCCATCCCGACGCCTGCAATCGCCGCCATCCCCACCCGGGCCACGAGCACCGTGTCCACAATGCCCAGCATGGTCTCCAGCAGGTTCTCCCCGATGATGGGCGCCGCCAGCCCCAGCACCCTCCGATGCGGGGTGGGTTCCCGTCCGGAACGATTCTCCTCGTCCGAACTCAAGCACGCGCTCCGGCCCGCGCAGCCACGATTCCCGCGCCCGCAGCCCATTGGCTCAGATCACGACGCTGGATTGCGGCGGCCATCAGGTCCGGGAACAGGTCCGGTGTGCAGGCGAAACTCGGAACTCCCAGCGCGGCAAGGGCGCCGGCGTGTTCGTGGTCGTAACAGGGAGCGCCTTCGTCGTTCAGCGCCAGGAGCGCCACCATCTGCACTCCGGCCTGTACCAATTGGGAGGCGATCTTCACGGTGGCGCCGTGCGGGGCTCCGTCGAATAGATCGCTGATGAGAACAAAGATGGTGTCGCGTGGCTGCCGGATCAGTTCCTGGCAGTAGCGGAGCGCCGCCCCGATGTCGGTGCCGCCCCCCAGTTGGGTGCCGAAGAGAAGATCCACCGGATCGTGTGCCAGATGAGTGAGATCCACGACCGCCGTGTCGAAAACGACGATCTGGGTTTGGAGCGCTCGGATGGACGCCATGACCGCCCCGAAGATGCCCGAGTATACCACGGATGTCGCCATTGAACCACTCTGGTCCACGCAGAGCACCACCTGGCGCAGGGCGGAGCGCTTGCGCCCGTAGCCGATTCGGGTTTCTGGCACGATTGTGCGGTACTCCGGCTGATAGTGCCGGAGGTTGGCGCGGATGGTGCGGTGCCAGTCAATTTCGTTGTGCCGGGGACGCCGGTTACGCACCGAGCGATTCAGGCTGCCGGTCACGGCCCGATGCAGCGGCTGCGCCAGCTTGCGGTGGAGTTCGTCCACCACCTGGCGCACTACCTGGCGCGCAGTTTCTCGTGCCTGATCCGGCAGGAGATGCCGGAGGGAGAGGAGATTCGCCACCATGTGGACGTCCGGCTGCACCGCCTCCATCAACTCGGGCTGGAGGAGCATCTGTCTCAGGTTGAGGCGATCGAGTGCGTCCTTCTGCATCACCCGCACGACGGACGACGGAAAGAAGGTACGGATATCGCCGAGCCAGCGAGCGACCTGCGGCGTGGACGAACCCAACCCCGCCCGGCGGTCGCAGTCGTACAGCGCCTCCAGAGCACGGTCCATCGAAACATCCGTCCCACGCAGCGAGCACCCGGTTCCGTCGGACTGCTGCCCGCCCAGGATTAACCGCCAGCGGCGGAGGCGTTCGTCATCGTTCATGGTTTTTTCCTCTACCAGTGGAATCCCAGCGCCGGCAACAACGGCAGCGGTGAGGACCGGTCAGAAATTGACTGCTTCATTTCGATCCGGGGGCTCCGCCTGCGGGAAGCTCCCCGGAGCCATCAGCCTTCACCCCCCCGGACAGTCCCAGGAGAAGTGCGAGCGTCGGCAGCGGGCGCGCAGCCCGTTCGGGATGGATGTCAGAATCTGGGATACCGGAGACACCGGTGCGACTTCGCCCCTGCCGGACCACCTGGCCCAGGTTCCGCCGTTCCGGAGCGGTGAACGTCGAGAAGGTGCGCCGCAGCAGCGGCACGAGTTGGGTGAAGACGTCGGGTGCAAGGCCGGTGACCCACGCATCCACGACACCCCAGAGCACCGGATCGTGGAGCAGGAGGGAGCCGCTGTCGCGGAGGAGCCCCTCGACCCAGGCAGCGGCTGCGGCCGGCTCGGTCGCCGTGGAGAGCGCCAGACCGAGCCGGCGGGCCGCTTCGTCCGGTTCGATGCGGCGACTGTCGAGCAGCAGCCGGCAGCAGCGGCCCGCAATCAAGCCATGCCCGCCGATCTGGTCCGCGAGCCGGTGCAGTGTCTGACTCCATGCGTTCATCTGCTCTTCGTCGTTCAGCGTCATCAGGGCGCCGTGAACGCCGAGCAGATGCGGATACATCTCCTCGGCCGCATCGTCATTCAATGAGGAGCAGGCGGAGGGGAGGCCCACGCAGATCCGCGTCGCTAGGCCCTGGACGATCTGCCCCACGGCGGCGGCATCGGTCCGCCGCACATTGCCGTAGCGCTGCACTGTGGCCAGGGGCGGCAGCACCTCCATCAGATGGCCCAGATCCGCCGACATGGCCGCCAGCTCCTGCAGGCGGGTCATCAGTGCCGACACAGCGTCCGGTAGATCCGCCAGCAGCGCATCATCCAGCAGTTCGGTGAGCGGAGGCAGGATCTCGGTGCGGCGGGCGAGATCGGCCGTGCGGGCCGCGGCGGATTCCGCTATGGTATTCCCCCAGATCCCCGCCTCAATCAGGGCTACATCCAGCTCCGGCTGCCATTGGAGGCGCCAGTTCTCGTGGAAGGTGCCCTTCTGCCGGGCTCCCTGGTCGCGCACCTGCCCCCAGGGCACACCCAGGAGACGCAACCGGTGCAGGAGCCGGCTTCGCTCCGCGTCGGTTTCGCGGCGCAGATCCAGGTCCAGATCGCGGTGTGCCTCTTCTCGGGCCAGGCGCAGCCGCTTCTGCTCGCGCAGCAGGTCGGCCTGGAGCGGGACGACCGGGACGTCATCCGGCACCGCTCCCAGGCCCTCGCCGACGATCAGCCGCTCATGGATGAGCGCCATCGGGAGGTCGCTGCCGAAGCAGTAGACCGCCTGGAC
>SYMT01000650.1 GCA_005805375.1 Actinomycetota bacterium
GCTTCTTCCTCCGGTTGCTCCAGGGCGAAGATAAGGTAAAGGATGCTGAACTGGACATGGAAGTCGCCCGGCTCGAGGAGCGCTTCCAGTCCGTCAGTGGGGCGGTGGAACGACGACGGCGCCAGACGTACGCGCTGGATCGGTTCCAGGTGCTCACAACCGACCCGCGCTTCGGCAGCGGGGAGAAGGATGCCGACGCCCTGTGCGAAGCGGCGTTCGACTGTCTTGAGGCCGGCGTGCCTGCGTCCGATCGGCGACTGCGTGACCTTGCGACACCCTTCGCCTGGATGCTGGAAGAGGATCCGCGCGTCGAGCGGCTGTATCTGGCGGTGACCGAGGAGGTAGATCGCCTGCGCGCCGCCGCACTAGCTAACGCCGATGGACTGGACGACGACACCAGTCTGACCCTGTCACCTGACCTCCAGGAGCAGTTGGAGGAGATCCTGCCGCTGACCCGCGGAAAGCGTGCGGTGATGATCGGGGGCACGGCGCGGGAATCCAGCCGGCGAGCGGTGGAAGAGCGGCTCGGCTTCGCCGAATTGCGCTGGCCGGATACCGAGCCGGACGATCCGTTCGACAAGAGCGCGAAGGAGATCGAAAAAGCGGATTTCGTGCTGCTGACGCGCTTCAATCGCCGGCGTTCGAAGGAAGCATGGCGGATTTGTGCGGAGCAAAAGAAGCCGCTGGTAATTCTGCCGAAGGGCTATGGGTTGAACGAGGTCATCTACCGCGTTCATGACCAGCTCGTATCCCGGACCGGCCTCTAGTCGGATCCACTCAGAGGGCGAGGAACGCGGTCATGACCCGCGTCGCCTCGCCCTCGGTGAGCCCGGGATAAAGCGGTAGGCTCACAATCTCCCGGTCTGCTGCATCGGCGTGCGGATACGCGCCGGCGAGGTCCGGGAAATACCGGTGGAGTGGCCGAAACACGGGTCGCCGCGCGCCGATCCCCCGGGCCGCGAGTTCCTGAAGGGCCCGGTCGGCATCCGGGACGCGTACCACGTACCGGTAGAAAATCGCCCCCGCCGCCTGGCGGTGCGGGATCGGTCGTCCGGCGCCGCGAAGGCATTCATCGTAGAATGTGGCCAGTGCCCTGCGCCGGACCAACCACGCGGGTAGGCGCTCGAGTTGCCACAGCCCGTGCGCGGCCTGCAACTCGCTGATGCGGCAGCTCAGGCGGGGCTCCCATTCCTCGCGGTTGTCATACTCGACCCGGTCTCGCACCCCCGCCGGCAGCTCGGGGTCCCGACCCGTCGCCAGTCCGCCATGCCCGGTGGTGATGACCTTTGTTGCATAGAATGAGGTGATGGCGGCGTGCCCGCGCGCGCCGGTGAACTCGCTGCCTTCGCGGGCGCCCAGTGACTGCGCGCAGTCCTCTACGACCGGAACCCCGAGGTCGAGAAACGGCTGCATCGGGACCGGCTCCCCGAACAGGTGCGCTACGACCACCGCCGCGGTGCGCGGAGTGATCCGCCGGGAGGTGTCTGTGGGACAGATCTGGAACCCCCCGGGCTCCGCATCGACAAGCACAGGAACAGCCCCGGTCAACGCGACGGCGTTGAGCAGCGCCGCACAGCAATAGGCGGGGATCAGGACCTCCCGCCCGGGCCCCGCTCCCAACGCGCTCAGAACCAGTTGAAGAGCGACACTTCCGGACGCGACGGCGACGCCGCCGGGGCACCCGAGCCACTCCGCTGCCGCTGCTTCGAATGCAGCGACGCAGGGACCATCGGCAATCCACCCGGGGACGAGCCGCGAAGTCACCTGCTCCCACTCAGGGCCTACAGGGAGCGTGGGGCGGCTGTGCGGGATGGCGTCGCTCACGGCTGGAGCACGTACACGTCCCAACCGCCGTCGCGATCGGAGACCCACGTCAGTGTGCGTCCATCCGGCATCCAGGCCGGACAGTCATCAAACCCGGGGGCGCGACTGAGGTTGCGGGCGCCGGCGCCGTCCCGATTCAGCACATACACCTCCGGGTTGCCGTCGCGGCGGCTGACAAAAGCGATGTGCCGGCCATCGGGAGACCACGCCGGCCAGGTGTCGGAGGCTCTCTCCCGGGTAAGACGCAGCAGATTTTGCCCCTCGATGTCCAGTGTGTAGATGTCGAAGTTCCCATCGCGATTGCTGTTGAAGGCGATCTCCTTGCCGTCGGGGGACCAGCAGGGGTGCTGTTTCAGGGAAGGGTCCGACGTGAGCCGGCGGGGCGCTGTGCCGTCGGCGCGAGACACGTAGATCTCCTGGGTACGATCACGCGTGGTCGTAAAGAGCAGTTGCCGCCCGTCGGGCGACCAGGAGGGATACATGTCGAACGCCTTGCGTTCTTCGATCACCGGCCTGCGCGTCTTACCCTCCAGGTCCATCTCGTGGATGTCCAGTTCCCCGTCGGTGCCCGAGTGGGTCACGTGCACGAACGCCAATCGCTTCCCGTCCGGTGACCAGGCCGGCGCCATTTCAACCGGATCGGTCGAGAGGAGGCGGACGAGACGCCCGGCCGGGTCAAACAGCGCCACCCCGATTTGTCCCGCGGTGTGGTAGAGACTACACGCGAGCAACCGCCCGTCCGGCGACCAGGCCAGATCCTGCTTCCGACGGCCGTCTGTCGTGATCCGCCGCGGACCAGGTGCGGCGCGGACGCTTGACCCCGGCGCTGTGCCCGCCGCAACCGCGGCCGCGAGCACACCGAGAACCCACCGGTTGCACCGCCGCGCCGCCGCAGCCCAAGAAGAGCAGGACACTGGGCTAAAACAGCTCGTGGATCGGCTCACCCTCAACAGGCAGGCCCAGAGCAAGCACATCCGTGCGACTGATCCCGGCGCTGTGAAGCACCGTCGCGCAGAGATCCTCAGGGGTGTGCGGCTGCGCGGCGGGGGCCTCGCCCCGGGCATCGCTGGCGCCGATCACCTGTCCGCCACGCACCCCGCCCCCCGCCAGGAGCGCAGAATAGCACCCCGGCCAGTGGTCGCGCCCCGCGTTCGGGTTGATCTTGGGCGTGCGGCCGAATTCGCCGACGGCAACGACCAGCGTGGTGCCCAGCAGGCCACGCTGCGCCAGGTCGTCCAGCAAGGCCGCGCAAGCCTGGTCGAAGGGCCACGCCTGCCGATCAGCCAGCATCTCAAAGTTCCGGTAGTGGTTGTCCCACCCCCCATCGCCGGCATCTTCCTCGGCTTCGACATGCGTACTCCAATTCACCTGGACGAAGGGTACACCGCTTTCGACGAGGCGCCGGGCAAGCAGGCAACTCTGCCCGAAGCGGTGGCGTCCATACGCATCCCGTACTTTCGGAGGCTCGCGCTCCAGTTCGAAGACCCGGCGGCCCTCACTGCTCGTCATCAGCGAAAATGCCTTCTCGTACATCTGGCCGAGGGCTTCTGCGTCCCGCGCAGGAGTCGGTGTCGGGCTCCGCTCGGCCAGGTGATCCAGAAGCGAGCGCCGCCGCCCGGCACGGGCGGAATCCACGCCGCGCGGCGGTTGCACCTCGCCGAGTTGGACACCTGCAACCGGATCATACGTCACGCGGAGTGGATCATACACCACCCCGAGTTGCCCGCCCCCCTCCCCCTGAATGAGCCGATGGCCCTGTTGCAGCCGGTCTCCGAGCACGAAAAAGCCGGACAGCAAGCGCGGGTTCCCCCGGAGGCGATTCACGATCGCTCCGGCGTGGGGGTGTACCCGCCCGTTTTGCGGACTCCGGCCCGTCATCTGAATCGTGCCGGCGATCCCGTGATCGTTCTGCTGGTGGAAGAGCGAGCGGACCAGCGCCCACTGATGTGCGCGTCGGGCCAACGCCGGAAGGAGTTCGGTCACCTGCATCCCGGATACGTTCGTTTCCAGGGTG
This sequence comes from Actinomycetota bacterium, assembly GCA_005805375.1. Classification (GTDB taxonomy): domain Bacteria; phylum Armatimonadota; class SYMT01; order SYMT01; family SYMT01; genus SYMT01. The sequence continues at coordinate 3,839 of SYMT01000650.1, forward strand.
GGGTAAGGGCCGCGATACTCGGATGGGGCATCTGGTTTCGGGTCAAACAGGTCCAGATGCGAGGGACCGCCCCAGAGCCAGAGGAGGATGACGGCGCGCCCCGCGACCGCTGAGCAGAGACCTGCATGCTGCGGCGCCGTCAACCCAAGCGCTCCCAGGAAACCAGCCTGGACGAGGGCACGGCGGCGCACACCACCACACCACTCCTGGCGCTGCTCTCCGATGCACAACATGGGCTCGTTCCATTGCGAGGCAGGGCTACTGACCGACCTGCCCCACGCACTATGAGTTCGGCGGACAGCCTGAAGTTGCAAGTTTCCCGGGAATCGAAAACTCGACCTGGTTCGTGCCGTTCAGGCACGAGAGTTGCAGTTTCCCCCAGTGGATGCCGCCGGAGTCCCCGCTCCATTTGGCCTCCTGTGGCAAGCCCGTTCCGCCAATAACTCCGGAACACGTCCCTCTTCTACTATGGCCAATACACTCACTCACGCAGACACCGCGCCGCCGCGCGCTCTGGACTCCCTCGCGGCCCACGGCGGCGAGGCGGCGGATGCCCTTGCGCCGACCCGGCGCCGGCGCCCGGCGCTCAAGTGGCACATCGGGGCGCCGGTATTGGTAGCAGGATTGGCAACGCTATTCCTCTTCGCCAGTCTCGACCGCTCCCAACCGTTGACCTTTGCCGCAGGTACATTGGGGGTCGCGCTGTTGGGAGCTGTGCTTTCCCGCCAACTCGGGAAGATTCTCAACCTCGAGCGGCAAGTCCGGCGCGAAGAGGAACGTCTTACCACTGTCAGCGACATCGTCTCGAATTTGAACGTGGCGCCGGCACTTGGGGGCCAGCTCGGACCGGCGTTGGAGCAAATGGAGCGCGTCCTGGAGTCGGATGCCAGCGGACTCTGGCTTCCCGACCCGCGTGCCGAAGGGCGCCTCATCCTGGTGGAGCACCGTGGGCTGGACGACTCCTCTGCGCGGGATGCACTTCTGGCGGAACTCCGCAACACGTTTCAGAAAGAGCAGCGTCGCGCCACCACATTAGCGACGGAACTTCCCGGGTTCCCCGGCTCTCGGCTCTGCCTGGCAGCCCGACTGGGGCATGACACCGAGGAACTCGGGTATCTCGTGTTCTTGCGCTGCCGGGGCAACTTCACTGCCGCAGATGCAGCAATGGTAGGAGCGGTAGCGAGCGATGTGGGCACCGGCGTGCGGAGCGTGCGCCTGGTGAGTGAAGCGCGGCGTCTGGCGGACCGCGACCCGGTGACCGGCCTGCACGGCCATCGCGCCATCTACCAGCGCCTGCACGCCGAATTGAATCGCCACATGGCCGCAGAGCGGCCACTGGCGGTGCTGATGATGGATCTTGAGAATTTCAAGCTGTATAACGATACCTATGGGCACGCCGCCGGCGATGAGGTGCTGAAGCGCGTGAGCGGAGTCCTGCGACGCACCTGCCGAGAACAGGACATTCTGGGACGGTACGGCGGCGACGAGTTCGTGGTCATCCTGACCGATATGAACCAGAAGGCAGCCATCCGCTGCGCCGAGAAGATCCAGGCCGCGCTCGCCCGCGAAAAGTTTCGCTGCCAGGACTCCGATCCGCTGCCGATCGGGTTCAGCTATGGGGTTGCTGTTTTCCCCGACAATGCCGGGGATGTGCAGAAGCTGGTGTCGGTGGCCGACACGAATCTCTTCCGAGCCCGATGTCAGGGGGGCAACTGTATCGTAGCCGGTGTGGCCACGGCAAGCAGCCTGTCGGTCTTGCACAGCCGCGGTCTCGATCTGTTTCAGGCGATGGTGACGGCGGTAGACAACAAGGACGGCTACACCCGGCGGCACAGCGAGGAAGTAACGGAGTACTCTCTGCAACTCGCCGGGGTGCTGCAACTCGACGACGAGATGCTGAAAACGATCCAGGTATCCGGCCTGCTGCACGACGTGGGGAAGATCGGCGTTCCGGACGAGATTCTCCGTAAGCCGGGACGGCTCACCGACGAGGAGTTCCGGATCATGGCGCAGCACCCGGTCTTTGGTGCGGTACTCGTGGGTTCCATGCCGGGGATGGACGAGGTGATTCTGGGCGTGCGCCACCACCATGAGCGTTGGGATGGGCGCGGCTATCCGGACAAGCTTTCGGGGGTCAACATCCCGCTGATCGGGCGGATGATGGCCGTGGCGGATGCCTTCTCCGCAATGACCACCTGCCGGCCCTATCGCAAGGGGATGACGGAGAAACAGGCGCTCGCGGAGATCCAACGGGGACTCGGCAGCCAGTTCGATCCGGAATTGGGAGCGCTGTTCATTCAGTTGCGCCAGAAACAGAGCGAGACAGCGCCGCCGCCATCCCTTCGCAGGCGTCGAAATGACGCGGCGCCTGCGGGTGACTCGGCGGTGGTTTCAAGCACCCCGGGCTGAGTTTCCGAAACAGGCGGTGTCTTCAACGGGAGGGGTGTAACCATCGCCTGATCCCGGCATCGAATCCTCCCGGCGGCGCGGTGCGCGCCGCCGGGAGGATTCGTTCACTATGCAGGAGGAGCGCACGCCGGGGGCGCAGGCGGCGGCCTTGGAGTTGCCCGGCTCGCCCGGCGGAACGGAAGCACGGTCGGCGCCGCTGGGCCTGCGCGGCTGGTGCCTTGCCTTCGTGACGCAGGCTGTGATCCTCATCTGGGTTGTGCGCAGCGAACTGACCGGACGGGTGTTCCTCAGCTCGTGGACGCTCTCCATGCCGGGCGTACTGCTGCTGGTGTCGCTGCTCCTCTGGAACAGCATCCGCCGCGGCCGGCCGCTCGGGCGCGCAGAATTGATGGCGGCGTTCGTGGCCACCAGCGCCACCGTCACCCTCGCCGGCTATAACTTCCTGCAGCTCCTGGTGCCCCTGCTCGGTTCGCCGTTCCTCGCCTCGGTCGAGAATCGCTGGGGGCGGGTGTTGGACTTTGTGCCCGCCTGGCTCCTCCCGCAGGACAATGACGCCCTCCGGGGGCTGTTTCACGGCGAGTCAGTCGTGCCGTGGGAGGCCTGGCTTGCTCCGCTCCTGCTCTGGAGCACCCTGGTCGCAGCGCTGGCGCTGGCCGGGCTGGCGCTGAACGCCCTGATGGCGGATCTCTGGATTCGGAAGGAGCGCCTCGCCTTTCCCATCGCCGCGCTCCCGCTGGAAATGATCCAGCAGGGCACTCCCCTGTGGCGCAACCGGGTACTCTGGCTGGGGGTGCTGCTGCCGGTGGTGCAAAACTCGCTCCTGGCGCTCCACCACTACTGGCCGGACATTCCCGCCTACCCGCACAAGCACCAGGACATCATTCCCACGCCCGCCGATCCGCCCTGGAGCGTGCTCCGCCCCATCGTCGTGGGATCTACACCTTTCATCCTCGGCCTCGCATTTCTGGCGCCCCTGGACGTGTCGTTTTCAGTGTGGGCGTTCTACTGGCTCGGCAAGGCGCAGCGGCTCGCGGCGTTCTGGACCGGGTGGATGGATGCGAACGACCTGGGCGCCCGGGGGGCCCCGTATCTGAACGAGCAGACCGTCGGAGCATTTCTTGGTCTGGGGGCCATGCTGCTCGGGCGCGGGCTGTTGCACGCGTGTACCCGAGCGGCGGGCACGGAAGACCCCCCACTCCATCGTGTCCTCTGGTGGACACTGGGCCTCTCCATCACGTACGTGTTTGCGTTCCTGGTGATCTCCGGGTTCTCCGCCGCGCTGGCGGGCGGGCTCCTGCTGCTCTACTTTCTTACGGTGATCACCATTTCACGCGTGCGGTCGGAGGCAGGGTTCTCGTGGGCCTACGGGCCGGACCGTGGGGTGGCAAGCCTGGGACACATCGTGATCGGAGGGCATGGCTCCATCGGACTGGCGCCCCGCGATGTAGCGCTCCTGGGCTTCTTCCAGTGGCTCTGGTGGGATCTCCGCTTCTCGCTCATGCCGGCGCAGATGGATGCGCTCAAGCTGGCGGACGCAGGCGGAATGCAGCGCCGCCAGGTGCTGGCGCTGCTCGCCGCGGCTACCGTGCTGGCGGCCATCGTTGCGCCACTCTGGATCGTGCAGGACTCCTATACCTACGGTTGGGGCACAGCCAAGACCTACGCGGGACCGATGGGAGGGCTGCGGTCGGGGTTTAGCCTCGCGAATCTGTGGCTCACCAATCCCACGGCGCCGCGCTGGGACAAAACAGGGTGGATTGCGGGGGGCGCGGGCTTTACACTATTGTTGGGGGTGCTCCGCCAGCGCTTTGTGTGGTGGCCGCTGCACCCGATCGGGTATGCAATGGCCGCCACCGTCACCGCACATGCCTTCTGGAGCCACTACTTCTGCGCCTGGCTCTGTAAACTGCTGCTGCTGCGCTACGGCGGCATGCGACTCTACCGTCAGGCGCTCCCCTTTGTGTTCGGCCTGATCCTGGGGGATGTGGCCAGTCAATCGCTGTGGTCTATCGGAGCCTCCTTGCTGGACGTTCCCGTCTACCAGTTCGTATCCTGAAAGGAGGCGCTCCAATGGCCCGGCTTCGCTGCGCTCTACTGCCCGCTCTCGTAACGCTGCTGATGGCTTCAGCGGCCCGGGCCGAGCGCTTCCAGTACAAGCTGCGTCCTGAACAGACTCTGCGGAATCGGATCTCCGTGGCGGCAGCCTCGCTCTCCACGCGCGGCGAGGCGGAACCGGTGAAGATGCAGTTCCGCACGCAGGTGCTTCAAACCCAGCGCGTCCGCGCCTCGGGGAACGGGCAGGTGACCGTGCATGTCAGCGAATTGACGCAGTCCGGGCAGATGACGCTGATGGGTCGCACGCAGTCGCTCCGCGAGCGCCGCCCGGAAACCTATGTGGTGCGGATGACGGACCGGGGGAAATTCCTGTCCCGAACGACTGCGGGCGAGGGCGCGTCCATGCCCGGCCTCGAAGCGATGGACGCACTCTTCGGCCTGGCGTTTCCGGATCAGGACCTGAAGCCGGGCGACACCTGGCAGGAAAACGTGCAGGTCCGGTCCGATCTGGGCCCCCGAGTCGTGCGCCTCACCGGAAAGTACGTGGGGCGCGAGACGTTCCGCGGCCGGCAATGCGCGCGCTTCCAGCTCTCGCTGACGATGCCGATCGCTCTCGGGCCGAAAGGCGACGCGGACACGACAGGCCTCGCGCCGGAAGGGCAGGTGACCGCCGCCGTCACCTGCCTGTTCGACCCGGCAGCGGGCCACGAAGTCTACTCCTCCGGAACCGCGACGGTGCTGACGCGGCTGGATCTATCGAGCCTCGGCCCGGACGCCGGAGAAATGGCAAACGTGTTCAGACTGAATTTTGTCCAATCGCTGCAGGAAGGCGGGGCCCGGAAATGACAGCATCACAGTCCGGGACGCACCCGAATGGCGCACGCCGACCGGCGGGAGGCGAACAGTGGCGCGGCGTGCTGGCGACCCTGCTCATTTTGATGTTCGCCGGGGCCGTCCGCGCCGGGGAAGGGGGCGCTGCGGTCCCAACGCTCCCCCCACCGGTTGTGGCGGAGAAGAAGCTCCTGATTGCTCCGGACAAGATGCTGCCGGTGGACCGGATTCGGCCCGGGATGAAGGGCGTCGGGCGCAGCGTATTCGAGGGGACAAAGATCGAAGAGTTCCACGTCACCGTGCTGGGCGTGCTCCGCAAGGTTGATTTCGGCGGCGACATGGTGCTCATACGGATTGACGATGGGCCTCCAGTGACCTCCGGTGCAGGAGTGTCGCAGGGCATGAGCGGCAGTCCGATCTATGTGGATGGGAAGCTCATCGGGGCGCTGGCGTTTGCGTGGCCCTTTGCGAAACAGCCCGTCGCCGGGGTGACCCCGATTTCCCAGATGCTCGAGAACTATCAGCCCGGTTCCACGCCGAAACCCCCGGGGATGAACGCAGCGGACAGCGCCCTGGCCGTCCCGTCGGGAATGTCGGGGGACCTGCGCGTGCAGGGGGAACCGCTGCGCCTGGACGGAAAGCTCTTCTCGCAGGCGATGGTGGTGCCGGATCGGGCGCTGGCGGTGGGGGGCAGCCGTCCCGGCACCCTGTATCTGACCCCGGTCGGGACTCCGGTGATGGTTTCGGGCATGGGCCGGATCGGGATCGAGGCGCTGCAGCGCCGCTTCCGCAACCTGCCGGTGGCGTTCATGCAGGGTCCCGGCAAGACGGAACTGCCGCCGGACCAGCGGCCGAAGATCGAGCCGGGCTCCGCCATCGGCGTGCAGTTGCTCGGGGGCGACATTGATGCCACCGGGATCGGCACCGTCACCTACGTGGACGGAGAGCACGTGGTGGCGTTCGGTCACCCGATGTTCGGGCTGGGCACCATTGACCTGCCGATGACCACGGCCTTCATCCACGGGATCATCCCGAGCCAGGAGGTCTCGTTCAAGATGGGCTCGCCGGTCGAGACGGTGGGGACGGTGAGCCAGGATCGGAACTGGAGCATCGGCGGGCGAGTGGGCCCTGCCTCACGAATGATCCCGGCGGACCTGCAGATTCGCGACCTGGACCGGGGGGTCCGGGCGCAGTACCGGGTCACGGCCGCGGTGCAGCGCGATCTGACGCCGAATCTCCTCTTCAGCGCAGTGCTCAGCGCCGTGGGGAGCGTCTCTCCCCCCGCCACGGGTACCACCCGGGGCATCTTTGAGATTTTCCCCCGCGGGCTGGCGCCCATCCGGCGCGAAAACGTCTTCGCCATCGGCGAGCGCCGTACGGCCTTTGAGCAGCTCTTCCTGGATCCCTCCGCCAGCCTGCCGCTGGCCGAACTTCTGCAACTGATGGATCTGCTCGACAACAACAAGTTTGGGGCGGTGCCGGTGGAGCGCCTCAATGTGAGTGTTGAGGTGTCGCAGAAGCGCCGCACCGCGACAATCGAGCGCGCCTACGCGGACCGCAAGCGGGTGAAGCCGGGTGACACGGTAAAGGTAGGCGTGGTCATCCAGCCGGTGGACGGGCCGCGCGAAGTGCGCGAACTCGAGGTGCGGGTCCCGCGCAACATCCCGGGGGGACGGCTGCTAGTGGGCGTGGCCGGGGGAGCATCGGCAGAGCGCGTGCGGCAGACGATGCAGGTGACCCGGCCCCCATCCCGCTCCCTTGCGCAACTGGTGAACCAGATCGCCGACCGGGAGCAGAACAGTGAGCTGACGATTGAGGTCGCACAACCGGTAGTGGGGATCGCGGTTTCGGGACGAGAATTCCCCAACCTGCCGAACATCGTAGTGGAGGTGCTGACCGGGGCAAACCCGTCGGGAGTGCGCATGGTCAGGAGCCACACCC
>SYMT01000651.1 GCA_005805375.1 Actinomycetota bacterium
GCAGGCTCACTACCTGTTCTGCCGAAAGTACTTCTGTCATCTCCGGTTCCTCCTTGTCGTTGACACCGAAAGGTTCGCCGGAACCGGGGATGATGACTCCTTTTTCCTACCTACGAATCCTGGTCACACCCAGTCCAAAAGTCCAAAGTCGCCCGACCGGCAGACCCTCAAACGGGGTATAATGCTGTCGAGCCTCAATCGGTCCTCGTGGCGTTGCCGCCCGTCGGCCGCTTGGGCCGGGTCCTGCGCAACTGAAAGCTGTCGAACCCCGTCAGGTCCGGAAGGAAGCAGCGGTAAGGCAATGGACGGAGTGACGCAGACGGCCCGGCCTGAGCGGCCGGCGGGAGGCCCCTCGGTCCGCGCGTATGGCGCATCTCTCCCTCTACCGTAAGTACCGCTCGCAGAGTTTTGGCGAACTCTCGGGTCAGGACCACGTTACCCGCACCCTCCAGAACGCGATCCGTTCCGGGCGCGTTGCGCACGCGTACCTGTTCTGTGGACCGCGCGGCACCGGCAAGACGTCCACCGCCCGGTTGCTGGCCAAGGCACTGAACTGCGAGCAGGGCCCCCTCCCCGAACCCTGCAACGTCTGCGATGCCTGCCGCCAGATCAGCGAAGGACGATTTCTGGACGTGCTCGAGATGGACGCTGCCTCAAACCGCGGTATTGATCACATCCGGGATCTGCGCGATGCAGTGGCGTATGCGCCGGCGGTCGGGCGCACCAAGGTGTACGTGGTAGACGAGGCCCACCAGATTACGAATGAGGGCTTCAACGCGCTGTTGAAGACACTGGAGGAGCCTCCGCCCTACGTGGTCTTCATCCTGGCCACCACCGATGCCCAGAAGGTCCCCGCCACGATTTTGTCGCGCTGCCAGCGCTTCGAGTTTCGCCGGGCATCAACGGAGCTGTTATGCGCCCGAATGGGCTGGGTGGCGGAGCAAGAGGGTGCATCACTTGAAGCGGGGACGCTGGAACTGCTGGCGCGGGAGGCAAACGGGAGTTGGCGCGACGCCCTCAGCCTGCTGGAGCAGGTGCTGGCTTTCAGCGAGGGGACCGTCCGGGTGCGGGACGTCTACACGGTGCTCGGCACGGTGGAGGCGGATACGCTGTATGCGCTGGCGGAGTCCGTCCTGGCACAGGACGGCGGTACTGTATTCCGGCATCTGGATACCTGGATCGCAGAGGGTAAGGATCCGCGGCAGTTGCTGCGTGATGTGATGGGTTACTTCCGCGATCTGCTGCTTGCTGCCGCGGGCAGTCCGCCGCCGACCGATCCACAGATAGCCGGGCGTCGCAATGAACAGGCCGGAAAGTTTGGGTCGCGCCGGCTCCTTGCGGCGCTGGAGGCGCTGGCGCAGGCGGACCGGGAGGCCCGGTGGAGTGAACAGCCGCGCTGGGTGCTGGAATTCGCCCTGGTGCGGCTGCTGACGCCCCGAGACGTACCGTCATCGCAGAGTACCGCCGACGATACCGTCGCGCAGACTCCGGCGACTCAGCCTCGTCCGGCCTCGGCCGCTTCCCCGCGTTACCCGCAGCGGGAGGGGATTTCGCTCCCGTCGCGGGATGTCGCCGCCCGCGCCCCGGCTGCGGGGCCGAACAATCAGTCGGCGCCCGAACCCGGGCCGTTCCCCAGCGCGGGAGCGGGCGATGAGCCGCGCGCATCCGTTCCGGCGGCGCGCCTGGTAGGGGCGGCGGCACCGGACGCACCGCCGATCGCGGCCGAGCACTACGGCGAGCCGCCACTGGCCGCCACGAATGCGCCTGCTCCGGCAGCCGGGCCGCGGGTCTCCGGAGGCGCGGGCCCGGGGCTCTCCGGCGAAGGCGGCAGCACCTGGCTGCCCGAGCCACCGTTGACACTCGGAGATGCGCGCATCGGCGGCCGGGACGAGGACGACGAGAACCTGGCAGCCCTGTTCCCCGCTGAACCGGCGCCTCAGGCGGCGGTCGCCACACCCCTCTCTTCGCACAGGACAACCGCGGGGGCCCCTCCACAGCGGGAGCGGCCGGCAGCCGGGCAACGGAGCGGTCCGCCTCGCCGCCCGGAACCGGCGGCGGTTTCTCCGCCCGGAACCGACGGTCGCGAGAGCACCGGCGTGGGGAACACGGCCAGCGGACCGCTCGGCGCCGAACAGCTCACCCTGGTGCAGCAGAAGTGGCGTATTGTCCAGGAAGAACTGAAGCGGCGCCGGAAGATGGGCGAACATGTGATTCTGGCGGACACGCGCCCGGACCGGTTCGAGGGATCGGAACTGGTCGTCCTGTTTCCCTCCGGTACGATGGCGGAGGCATTCGCAAATCGTCCCCGGGAGTCCATCCAGAGTGTGGTCGAGGCACTGCACCACGTGACGGGCGTCCAGTGTCGGCTCCGGGCGGAGGGCCCGGGGGGGGCACGCGCCGGAACCGGCGGGTCGGGGAAGCGTGGGCCGGGAGGCCCCGGCCGCGGGCCCGGTGGCGCCGAACGCAGTTCCGGAACCGCGGACCGCAGCGCGAACTCTGCGCCCGCTGCGCCGCACCCGGCAGTTGGTGACGCCGCCGCGGGACGACCCGCGCCCGACAGGGGCAGGGACCGAGAGGGGCGTGGGGCCGGCGAGATGGATCGGCAGCGCGCGTCGCAGGATGCCGCCCCGGAACGGGCAGCAGCAGGTGCTCCGGCGCGCGGAACGGGGACCACGCAGCGCGGAGCGGCGCACGCCGTGCCGGCCGCGACCGAAGTCGCACAGCCGGCAATGCGGGCTGCGCCACCGAGGCCCGCCGGGAACGGTAACCCGGAGCTGGTGCATGATGTAGTCGAACTGTTCGACGGGCAAATTTTGCAGGAACATGAGACGCTCTAACCGGGGATCCCACCCGGAAGAGCACGAGGAGCAAACGAATGCGTGGATTAGGAAACATGGGCGGGATGGGCAACATGGCCGGCCTGATGAAGCAGGCCCAGAAGGCGATGGAGCAGGCCCAGCGAATGCAGGAAGAGCTCGAGCAGATCAAGGTCGAGGGCTCGGCCGGGGGCGGGATGGTTTCCGTGGAAGTGACCGCGGGGGGCAGCGTGGAGTCAATCCGTATTGATCCCCAGGTGGTGGATCCGAACGATGTGGAGATGCTTCAGGACCTCATCATCACAGCGATTGCCGACGCGAGCGAGAAGGCATCGAAAATCAAAGAAGAACGGATGGCCCAACTGACCAAGGGACTGCCGATTCCACCGGGATTCCTGGGTTAGAGCCCGGCGCCCGGGGTCGGAACAACCTTTCCGGCATCCGGGGCTCACTCCCCGAGGAAACCCATGCACTACGCGAAACCCCTGGCCCGTCTGGTCGGGGAATTGGAGAAGCTTCCGGGCATCGGCCCCAAATCGGCACAACGGCTGGCGTTTCATCTGCTCCGCATCCCGGCGGATGAGGCACGTCAGCTCGCCGACGCGATTCTACAGGTCAAGGAGCGCATCACTGCCTGCCAGGTATGCCACAATTTTACTGACCAGCCGGTCTGTGATCTGTGCCGAGACTCCCGCCGTGATTCTGCAGTGCTCTGCGTGGTGGCGGAACCCCGTGACTTGCTGGCGATGGAACGCACCAACGAATTCCGGGGCCGGTATCATGTCTTGGGCGGTGTCATCTCACCCCTGGAGGGGATCGGACCAGAGATGCTGCGTATCCGGGAACTGGTCGAGCGGATCCACAAAGACGAGGTGCGTGAAGTGATTCTGGCGACCAACCCCACGGTAGAGGGTGACACGACGGCGCTCTACCTGGCCCGGCTGATCAAGCCGTTTGGAGTACGGGTGAGCAAGATTGCCTTCGGCCTGCCGGTCGGGGGTGATCTGGACTACGCCGACCAGGCAACTTTGATCCAGGCGCTGGAAGGGCGCCGGGATCTGTGATTGCGGAGACCCCCTGATGAGTGAACCGCGAAACGAGAATCCTACCCCCAAAGAGGTCAGTCCCGAACTGCGCCGTGAGGTGAATCGGCGGACGCTGATAACCGATGAACTCCAACGCGCGGGGCGGGACGCCATGCGCCACCTTCCGGGGATGGCCGGGGCCTTCGGCTTCGTGTTCCGGGAATCGCCGGCCCAACGGGACGAGCGAGTCGTGCGCAATCTGTGGCAACTGCTCATGGGCCGCGTCCCAAAGCCGGAAGAAGGAACGGCTTCCCTCGACCTGATGCGCGGCGCGCGTCAGCCGGACGAAAAGGGTGACGCGCTCGTGGACATCGCATGGGCTCTCTGCCAGACGAAAGACTTTGAGGAGTTGAACCGTCCCGATGCCTTGCTCGTGCGCGGGCTGTACCGATTGGTGTTTGAGCGCGAGCCGAACGAAGACGAGAAGCGAATCGCGCTTGAGTTGATGGCGGAAGCCACCGAGATCACGGCGAAGGGCGCTGTGGTTGAGGGGTTGCTGACCGGGCTCGTGCGTTCGTCGGAGTGCGTCTTCCGTCCCAAGTCCGGACCACGCTTTCCATAGCCGCATGCACTCGGGTGTGGTGTTACACGACACTGACATCGGGAGCATTCTCTCCCACCGGACCTCGGGCGCCTGCAGCGCGTCCCCCGGCGTGTTCTACCAGAGCCCGGGTGGCATCCGGTTGCCCGGGCCCGGTCAGCCCGGCGCTGCGCCGGTGAGGCGCCTGTTCTGATGACACGTCAACTGAAACGAAGGTGGATTCTCGGCATTTCGTTGGTGCTGCTTGCCTGACTCATCACGCCGGAGGTTCCGGGGCGAGCCGCGGTCGGACCGGGGCTGAGTCCGCGTCCGGTGGCCTTCGATCCGGAGACGGAATCACGCCTGGGAATCAACGCTCCCTACGATTACGACGAACCGGTCCGGCGGGCGGCGCGGGACGCGATCAACGGTGTGTCCGAACAGCACGTGCGGCCCAACAACATCCCACTGCAAGGTCTTTTCCCTTTCCGTGCCACCTCGCGCTCGCTCCGGACGACGACCATGCCCGTGGATGACAACTTGCTGGGAGTGGACGGTGGTGGAGACTTCAACGCAGTGTCCGACGGGGACTGGGTGATGCTGGGGCCCCTCCGTCCCGGACGGCACACGCGCAACTTCGGGGGGACGGTCGGCGATCCGACGCGACCCGACTTCGAGCTCGACATCACGTACGAGGTCACAGTACTGCCGCAGACGCGCACGCCGCGGTAGGCGGAGGAGACGCCCGCAGTAGCCGCAGCCGGCAGAGTCGCGCCGGGCGCCTGCGGGCGCAGCTCGCGGGACCCCAGCCGGCGGCCCGTCTTACTGCAGCGCCGCGCTGCACGGCCCGCGCGGCCTCGGACACTCCTACCGGTTGTTCCTGGCGAAAAAGTTTCTCCGAGGGTGTAACCGTTTGGCGGGGTGGGCCCACTGGTAGAGTTGAAGGCGGACGGAAGGGGCCTTCCGGAGCCGCCGGAGACGGAACGACCGACGATCAGGAGGAAACGATGAACGTCAAGCGAAGCTGGGGTGTGGTGATGGCGATGGCGCTGGTGGTGGCCGTGGCGAGTGGGGCGTGCGCCCAGGGGCGTCGAGGTGGTCCGCCTCCGGCCGAGGCGCTCTTCGGGCGCTTCGATGCGAACAAGGACGGCGCCCTGACCCAGAACGAAGTCCCGCCGCCGATGTGGGCGCGCTTGCGTGCCGCCGCTGCGAACGGGGACGACGCCGTGACCATCGCCGAGTACCGCGCGGCCTCCGGCCGGTAGGCGTGGCCCGGACCGCCGGGCAGGGAGTGATTGGGGAGTGAGCGGCGCGGCGTGCCGAGGTGGGCACGCTCGGGGAGGGGCGAGTGAACAGACGTGGGAAACCCGGGGAGGCCTTCCCGCCTCTCGCTCCCCGTCCGGCTAACGCTCGCTTCTCCACTCACTCCGCGCCGGCAAACGCTGGCACGAACGGTGTGGCCGAGGAGGAGGCCGACGCCCTTGATGTGACGGCGGCGCGAACGGGCGATGAGGAGGCCTTCGGGCGCCTCATCGCCCGTCACCAACGGGAGATCGCCGGGCAGATGTACCGCTTTACCCGGGACGCGGCGACCCACGAGGAACTGGTCCACGATGTCTTCGTGGAGGCGTTTCTCTCCCTGCCCGGGTATCGGGGGCAGGCGCCGTTCCTTTGGTGGCTGCGCAAGATTGCGGTGCGCGTGGGCTACCGGTACTGGGAGCAGAGGCGCCGCTCCCGGGCGGAGATCACGCTGGCCGACGAGGAGTGGGAACGCCTGCGCGGCACCCTCCCGGCGCCCACCGCGGAATCCGAGCTGGCGGAACTGGCCCACCGCGCGCTGGCCCAGCTGGCGCCGACGGATCGGCTGGTCCTCACGCTGCAGTATCTGGAAAGCTACTCCATGACGGAGATTGCGGCCGCCACCGGGTGGACCGTGCCGGGGACGAAGGTGCGCGCCTTTCGCGCCCGGGCCCGCCTCAAGAAACTTCTGGACAGGGAACGCACATGAACGAGGATCCTCTCGCACGTTTTGAACGCCTGGCGGAGGCCGCCCGACGGGAACTCCCGCCGGTGGTCGAGGTCCGCGCCTCCGTTCTCCGCACGTTGCGCACGCGCGCCGCCGCCCGGACCGCCGCGGAGCACGCGCCCTGGGTGTTCAGCCTCGGCTCGGCGGTGCTGGCCGGGGTGGTGCTGGTGGCGTTCCAGCTGGCCTCCGCGGACTTTCCCTATGTGGTGCTGGCAGCCACATTCACGGGGGGCCTGCCGTGAGCCTCGGTGGTCTGAAGGCGGTCGGTGGCGGCAGCCTGACCTGGCTCCGGTTGGTGCCGGTGGTGGTGGCATTCGCCTCCGGTGGGGTAATCGGAGTGGTGGGGGGTACGGTGCGGGCGCGGCAGGAGATGGTGCGCGCCTTCCGCCATCCGGAGAAGATTCCGGATCGCATCCTTCCCCGGGTGCGAGCCCGACTCGGCCTCTCCCCGGACCAGGCAGCGCGCGTTGAGGAGATCGTGCGCCGCCGCCATGCCACGATGGAAACCCTCCGCACCACGGCCCAGACACGCCAGTTGGAGGAGTTCTACGCCATGCGTGCTGAGGTCACTACCACCCTCACCCCAGCCCAGGCAATCGAGTGGACCGCCCTCTGCAAGACCATCGAACAGCGCTTCCTACCCCCGCTCTCTGCCACCCCCGGCTCTCCCGACGGCCGCGCCAGTGGCCCTCCCTCGCTCCGCCCTCGCCCATGGAGCTGACCCGCCGGAACACAGGGACGCCCCCAGCACTCTCTCCGCGTACGCCCTCGCCGACTACCTGCGCCGCTGCCTCCGGCCGGAGGAACCAGTCTACGCCGCCCAACCGGAGGCCGAAGAAGCCCCCTCCGCGGCAGACCCGTGGGCGACCTGAGACAGGCCCGCCGCGGCGACCGTGAGAGTGCGGCCTGGGCCGGCGGGGAC
>SYMT01000652.1 GCA_005805375.1 Actinomycetota bacterium
CGGCGCGCAGAGCCACGCAGGGCCCTTCGCCGTTCCCGAGGGTCGCCACCACGCCGGTTTCCGCCACCGGGTAGCGGTAGGGGATGCCCAGTTCGTCCAGTTTCGCCCGCACAAGGGCGCTGGTTCGCACCTCCTGGTACATCAGTTCCGGGTACTGGTGCAGGTCGCGCCGGATCTCGACCATCCAGTCCTGACCCGCCCGGGTCTCTCGCAGGACGTCCCCAAGTTGCATCGCTCTCCCCTTCTGTGTGTTGCGAGCCGGGGCGGCCATCTCCGCCCTTTCCCGGCTCTCCCGCGCGGGCCGGTGCTTCATCCGCAGCCGCCGTCCCGCGCTGTCTGTCCCCACTCGCGTGTACGCCGGCCCTCCGGCCTCGACGTTCGCGACAGTGTACGCCATCGGTGGCGGACTCATCCCGAGCTTTCGCCGGCGCGGACCCACCGGCAGCAGCGTGTCCCGGGGTGCCTGCGGCATCTCCAGGCCTGCATGCCGAACCATGTCGAGACCGGAATTCAGGGCTCGACGGAGGAGGTCCGGCACCGGACCTGCATGCCGAGCGGGATCTGCGGTTCACCTCAACCGAGCATCTCGCCCGCCCGGATCCCGCCGAGCGCCAGGCGGTTTCACTATGCCACACGGCTCGCGCCCGGCATCGAGATCGCCGGATGGGGAGCGACGGCCGGGGAACAACACGCCGACGGCAGCCGCACCTCCGCACTCAGATGCGGCGCCGACGATCCACGTTGGCCAATGCGTGGGGGTTCCGGCCGAAGATCGGCTTCCCGGCGCGGACACCCGCCGGCGTTCGCCCACACGTGGGGGTTCCGGCCACTGGAAGTACGAGGTGCAGCCCGGTTGGATGCGGTCTCTTTCCGGATCTGCCTGCGTCGGACGCTGGGGGACCGTCGGTCGAATGCCGGACGGCCTGGTGCTTCGGCCCCGGAACAGGTGGCCCACAGGTGGCGCTTCGACCACCGGCGCCTCTGGACTGACCAGGGTGTGCACCCATGCGGGCAGCCACCCACGCGCTGCCGGCCGCGGCGATTGCCTTCCCCGGGAACGCCGGCATCTTGCCGGCTCGGGCGCACCCGGACGAACTACGCCTGCCCGGCGGCCTCGCTGCGGAAAGGCGATGCGGCCACAAAAACGCAATAGAAGTTTTCTGGCAGGGGGGTCAAAAAACGGGCTCGCTCATTCCCTGAGTAGAGTAGAGGCCACCGTGGGCAGGTCGGCCGGTCCGGTGAGGGAACAAGAGCGTGCAGCATCGTTGTACAGGATCACTTCCCTGACCCCGGAATGGCTTGCCCGCGACAGAATCCCCCCCAATCGGCGGACCAAGGTGCGGGCGGGCCATCCCGGGCGCTGCGCGGGCTGAGCCCGCACAGAGACAGTCCGATGAAGACCAGACACGCGGCAATCCAGCGATGCCCTCGATTGAGATCCTGAGCGAAATCCTGCCCTCCGCGGGGCCCTTGCCCGGACCCGAAGTCCGCGCCGGCCTGCAGGAAAGCTGCCTGGAACAGCGTGGGTGGTGGATCCGGTTGCTGGTGGAGCGGGCCGGTTGGCAGCGGGTGACTCCGCCCCTCACCCGAGAGGAGCTGAGCCGGTTCGTCCTCGCCTACGCTACCGACTGCATCCGGGCACGGGTGATGGAAGGTGAGTGGGCGCACAGTCCCTTTTTCGCCGCGTATCTCGTTTGCGACTGGTTTGTGCATCTCTGGGAGGAGCAACCGCGGCCGGTGGCGCTGCTCGCCCAGTTTCGGGACCGCTTTGCGGCCCTGTACCGAGAGGGAGACCGGTACCAGCGAGACGTGATCGTGTGCGGTATCCTCGAACACCTCCCGCGCCCCCGCAGCATCCGGCAGTTCTTTCGCAACTGGCATGAGGATGCAGTCCTTCGCGAAGCCCTGATTGAGGCCTGGGCCCCATCGCCGCCGAACCCACCGGGTTCCTCGCATCCCGGGAGAAGGAGGGGCTGACCCGGCCGAATACGATGTCGGAACTCGTGTGGAAGGACGATGACGGTCTACCTCGGGCACGCACGGGCTGACCCGGACCTGTATTACGAAATGCAACACAATCACTTGAGGAGAGGGTTAAGAGACGGCCTCGCTGAATGCCCATAGTGAGTAGAGGCCCACGCAGCGGAGGCTGGCTGGTTCGGGCGGGAGAAGGGGGCGCTGAGTGTGCAGCGCCGCTGCACAGAATCACTTCCCTCGCCCTTCGGAATGGCGGGCCGGCAACAGAGGCCCCCATCGGAGGGCGAGGGTGAGGGCCGCCGCTGGCAGGCCGGCCGCTACCCAGGCTGAAGGCTCACACGCTGAGCGCGCAAACACAGAAGGAAGAGGCCCATGGGCATCGTCCGCTACACCGTGGCGAATGGGCAACTGCCGGCCGCGAGCCGGGACGGCGTGGCCAAACGCTACGTCGGAGACCCGCTCGGCTCCACCGCCGCCCTGGTGGACCCCACCGGGACCGTCACCGACACCTTCACCTACTGGCCCTACGGCGAGGAACGCACCCGCACCGGCACCACCCCCACCCCCTTCCGCTACGTCGGCACGCTCGGCTACTACCGAGACGACGCGGGTCGCACCTACGTCCGAGCACGCACACTGGCTTCGACTAGCGGGCGGTGGATCACCCCCGATCCGATTGCGCTACGGCGCCTGGAGGCGGTGTTGCGGAGCCCGAAAGAGGCGACAGGCGGGGATCACGAGATCACCACAGGTGCAAGCGCGTATCAGTACGGCGCAGCGAGTCCCGCCAGTTGGCATGACTGGAGTGGGCGGGCACCCAACAAGGGGGGAGGGAACTCCGGAAAGGGGGGGAAGCCGGGAGGAGGCTCGAACAGGGGCGGTCCGGCCAAAGGACTCAGGGCGTGTCGGCTGGACTGTGACAAGAAGTTACAAGCGGCACGGCACAAAGCCAAGAACGACAAACAAGCCTGTCTGGAGAGAAAGGATGAACACACTTGCGAGTGGCTCTTTTGCGACGATCTGAAGGCCGCCAGCGACGCTCACTCGGCTTGCTTGGTAGGGTGCCTGCTCAAGTTCCTCCCCCCGAAGGCTGCTCCCCCACCTGCTGGCCCGCCGCCGAGACCCCGAGGGAAGATTGCCTGAGCCCAGCGCGCTGGCCTCGCCCCGCGAAAGGCTAGCGCCAGACATGCCGGAGACAACCAACATGAACCATAACGCCAAGCGAGACAAGCAGGCTGCGGACCTCCACCGCTGGTGGTGGTGCCTGCTGGGAGCGCTGCTGCTGCTGGGAGGCTGCACCCACTCACAGAAAGTCGCCCACGGGACGTGGGGCGGGCCGGGCCCCGTGGCACCGAGGACTGACCGGATGGTTCCGGCCGTGGCCGAAGCGAACGACGTCCCGGATTGGGCTCGCCGAGAACGACTGAGCTCTCGCCACCGGCGGCAATCGCAGGAGCGGGAGCTACGGGCAGCGACGCGATGGAGTTCCGCGAACGCGGTCGGCGGGCCGCCGCAGGCACCCTCCTCCCGCCAACCTACCCGGGACCTGCGTCTTGCGAAGCGGAACCCGGGGATGGGAATTCCGCAGGGCCTGCGTGGTCACTTCCCGCGGGCGGATCCTGCTGACCTGGAGGAGTTGTTGCGCCAGGGCAGGGATCCGAACTGCACCATCGATTCAAAAGTACCGCCGCTCTGCCGTACCGCCGACCACGACTGGGTCGAAGGTGCAGACCTCCTTCTGCGCTACGGAGCCCGGCTCGAAGCGCGGGATCCGGCGGGCCTCACGGCCCTCGGCCACGCGATCGAAAGTGACCTGCGTCGCGCCACCACGTTTCTGCTGCAGCGCGGCGCCAATCCCCGCATCGCCTCCCCAGAGTTCAAGACCAGCCTCGGCCTTGCTGCCGAACGCGGGTCAATCCGGGCGCTCCGGGCCCTCCTGGAGCACGGATGTAACCCCAATGAGACCGGTCAGCGCCGCGCCACGGCGCTAATGGTAGCGGCACGCGCCGGCGACATTGATGTGGCGGAAGAACTGCTGCGCGCAGGCGCCAAGCCGCAGTTGCGGGACGCCGAGGGTTGGAGTGCCCGCGACTATGCGGTAGAATACCAGCGGCAGGAATTCCTCGCCTGGTACGACCGCCGGGTCCGCAGTGAGGGGCAGGCACCGCTTCTCCTGCATCGCGAGTCGCGCCCCAGGCTCCGGTTTCTGCGAAACAAATAACTGGGGAACGGGCCGCCAATTCTGGCGGCCCGGAGGCCCCTCCCTCCCCGCCACGGCAGACAAGACGCAGAAGCTGAGTCACCATGAGCATCGAACACTACATAGTAGCCAACGGCCAGATCCTGGCCGAGGGTCGGGACGGCGCCGCCAGACGCTACGCCGCAGACCCCCTTGGCTCCACCGCCGCCCTGGTGAACCCCACCGAGGCCATCACCGACACCTTTACCTACTGGCCCTACGGCGCGGAACGCACCCGCACCGGCACCACCGCCACCCCCTTCCGCTACGTCGGCACCCTCGGCTACTATCGCGACGACGCGGGTCACACCTACGTTCGAGCGAGACACTTGTCCCGGCGTACCGGCAGGTGGACAAGTTTGGACCGGGCCACGCCTGAACACTACATCTACGCCTGGCTGTCCCCGGTCACGCTCACCGATCCGTGGGGACTGTCGCCGCAACAAGGTAGCAGTAAGGGCGCTCGTCCTCGACCCGGTGCTCCGATCGCGAAGGGTCCGACGGACGCACTGGGTAACTGGACCTGCACTATCCCTCCCCCGTTCAAGGACAGATGGACTGACAAGTGTCTCGCCTGGATCTTGCGGGGCCTCAGCGGGACCTCGTCCGACGTCAATACCGGTAGAACCTGGTGCCGGGCTTGCCAGTCCAGGTGCTTCACCGACAACGTTACCAACGGCACTGGCGGACCTGTGGAGGACGCTGCCTGCCAAGCCCGATACCTTTGGTGCCTATCACAGGTCGGACCGGGAAGATCGAACCCGAGCTTTGGTGCGCCTCCCCCGGGCGCCCCGAATCCGGACGGAGGTGATCCGACCCGCCCCACGATCAAGGGCGATCAACCCCCTCGAAGGCCGGGCGGCCCCACCGGTCCCGGACCGGGGCCCCGGGGAGGCGGTCCCCCTTCTGCTGGGTCCGGCGGCGGCGGGAGAATTGTCATCGAAGACCCCTACCGCAGAAGAGGAAGGTAGGGCGGGCACCCCATGTTCTGCGACTCGAACGAGGAGGGGCTGAGCCGATGCGAGCGGACAGGCGTCAGAGCGATGGGCAGCGCCGCCTGCCCCATTGCCAGATCCTCAGATGGATCGAATGTCTCCGTGAGAGGAGGTTGTTCGTGAAACGAGCGGATCAGGCGATGAAGCTGGTGTCAGCTGCCTACGACCAAGACGAAGCACAGGTAAGGGCACTCCTCGAGAGCGGCGTGAACCCGAACTGGCCGACTGACGGCCTCGGGGGCCGCCCTCTCTGCCACATTGTGCTGCTCGGCTCGCCGGAAGTTGTTCAGCTTCTGCTCCAGTATGGGGCAGAAGTGAACTACCACTCCGATCCTCACCAGTTCCCTCCCCTCGTCGGAGCCTGCACGCGTATTTCGGTGGAACCCGAAGTGGCCCTGTGCATCGCCCGGGCGTTATTCGATGCTGGAGCAGATCCCTGGACTACCTGGGGCGACAAGAGGGAGTTCACGCTCGAACAAGCTGGAGGCCATTATCCGGAATTCATGCGGCTCGTGGAGGAAGCACGGGCGCGGCACGGCTCTCCCGCCGCTCATACTCCCGCAAAGAGCACGTCCGCCGAACCCATGAGCAATGTCCCGCACCCATAAGAGAGCGCACCGCCCGCCGTTTCGGTTCCAGGGGCGTTCCTTCCCGTACTTCGTCCACCCGTACCACGACGCGGGGCGGAACGAACGCACGGTGGAGGTGTCCCCGGCGCTCGCGGCGGTGCGGGAGGCGCGCGGGCGGGTACTGGAGGTGGGCCATGTGCTCGGGCACTACGGGGTCACCGGGCACACGGTGGTGCTGCCGGAAGCGTCCCTTTCGAATTCATCAAGAAGAAGTTCGAGTGACAAGTGGTATCTGATAGGTGCGAACACCCCCCAATGGGTTCGATCGAGGTCGGGCGGGGCGAGGGAGAGGAGGGAAGAGAGCGTGCAGCAACGAAAGGCTTCTATTTGGCCGGCGGTACTTACGGCCGTGCTGCTGACCAATGTCGGATCGGCGCGCCTTGAGTCACGAGGTAGCCATCCGGGTAGAGTCCGCCGGGGCTCAGCCTTGAGCCTCGACGACACCGATGGGGGGACCCTGGGGTTCATCGGAGGAACGCGGAAGTCAGACACCGGAGTACACGTCTTCGATTTGGAGCAGCGTTCGGGTCATTCGTCTGCTTCCGTCCTGATCCTCAGCAGACCGGACACTGACCGGTCGATCCGAGGCACGGTTGCGCTGGGCGTCACGTCCGCAGAAGCAGAGCAGGTGGTGACGATGGCCACGCTGGAGAACGTCGCATCCGTGATCTTGAGGGATCAGAAGAAGGGCGCCAACGTGATGAGCTGGACGGTACGATGACGCACAGCCTGTCAAAAGACACGACAGTCCGGAGCGATCGCTGGTGGGTGGGCATCGTTTCACGCCTGCGGAAGTCTGCCACCGCGCTTGGCTGGATGACGCTGGGGTTGCTCGTGGGCCTCAACCTGTCCGCCGGACGAGCGCAAGACGACGCAGAACTGGAAGATGCCGTCCACACGCGCCGCTTCGAACTGACCAATCCGAAAGGGGAGGTGGTGGGATTGTTCTGCAATGACCCCGAAGTGGGCACGGTACTGGGGTTCTCCAGTGAACCCCTGCGGCGCGGCCCGAAACCGCCGACTGCACAGGACGCCCTCCGTGCCCAGGTCGTCATGTGGGCCAAAGAGGGGGGCGGTGCCTCCGTCCAGCTGCGGGCTTCGCGGGGTGCGGCGCACGCCACCCTCAGCACCAGCATGGGGAGGGCCGTACTCGAGTTGGTGGGGAAGCGCCAGCGTTTGACGCGATCCGTGCGATAGCTCCGAAACAATTTGAGATCCTGACTCACCATGTCCCGCACCCGTAAGAAAACGCACCGCCCGCCGTTTCGGTTCCAGGGGCGTTCCTTCCCGTACTTCGTCCACCCGTACCACGACGCGGGGCGGAACGAACGCACGGTGGAGGTGTCCCTGGCGCTCGCGGCGGTGCGGGAGGTACGCGAACGGGGACTGGAGGGGGGGCCATGTGCTCGGCCACTACGGGGTCACCGGGCACACGGTGGTCGATCTGTACGAAGCCGGGCCGGGGGCGCCGCGCCACACGTTCATCTGGGACGGCACGGACTACCTGATCGAGCGCATCGGCTAACCGGGGAAAGGGCCGTCGGCGGGGCATTCCCGTTCCGTCCGACGGCCCGCCCTTCCCCCCGACATGGCAGCAAGGACGCAGAAGAGGAACTACGATGAGCATCACACGCTACACGGTAGCCAACGGCCAGATCCTGGCCGAGGGTCGGGACGGCGGCGCCAGACGCTACGCCGCCGACCCCCTTGGCTCCACCGTCGCCCTGGTGAACCCCACCGGGACCATCACCGATACCTTCACCTACTGGCCCTACGGCGAGGAACGCACCCGCACCGGCACCACCCCGACGCCCTTCCGTTTCGGAGGGACGCTCGGCTACTACCGCGATGATGCCGGGCGGACGTACGTCCGGGCACGGGCGCTGGCACCCAGGTCCGGCAGGTGGTTGACCCCGGACCCCGTCACCGGCCTGCCCGATCTCGGTCCTTTGACGGCACGCACCCTGCGAACCGATCCGGACAGTCTCGGGCGGGAGGATCGGGCCACTGCCGGGCGGGAGATCTATGGGTACGCTGCGTCGAACCCGACGAGTTGGCAGGACGTGGATGGGCGCGCCCCCGCGAAGCCTGGGCCCTCGAAGAGCGCCAATCAGTGCCGCAAGGCCTGCGAGGACGCGGAGAAGAATGCTCGGCAGAAGGCGAAGGCCGAGGACCACGTGTGTAGGCGGAGCAGTCCCGCGGCAGTGTGCGACGCCGCACTCTGCCTTGCCGAATCCGGCGCTGCGTTCGCCAAGATGGGATGTCTGCTGAACTGCGCAAAGAAGTTTCTCCCGCCGCGGAAGTCCAAAGGCGGCCTCAAGGCGTGATGTCGGAGGCGGGATGACTCCCGCGCTGCGCATTGCCCTCGGTGGTCAATCGTAGGCTCGGCTAGCTCCGATCCCCGGTTACATCGAAAGAACCGACTCTTGACGAGGCGGAGTGTTGGGTTTTGGCTTCTGGATTGAGCCAATTCCAGGTGGCTTTCACTCGCACTCCCATCCATGGAATCTAAACATGATCAGAACCAGTAGCCACCAGCCACAGCAATTGGGGCTCGCCCTGGTCGGTGTCCTCGTGAGTGGATGCATGCAGGTGCGCCCTCTACCCAATACAACTGCCGCATCCTCGCCACCACCTCCGACGGCAGAAGCACATGCCGACCGGAGCAGCGAGTACGGCCGCCCGGAAGTGATGTATGGAGATGCGGCGAGACGCCTCCATCGCAAATTTCGCACTGCAAGCCGGAGCATACGCCGATTTCGGGAGGAGAACATGGAGGGCGCCACAAGTCGGCAGGGCACCCCGGTCCCAAGGGCCCACGGCGAACCTGGCTTTGAACGTCGAGCCGCAAGGCGG
Source organism: Actinomycetota bacterium (assembly GCA_005805375.1). GTDB lineage: Bacteria > Armatimonadota > SYMT01 > SYMT01 > SYMT01 > SYMT01. Next base: position 8,697 of record SYMT01000652.1, read on the forward strand.
CACCCAGGCGTGGGTCTCCCGGAAGCGCTCTTCCAAGAGTTGGACCGGGACAAGGCCACCGCAACTCTGGCGCAGTTGCTGCGCGCAGGGAGGGACCCCAATTGCACAATTGACTCGAATGTCCCCCCCATCATCCACGCCATCAAGGAAGACTGGACCGAGGGTGCCGCACTCCTCGTTCATTTCGGGGCAATGGTGGACAACCGAGGTGCATCGGATTCTACGGCCCTCGGACACGCCATTGAGAACGACTGGCGCGGGTCCACGACGTTTCTCCTCCAGCACGGAGCGGACCCCAGGAAGGCGACGCCGGAGTACGAGTCGAGCCTCAGCTTCGCCGTTGACCGGGGCTCGATCCGCGCCTTGCGTGCCTTGCTGGAGTTCGACATCCCAGTGAACGAGACGGACGGCCAGGGTCGCACCGCGCTGATGGTCGCCGCCCAGTGGGGAGACCGAGACGTGGCCGAGGAGCTATTGCGCGCCGGCGCCTTGACGGAACTGAAGGACAGGGCAGGGGACAACGCCCGCGATTACGCGGAGCAGTATGGACACAAAGAGTTCCTGGCGTGGTTCACCCGGCGAATGTTTGCGGTGCCCCACGGGCCGGAAACGAAGCTGCTGGGCGTCCAGGGACGCGGCTGGACCCCCACCCCGAGAGGATAGGCTGACACCCATGGCCCACGCTCGCCGCAACGCCCGCCGACAGCAGTTCCGGTTCCAGGGCCGGACCTTCCCCTATTTCATCCATGCGTACAACGACGCGGGGCAAAACGAGCGCACGGTGGAGGTGCCCGTGGTGCTGGCGGCGGTGCGGGAGACGCGGGGGCGGGTGCTCGACGTGGGACATGTGCTCGGGCACTACGGGGTCATCACCGACACGTTCACCTACTGGCCCTACGGCGAGGAACGCATCCGCACGGGCACGACCCCGACGCCCTTCCGCTACGTCGGCACGCTCGGCTACTACCGAGACGACGCGGGACGGTCATACGTGCGGGCGCGGGCGCTGGCGCCGACGCGGGGGCGGTGGCTCACCAATGACCCCCGCCGTCGTGGTGGGAACGACCCGTGGTATGGGAACGCCAACCCGACCACCGCCGTGGACCCGAGCGGGCTGGACAGTAAGAAGCCGAAGGTCTGCTACGACGAGGATGCTTGCAAGAAGGCTAAAATAAGTTGCGATACCCAAACCACTGGGAGCGGCATGGGCAACCGCATCTACTGGGAACGGATCTGTGCGAAGGATCCGAGGA
>SYMT01000653.1 GCA_005805375.1 Actinomycetota bacterium
GGCCCCGGCGGCGGCTTTGCACAGATGGGGGAACGCGTCCGGGCAATGCGGGCCAAGACCGACACGCAGTTGAATGGGATTCTCACCCCTCCCCAGAAGAAGCAGTGGGAGTCGATGCTCGGAGCGCCGTTCAAGTTCCCCGAGTTCGGCCGTGGTGGCCCCGGGGGCGGCCCCGGGGCCGGGCGGCCCCCGGGCCGCAGTGCCTGATTCCGGAGTCAGCGGGTGGAGGCGTCAGCCTCCACCCCTTCGGCTGGACGGGAGCAGGCGCCGGACCTGCCCCCGTCATTGACGACACGCTGTGTGATGCAGGGCGCGTTCCGGATCTGCCCTGCCAACGGCGTGTTGCTACTCGCCAGCCAGGTGCTTCTCGACCCACTTCCAGGCGGTCGGGTCCCAGAATTCGTGGCCGCCCGGGAAGACCAGGAAGCGAAAGCGATCTCCTTTTCCGAGGCGCTCGTAGTAGGAGGCAGAGGGGCCGGCGAATTCCTTCCCCTTCTCCCGGTGTGTCGCGTTGTCGCGCTCGCCAGCCTGTATTTCCAGAGCGCGGGGACAGATCATCGCGACCAGTTCCGTGTCGCGAAACAGGCTCATGCGATCGGGGAATTGAAAGTCGCGCGGCACGCCGTTCTCATCCCGTTCGTAGCGGTACTCCTGCACGCCGAAATAGCAACTGGAGACACTGACCCGAATGCGCGGGTCCAGCGCCGGGGTGACCAGTGCATAGTAGCCGCCGTAAGAGAGACCGACCATAGCGACCCGCTTCCGGTCAACTTCCGGCCGTTCCAGCAGCACGTCCAGGCTCCGCGTGATCTTCGCGATCTCGACCGCCGTGAGACTGGTGCCGACCAGTCGCAGGCGCTCGTCCGCCCGCACCCGCACATCCGGGGGGTAGCCGTCCGCCCGAAAGAGGTGGGTAGGGGCAAAGACCACGTAGCCTCGCTTCACGCCGCCGCGCACCATGTCGTGGTAATTCGCGCCGCCGCGGAAGAGCGCTCCTTCGGGCGACCCTCCGCCCCCATGCATGGAGATAACCAGGGGCCGCGGCCCCGTCACTCCCTTCGGTACGATGTAGATCCCGACGGCATGGACGCCCGGCAGGACCGGTATGCGCACCCGATGGTAGGTCCCGAATGCATCCTCGCCGATGCGCTGAAACTGGGGCGGTTCCGGGCCGGGCCGGCCGGGCGGCGGATAGCCGATGCTGCGGGCGAATTCGGCGCGCAGCCTGCGTACGGAGCGCTCGTATGCTGCAGCGGAGCGAAAGTCCGGCTTGAAGATCGTCCGCAGCCGTGCCTCGTCCGGCCGGAGCGAGCGCACGTAGCGATCCAGTTCCGCCGCCTGCTCGGTCCGCACCGGGTTCGAGGCAGCGACGTCCTCTTCATAATACGGCCCTCCCCGGGAGGCTGAGTTCGGCGTGCGCCCTCCGGGAGGGGCCTGCGCTGCCTCGGGAGCGGCACCGCCACCGATCAGGACGGGCAGCAGCAACAGCAGGATCACCCCCATCATGGGCGCCGAGCAGGGACGAATGGGGCGTGGGACGATCCAGCGGAGGGGAGAGGAGCCCGCCGTTCGCGGCAGGCGTAGGGACGGGACCTGGGAGCGCCGGCGTCCCGCCGGCATGCGCAGCGATCGAGGCAGGCGTGGGGACGGGATGACAGGCGAGTCGTGCATGGAGTGGCTCCGGAGGAGGCAGGCTGCGTGGTGTGGCCCGGGGATGCGTCGCCATGTTCGCCGTCACGACCCGCCGGTCCCTACTCGACGGGTCGGGAACGCGGTGGAGATCCTCAAACATGTTAGCCTCGACGGCGACCGCCTTCCACTTTCGCCGTACATCCTGCACCCGGCGCCGGGCATCATGAGATAAGCCTTCCCGGAAGGGAACGAATTTCGTCCGGGCCTCGAGCTTCTCGGCTCGGGGTGGGCTGGCGTACGGAAATGCACCTCTCTACTCACCACCCCGCGCATCCTGAGGAGCCAACGGGCTGCGCCTCCTGCGGCGACCCGTCGTCCGGCCCGGACCCCCGGGTAGAGGCGGCGACCCGCGAGTTGCAGTCGAGACGGCCGCCGGAGCGGATCGCGGCGGCGCAACAACTGGGCGCCCACGGAGGCGCCGACGCGGTGCGGGCCCTCAGTGCGGCACTCCGGGATCGCGACGCAGAGGTCCGCATTGCAGCGGCGGAAGCCCTCGGTCGGGTCGGCGACCGCGGCGCGATTCAACCGCTGGCCGAGGCGCTCCGGGCCTGCTTCGTGCGCCGTTCCGCCGCATTCAGCCTGCTGGTCGGGATCCTGGCGGCGATGGGGGCCGTCGTGTGGGGAGTCGCGATCATCGCGAGTCTATTTCTGTCCGACGGAGTTGTGCTCCACGCTCTGGACGTGCTGCTGGCGCCCTACCAGTTCTTCGCGGACCGCCGGAAGCAGGGGCGAGTCGCCGAGGCGATCGCAGGCGCACTGCATCAGATCGCGGAGCGCCATCCGGCGCCGGAACTCGTCGGCGTGGTCCAGGACCTGCGCGTCGCCGCTCTCGACACCGTTTCCCACAGCCGCACCACTCGCGAGGCATCCCGCGCCGCAGCGCGGCGGATCGAGGAACTGACCGAGCAGATTCGCCGCCTGCCCCTGGCGGGTACGGCGCCGGTGCCGGAGGTTTCCACGCTGCCGATTCCGGGGCGACAGGAAACCCCGCCGCTGCAATGAGCACCTTCATCCCCATACTGTGAAGGAGCCTGCGACGCGGTGTCGGCTGCAGGACCGCACACAGAGATCGTCCACTGCGCGCCGGCGAAGCGGCGCCCTCCGTTCGCGGTCCGCCTGATGAGGTGATCTGCTCCGCGGGGTCGTTTTTCCGGTCGCCGCAGGGCGAGGGCATCTAATTCGAGGACGCGAGGGTAGTCCTGACGCGAACCCGGATGCCTCGGGCGACCCGTCTGGAGATCGGACCCTCGCTTTGTGATTCTCTTCTCGGGCGCCAGTGCATTGGAGCTTGTGGCATGCCCAGGGCGCCTCGTGGGAGATGCGGTCACCCTGGGTCCGGCGCGGGCATGGGGGGCCGTATCCACACGCCCCAACTGTCCACGTTGGTGTGCGCCTCCTCCGCTCCCGGCGCGGCGGGTGCAGACGCCTGGGTGTTCATCGCCCGCACCGGGCGCCTCCCCCACTCCCGCCGAGACGGATGAAGCCCCGGCCGGCTCCGGAGGCACAGCTCCTGTTTCGCGGGTAGTTCGCGAGTAGAATGGAGAGAATCGAAGCGCCAGCGGAGACCCCATGGCCATCACCCTAGAACTCCCCCACGACATCGAACCACGACTGGAAGCCCTTGCAGCCGCACGCGGCATTGCTCCCACGGAGTGTCTGGTCCAGGTGGTCCGCGACGCCCTTGCCGATGGCGCCCAGGCCAACGGGGCACACGTCCCCGCCTCGTTTGCGGCGATGAGCGAGCGGTCCTTTCAGTTGCCTGCCCCTGAGGCCAACGCCAGGACCATCGCCTTGCTCGAGGAACTTCTGGCACGCGGAGTAAGCGAAGATCCCGAGGAACTCCGGCAGGCGGAGGCGGAGTTCGACGACCTGATGGCGGGCATCAACGAGAACCGGCGAATCGCTGGAGCCAGACTCCTTTGAGACGGACGATTGTCCTGGACACCAGTCCACTGAGTCTACTGGCTGACCCCAGGGCGGCGCCCCGTCCGCAAGAGATTCGGCGTTGGGCGAATCAGCATCTCCACATGGGAAACGAACTCGTGGTGCCAGCCATAGCCGACTATGAGGTTCGGCGCGAGCTGATCCGGCTCAAGAACATCCGCAGTCTTGCCCTGCTGGATCAGTTCGGCGGCGACCGTTACCTGCCGCTCACCGACGAGGCGCTGAAGCTGGCCGCCACGCTGTGGGCCCAGGCCCGCAGCCGGGGTGCGCCTACCGCCGACCCCAGGGAACTGGACTGTGATGTGCTCATTGCCGCGCAGGCACTCACGCTGGATCTGCCGGGTGCGGACATCATCATTGCGACCAGTAATGTCGGACACCTGGCCCAGTTTGTCACGGCAGCCCCGTGGGGAGACATCGTCCCCTGAGCAGCTGCGGCCTGCTTCCCGGAAGCTGCCGGTTGCGCTCCTCGGGTGCCATTTCGGCTTTGTGCCGGGCGGCTACCTCTACCTCCTCCTACGGAGTGACCGGGATCGCGGCGATCTGTGCGTAGAGCGTGGCCCCTGTCGCTCGCAAGAAGGCAGGTGAATCCCTGGCCGGCCCCGGGCGCACCGCTCCTGTTCCGCGGGTAGTTCGCGGGTAGAATGGAGAGAATCGAAGCGCCAGCGGAGACTCCATGACCATTACCCTAGAACTCCCCCACGACATCGAACCACGACTGGAAGCCCTTGCAGCCGCACGCGGCCTTGCTCCCACGGAATGTCTGGTCCAGGTGGTCCGCGACGCCCTTGCTAATGGCGCCCAGCCCCACGGGGCACCCGTCCCCGCCTCGGGCTCTGCAATGAAAGAGCGGGCCTTCCGCCTCCCCACCGCCGAGGACGAGGCGGAAACCCTCGCCCTGTTACAGGAATGGCGTGCCGAAGGCCCCATCACAGACCCCGAGCAACTCCGGCAGGCTGAGGCAGAGTTAGACGACCTCCTGGAGGCGATCAGTGAGAGGCGCCGGATCGCAGGAGCCGGGCTCCTTTGACGCGCATTATTGTCCTCGACACCACCCCTCTTGGCCTCCTGGTAAGTCCTATGAGGCTGCCACTGGTCCACCAAGTCCAGGACTGGTCGAGCAACCACATCCAGGCAGGAAACCGCATTGTGGTGCCTGCCGTTGCCGACTACGAAGTTCGACGCGAGTTGATTCGACGCCGGAATACCCAAAGTCTCGCCCGACTGGACCGCTTCAGTAGGAGGCGTTACCTGCCGCTCACCGACGAGGCGCTGAAGCTGGCCGCTGCGCTGTGGGCCCAGGCCCGCAGTCGGGGTGCGCCCACCGCCGACCCCAGGGAACTGGACTGTGATGTGCTCATTGCCGCACAGGCACTCACGCTGGATCTGCCCGGTGCGGACATCGTCATTGCGACCAGTAACGTCGGACACCTGGCCCAGTTTGTAACGGCAGCCCCGTGGGGAGACATCGTCCCCTGAGCAGTTGCGGCCTGCTGTGTACTCTCCGCGGAGTGCAGGTCGCGGCGCAGCGTCAGGCGGCTGCCCAGCACCGCGTGCTGACGCTGCCGGGACACCAGGTTGTCGTTCCCATTCCCGCTCGGTGAACGACGCCAGAGCTTGTTCCGGATGTCCAGGGAAAGTGCAGTGCGTGTGGTAGCACAGCGCCGTGGCTTCCGATCACCCTCGCCTGTTCCCTATCGGCGAACAGCGGGTCGTTTTGCGCTCCTTCGAAGCACCCGGCGGTGCCTCGAATGTGGAGTCCTGCAACTCCGTTTGCGGGCTCACCAGCAGCGCAGAGGAGGTGAACCACCGGGGCGGTGCGATCGCCGTCCGCCGGGCCGGGCGCATCTCTCAACGCCGGGTGCTGCCCGGCTCGGGTTTGCTGGGCAGCCCCCGGCGCCTCGAATGTGGAGTCCCGCAACTCCGTTTGCGGGCGCACCAGCAGCGCAGA
>SYMT01000654.1 GCA_005805375.1 Actinomycetota bacterium
GAAACCGAAGCCGCCGCACTTCACGATGTGAGCGCCATCCTGGCGCTCATTCAGGCCGGCAAACTACCCGTGAGCAGCACAACCGGCCGAGCCGGGGCCGTCGGCCAGCAAAATGTGCTGTCCATCCTGCTGGAGGGGGACTTTTACACCCACGCCGAGCCCCCCGACGACCCGGACCTCCGGCCGACCGACGATCGGAACGGGATCGCGATCCGGACAGTCGCCTGGCCATTACTCGTTCAGGCCGCCGGGTTGGCGGCTCCTTCGGGGACGCGTCTGGCCCTCACCGACGCCGGAATCAAGGCAACCGGGCAGACACCCGAGAAGATTTTGCGCATCTGTTGGGATCGGTGGCAAAAGACCACCCTGCTGGATGAGTTCAGCCGGGTGTCTGCAATCAAAGGGCAGCAGGTGCGGCAGGGGAAGTCCCCACTCACGGCCGCCGGACCACGCCGCACCGCCATTCGCAACACCCTGGCGCTCTGCCCGATCGGCCGGTGGATGAAATTCGACGCGTTTTCCCGTCTCCTGCTCGCGTCCGGGTACACGTTCGAAGTGGCGCGCCACGATTGGGATCTGTACTTCAGCGAACGCAACTACGGAACGATCAATTCCACGGGCCTACAGGCATGGGAGACCGTGCATGAGCGCTATATGCGGGCGTTCCTGTTTGAGTATGCGGCCACCCTGGGAGTAATTGACGTCGCGTTCGTCCGCCCGGAGTTCGGGAGCCCCGACCTGTCCGGCTTCTGGGGCGCTGATGACCTGCCCTACCTGAGTCGTTACGACGGGCTCTGGTTCCTCCGCCTCACTCCGCTCGGAGCATGGCTCCTCAATCTCACAAAGACCTACACTCCGGCGCCACCGGAAGTGCGTGCCGTCCTCCGGGTCCTCGCCAACTACGAGGTGGTGGTCACCGATCCGGCAGTCACGGCAGCGGAGCGATTGACACTGGAACGCTTCACCGAGGCTGCATCTGCGGGCGTGCGCCGCCTGACGCGGGCGAAGGCACTGGCAGCCACGGAAGAGGGGATGAGCGTGGCGGACATGGCAGCATTTCTCCGCGATCGAAACGACGGCCCGCTGCCCCAGACCGTGGAACTCTTCTTTTCGGATCTTCAGGCGCGCACGAGCAAACTTGTGGACCGCGGCGGCTGGCGACTGATCGAGTGCGCCGAGGCGGTGCTGGCGCATGAACTTGCCAACGACCGTCGTCTCCGCAAGCACTGCCTTGTGGCCGGGGAGCGCCATGTGGCGATCCCGGAGAAGGAATTCGAGGCCGCCCGGCGGGTGCTGCGGGAATTGGGCTACGTGATCGGCAGTTCCAACTCGAAGTAACCAGTGCCGCGATGTGGACACCTTGCAGACGGCATCGGCACTTGTGTCATCGGGCGAGGCACTCCGCGCCGGCAGGTCGGCCGGTACGATGGGCTCCAGGACGTGCTCCCCGCTGCAGCTCCGGGAGTGCTCACCGGCGTTCTGCTGGCGGTGGCGCGCGTGGCGGGTGAGGCTGCCCCGCTCACTTTCACCGCGTTTGGGAACGATCGCCTGAATCTGCGGCTCGACCAGCCTACCGCATCACTGCCGGTCCAGATCTACACCTTTGCTACGTCCCCCACCGCGGAGTAGCATCGTCTCGCCTGGGCCGGCGCTCTCCCGTTGATCCTCACGATCGCGCTGCTGAGTCCGTCCGCGCGACTGGCAACCGGCAGGCGAGGAACTAGAGAATGACCGCCACACCAACGATGGAACGCCCCTCCGGAACAGTCGCAAGTGTCGAACGACGAGAATTGCATTCGACCACCGGGAAAATGCAGGCCCAGGACGTGTCCGTCCACTACGGTCGGAGTCACGCCCTGCGCGGGGTTTCACTGGATCTGGCGGAACGGGAAATCACGGCGCTGATTGGCCCCTCCGGCTGCGGGAAATCCACGGTTATCCGGGCGCCCAACCGCGTGCACGATGTGCTGCCGAATGCCCGGGTCACCGGTTCGGTACTGCTGGACGGCGCTGATATCCATCGCCCGGGGATCGAAGTGACGGACGTCCGCCGACGGGTGGGCATGGTGTTTCAGCGCCCAAATCCCTTCCCGCGTTCTGTTTTCGAGAACGTGGTCTACGGCCCGCGCATCCACGGGGTTCGCCGCCGCGCGGAGTTGGACGAGATCGTCGAACGCTGCCTGCGCGCGGCGGCGTTGTGGGAGGAGGTAAAGGACGCGCTGCAGAAGAGCGCCCTCGACCTCTCCGGAGGACAGCAGCAGCGGCTCTGCCTTGCGCGCGCTCTGGCGGTTGACCCGGAAGTTCTGCTGATGGACGAGCCCTGCTCCGCACTCGACCCGGTTTCCACCGCCCGCATCGAAGAACTGATGCGCCAGCTCCGGGAGCGCTACACCCTGGTGCTCGTCACGCACAACATGCACCAGGCGCTCCGGGTCAGCCAGAAGCCGGCGTTCTTCCTTCTCGGAGAACTGGTCGAGGCCGGACGCACCTCGCGGATCTTCGAGGCCCCGACGGATCGCCGCACCGCAGACTATGTGCAGGGGAAGTTCGGGTAGCGCGGCGGGTGACGTTTCACGATCGGCGGGGTGCCTCCGCCTGATCAATTCCCGGCAGCGCCCCGCAAGCGAATGCGCCACCCTCGGCAAGGAAAGAGTGGCGGTCCGGACGCACTCCTCTGGAGGAGTGCGTGAAGAGAAGTGAGAAACGAGTGGCGGTCCCGACTCACTCCTCTCTACTCTTTCCTCCCCTGGATACCATCCCCGCTGCGTCCTCGACAGCCGCATGTTGGCTGGCAGGTCCTAAGCCCGTATTTCGCGGTTCAGGGAATCTTTTGGATTCGGGCAGCGTAATCTCCTCTGAGTGC
>SYMT01000069.1 GCA_005805375.1 Actinomycetota bacterium
CAGCGAACTCCGGTGAGACCGGCGACGCGGGACGGTTGATCGGAAGGGGAGGCAGCGAACTCCGGCGAGACCGGCGACGCGGGACGGTTGATTGGAAGGGGAGGCAGCGAACTCCGGTGAGACCGGCGACGCGGGACGGTTGATCGGAAGGGGAGGCAGCGAACTCCGGCGAGACTGGCGACGCGGGACGGTTGATCGGAAGGGGAGGCAGCGAACTATGAGCAGTGTGGTGTGTGCCAATTTCCGCCGGGAAGCGTCCCCTGTTTCGCCGATTACACCTCGGGAACGCCAGCGTCCCGCCGGCCGCCCACTTGCACCTCGGGGACGCCGGCGTCCCACCGGCCGCCCACACTGCAAGCACCAACGCGGCTCCCACCCCGGGAACGCCGGCGTCCCGCCGGCACCCCTCACCGCACACGCGTGCGCACCGGACGCACGCAACGCACCCGTACAGTTTCCTCCGCGCGAACGCGGACGGCTGCCACTTAACCGAAGCTGCGAACGAGGATGAAAACGAACCAATGGCACAAGATTGGGAACGGCTGCGCCGGGAGTACCACGACGACGGGTATGTCGTCTTCGAGAATGTGCTGGACAGGGACACAGTACAACTGGCTTCCGACCACGTCGAATGGCTGCGGGAGAAGAACCCGCAGCTTCGACCGGAGCAACTCCACCACTGGCTGATGTGGGAGGATCCATTCTGGACCCGCCTGGTGGCCCGGGAAGCCCTCCTCGATCTGGTTGAACCGCTGCTCGGGCCGAACATCGCGCTGTTTGCCTCCCACTACATCTGCAAGCCTGGAGGCGACGGCCTTCCCGTGCTCTGGCACCAGGACGGCTCCTACTGGCCGCTCGAGCCGATGGAGGTCATCACCGCGTGGCTCGCAGTGGACGACAGCACTCCCGAGAACGGCTGCATGCGGGTCCTCCCCGGCAGTCACCGGGGACCCCTGCTCCGCCATCATCGGCACGACCAGGACGCCGTGCTCGGAACCGAGATCCGGCCGGAGGACCTGGACGAGGCGCGCGCGGTGGACGTGACGGTGCCTGCCGGCGGAGTGTCCCTGCACCATCCGCTGCTCATCCACGGCAGCAACCCGAATCGCAGCTCCCGGCGCCGGTGCGGCCTCACCATCCGTTACATCCCCACCAGCACCCGGATCACCCGCGACGACTGGAAGACCTTTCTGATGCGCGGTGCGGCGGTTCCCGGCGTAAACCAGTACTTCCCGTTCCCGGACTATGACCCGGTGCAGCACTTTCCAGGTACCGCCGTCATGGAAAACACCCCGTCGCGGGCGTAGAGCGACAGGTGATGTGCCGGCCGGAGTAGAACATGCTCTTCACTGGGCGCTGGGGCAGGACCCACCTGGCCGATGGTTCCGGGCTGCTTCCGGTGTCGCCCTGGCGCCGAATGCGAATGATTCACGACCGCGGGCTGTGGCGCGATCGGAAGGGAGGCAAGAACGACAATGACCCACAATCTGAAAGAACTCACCGACTTCCTGGTGGGGCTTGGCGTTGACAAGGTACCGCACTCGAAGACCTACTTCTTGTCGCACCTGATCGGGGTCTATCGCGATCTCAAGGAATGGGGCGCGCCCGAGCACCTGGCCCTGGCGGGCCTATTTCACTCCATCTACGGGACCGAAGCGTTCCAGGGCTTCCGGATTTCGCTCGACCGGCGCGAGGAGGTCCGCTCGCTGATCGGCGAACGCGCGGAGCGTCTGGCCTACGCCAACTGTGCCCTGACCCGAGATTCGCTGGACGCGAGCGTGCTCGCCGCCGGCAGGCCGAATGTCTGGGACCGTTTCCGAAATGCGCCGCTCGAAATCACCGACGAAGACTACGCGGATCTGCTGACCCTGCACCTCTGTGATCGCCTCGAACAGGTGGAGCGGTCGCAGAACTGGGATTTGCGGTCAGCGGCGTTTCGCGGCATGGCCGAACGGCTGGGCGGTGTCGCTCTGGAAACCTGGACCCGGGTATTTGCCGGGGCCCGGCCCGCAGCCGCATGAATCCGGAGGACTGCTGGTTCAGTCACCCGGATGAGTGGCACCCGCTGCTGGAACGCTGGGCACAGCAATTTCCGGATCGGGTCCGCTTGCACGCATTTCCGCAATTCGGCGGGCAGGTGGTGCGGGGGCTGACGCTGGGTGATGCGGGCGCCGAACGCCCGGTGCGTCTCCTGGCGGCAGTCCCCCACGCGCACGAACCCGCCCCGACCGCCGCGCTGGTAGATCTTGCGTTCCAACTCCTCACGGGCGCCCACGCGGACGGCGCCCGTGCCGCCCTGGATTCCGAGCGGATCCTCGGCCACTGCCTGCTCACACTGCTGCCGGATACGAACAGTCAGGGGCGAGCCCGGAGTCCATCCCGGGTCTGGAACGGTGCGGTGGACAACGACGAGTTCCTCAAAGTGGCGTTCGGGGAGGCGGCAGACGGGAACCGCTTCGGACGCTACCCCGAGTGGCGCTTCGCCGACCACTCTCCCCGGCGGGTGGGGATCGTGTATGAGGAGGTGGAACCGGGGTTCTGGGTCGAATCGAACACCAGCCGGCGCTCCACGCACACCCGGGCGCTGGACACATTGTTCGCAGACTATCAGTTCACACATTATCTGGATCTGCATCAGCACGAAGGCGACGAAGCGGCGCTGTTTCCGGCGGTATTCGACGATCTGCCCCCCGATCGGCAGGCGGGCATTCGCGCGTGGGCCGAGGCGCTTCTCGCGGGATGGGAGGCGGCCGGCATTCGTCACAAGGGTTCCTACATCCCCTATCGCGGCCAGCCCCGCCAGCAGTTCTTCAAAGACTACTGGGCGGGCCGCTGTCCCGGCATGCAAAAGCTGACCAGCGAGTCGCGAAACAACCGGCACTCCCAGACGGACGAACCAACGCCGCTGGGACGGCAGTTTCTGTCGGCGGCGGCCGCCATCCGGGCGACGCTCGAGCACCTCACCGGGTCGGGATAGAGGGGAGGACCCACGTTGATCCGGCGAATTGCACCTGCCGTCCTGCTCGGGGCGGCGCTGTCTCTCATAGCAGTCCGCATGTCACAATCGCAGGAACCACCGCTTGCCCGCCTCGACCGTGAACTCGAGGCAATCGCCGCCCTGCCGGGCGAGCCGTCGCAGCGCCAGGCCGCCGGAGTGACCCGCCAGGGACTGCTGCTCCACACGCTGGAGAGCAGTGTTCCGCTCGATGGACCCGAGCGCCGGGTGGTCCTGATCGGTGGGCTGGACGGCGATCAGCGCAGCGTGGACGCCGTGCTGGCAGCAGTTCGCTGGTTCAAGACGGCGGCACCCGCGGCGCTGCGCCGCCGGCTCAGCCTGTCCGTGCTCCCGTGCGGCAACCCGGAGGGGCTGCGCGCCGGGCGGCCCGAGAATGGTACCGGACAGCGCGTGGACCGGGGCTACCCGCCGGCAGATGGATTCTTCCTGGATCCTGCCGCGCCGGAGCGGCGATACATCTGGCGCTGGGTCCCATTTCAGGGTCCCGACCGGGTGATCGAGGTCCGGGCGGACCGACCGGGCGAAGCCCCGGCGGGGCGTGCGCCCGACAGCCTCATCGCAGCACTGGCAGCGGAGCGGAGCGGGGGAGAGCGGGCGCCCGGCCTGGGGCCCGCGGCGGGTGCGGTGATCGCTGCCGGCGATGGGACACTTCCCGCAGAGTTGCCCAAAGAGTTGGAGCGCGCCCTGTCGGGCCCGGATTCCGGCCTCCACTCCGCCCTGCGGACGCGACTGGCGCGCGCGCCGCTGGACGTGGCGGCGCAACTTGCGATGCAGTACCCCCGGTCGCCGGCGATCGGCTACATCCCGGCGACGGCCTGGAGCGCCACACTACGCCTGTCGGATTTGCGCCGTGAACCCCGTCTTCGTGAGCGAGTGCTCGAGGCGATGCGTCCCTACCTGGCCGGCGAGCGACCGGCTCTGACCGGCCCCCCCGATGTCGTCAAACTCGCAGGACACATTGTCTTCGCCGATCTGGCGGTGATGCCGGAGGTGTCCGAGGAGGCGCGCGCGTCCGCACGACGCATTGCGCTGGACGCGGCTGTCCGCTACCGCCCGGAGACGGCAACCGATCCCGCCCGGTACGGGCGCTACTGGACGGACGACATGTACATGCAGTGCTGCCTGCTGGGCCGGGCAGGCGCACACCTGGGGGATAGCGCCTCACTCGAACTGTTGGGACGAAGCCTGCGGCTGTATGCGGCACGGCTGCAGCGGCCGTCCGGCCTCTTCGTGCACGCGCCGGAAGGCCCGCACTGCTGGGGGAGAGGCAACGGCTTCGCTTCGCTGGGCTTGATGGAAGGACTGACGGCGCTCCCTGACACTCACCCGGAGCGCGCCGGGATCCTCGCTGCGTACCGCCTGCAGATGGCGGCACTGCGCCGTCACCAGACGCCGGAAGGCACCTGGCGCCAGGTGGTGGATCGGCCGGGCAGCTACCGGGAGATCACGGCCACGGCGATGAATCTCACGGCCATGGCGCGCGGCGTGCGGCTGGGCTGGCTGTCGCCGGAGTATCGAGAGGTGGCGCGCCGAGCCTGGGCGGGTCTCTCGGCACGCATTGCGGACGACGGCGCCCTGACTGATGTCTGCACCGGCACCGGGTCCGGGCCGACCCTGCGCTACTACTACGACCGGGCGGCGATCGCCGGCTTCGATGACCGGGGTGGGGCGATGTCGCTGCTTGCAGCGGTGGAGGTGGCGCAGTTGCCGCGGTAGCCGCCGGCATACGCCTCGCGCCCTGCCCGCCGCGGGCAGGCGGCGATGGCGGGTACTTCTCCGTGCAGTACGTCCCCTGTGGAGTGACCAACCGCTCATCTCGGTGCCCGCGGATTTCTGCACGACTGACGCACCCGTGGTAACTCCAATGATGGCGATCATTGCATTCGCGGCCGGGCTGGTGTGAGCAGCCGGCACACGGCCTGGAGTCTGGAATGGCAGGCCTCCCGTCGTCAACCGCGCCATGAACAAAGATCAACTGTGCGTTTTTGATGAACCGATGCATCAAAGCCAGACAATCCATCGCCGCCCCGGACCGCGCGCGCCGTTTCCGGAACAATCTGCGTCTGCTGTCGGTCACGATTCACCCTATATCGTAGGGAGCCGGACACCGTTAACTCAAATAGACCACCAGCCGCAGCAACCCACAGGCTTTTTCTAACCACTGTGCATCCACCAGCACACACGCGTTCTTCAGGACCGCAGACGCAGCGCCTGGAATTCCGTGTACCCTCTATGTCCAATCCGACCAGTCATCCTCTCTCCCCTCTACAGGAGGGGATGCTGTTCCACCACCACTCCCAACCCGCTTCGGGCGCGTACGTGGAGCAATTGCAGATTGAGCTGCCCGAGTGGCTGGATCGCGGGCCGCTCACCCTGGCATGGGAGGCATTGCATCGGCAGCACGGCGTGTTCCGCACCTGCTTCCAGCGCAGCGCCGGCGGCATTCCCACGCAGGAAATCCACCCTTCGGTAGCAGCCGAGACCTCGTGGTCGGACTGGCGCACACTCGACCCGGCCGAAGTTGAGGGCGGCTTTGCGGCACACCTCCAGGCGGATCGTTCCCGCGGGTTCTGCCTGACTCGTCCGCCGCTCACCCGCCTCCATGCATTCCTCCTGCCGGGGCAGCGTACCCGACTACTCTGGACGTTCCATCATATCCTGCTGGATGGCAGATCCATCCCACTGGTGCTCGACGAGTTGCTCCAGCTCCATGACGCGTTCCGGGACGGCCGCGAGGTGGTCCTCCCACCCCGTCGTGACTATGCGGACCATCTGGCGTGGCTGACGCGGCGCCGCAGCATCACGGACGAACGGTTCTGGAGTTGGGCGCTGGCAGAGTTCCGGCGTCCCACGCCGTTGCCCTATGAACCCAACCCCCCGGCGCAAGAACTCTCCGGGGAAGCGGAGTGTGAGACGCGGCTGACCCGATCCACCACCGATCAACTGCGGGAACTGGCGCGAAGCGCCGATGTGACGTTGAACACTGTCCTGCTGGGGGCGTGGGGACTGCTGCTGAGCCGCCATAGCGGCGAGGCCGACGTGGTGTTCGGCACCACGCGCGCCTGCCGGCGTTCGGGATTGCCCGAAGCGCCGGACATGATCGGCTTGTTCATCAACACCCTCCCTTTCCGCGTACGGGTACACGGCGCGCGGACGCTTGCCGGTTGGCTCCAGGAAGTGCGCGCGGACTGGCTCGGTCTCGGAGACGTGGAGCACTCATCCCTGGCGGACATCCAGCGCTGGAGCGAACTGTCGCCGGGCCAGCCGTTGTTTCGTACACTCTTTGTTTTTGAGAATCACGATTACGCTTCCGGTCTGCGCCGCCTGGGTGAGCGTTGGGCCGCATGCGACGCCCGGATCCATGAATCGGTGGGGTACCCGCTGAATCTGGCCGCCTACGGCGAGCCGGAGTTGTTGCTAAAACTCGGGTATGACCGCACCTGCTACTCCCCGGACACCGCCGCACGGCTGTTGGGTCAGCTCAAGCGACTGCTCGAAGTCATGGCCGCCCGCCCGCATGCCCGCCTGGCGGATTTGCCCATGCTGGACGAGGCGGAACTGGCCCAACTGTCGCAACTGTGGCAGGGCGCTCCTGTGAAGCGAACCGCGAATGATGATTGGCAAATCGCGAGGAGAGCAGACCCCGCACCATTCGCCGTTCGCCATTCGCCGCCCC
This sequence comes from Actinomycetota bacterium, assembly GCA_005805375.1. GTDB lineage: Bacteria > Armatimonadota > SYMT01 > SYMT01 > SYMT01 > SYMT01. The sequence goes on from SYMT01000069.1 coordinate 6,693, forward strand.
CGAGCCGGAACCGGTCGCAGACACGGGACAGGATACGCCGGCCCCAATCCATGCGCTGTGCGCCGACGCGCGCCTCCACGATCTCGTGGCGCAGCAAGCGGCCCGCACGCCGCATCTGGTCGCGTTCGAGGCCGGCGGCGAGCGCCTGACCTATGCCGAACTGAACGACCGTGCGGAGCATCTGGCGCGGGGTCTGCAAGACCTGGGGGTAGTGCGCGGAAGCATTGTCGCCGTGCTTCTCCCGCGGTCCGTCGAACTTGCGGTGGCGCTACTCGGGGTGCTGAAGGCCGGCGGCGCCTTCTTGCCCCTGGACGTCCGCGCCCCGGTGGAGCATTCCCGCTATCTGATCGAGGACTCGCGCGCCGCCCTGTGTGTGACCTGGAGGGGGACGGCAGACGCGCTCGGATCGCTCCCCTGTCCCACCAGACTGCTGGATGACCCGGGAGTGCCGGCAGGATGCCGGCACTCCGGAACTCCCCCTCGCAATCCGGGCGCCGCCACCGACTCGGCGGCGATCGGTTCCGGACCTGCCGGGCCGGAACCACCGGCCCACGGTCACTCCGGCCGCCCGTCAGAAGCAGCAACCCAGACCGCCTACGTGATTTACACGTCCGGCTCCACGGGCCGCCCCAAAGGAGTCGCCGTTTCCCACGCGGCCGTGGTCAATCACGCCGTCGCTCTCGGCCAAGAATACCGTCTGGCGCCCGGGGATCGCGTGCTCCAGTTTGCTCCGATCCACTTCGACGTGGCCGTCGAGGAGATCTTCCCCTCGTGGGCGCACGGCGCGACCGTGGTGTGCCGGCCGGACGGCGACCTGGGTTCGCCCCAGGAGTTCAGCCGGCAACTGCGGGAGCAGAACATCTCCGTAGTCAATCTCCCCGCCAGTTTCTGGGAAGTTTGGGTGCAGTCCCATGCCCGCAGCGGCGAGGCGCTGCCTCCGGGACTGCGGCTCGTGGTCACCGGGAGCGAGCGGGTGTCCCCCGCCGCCTACGCCGCATGGCGCCGGCTGGCGCCGTCCGTTCGGTGGCTCAACGCCTATGGACCCACCGAGGCAACCATCACGGCGACCCTGTTCGACCCGGCGCTGCGCGACCCGGAATGGCAGGCGGTGCTGGCTGCCGGCGAAACGGAGATTCCCATCGGCCGACCGGTGGCGGGCGCCTACGTGCGCGTGCTCGATCCGACCGGGTTGCCGGCGCCATTGGGCGCACCGGGCGATCTGGCAATCGGCGGCGCCGGGCTGGCCCTCGGCTACCTGCATGCTCCCGAACTTACGCGCGAACGGTTCGGGTGGGCCGTGGGGGAAGAGCCGGCAGGCGCAGAGCGGCTCTATCGCACCGGCGATCGCGCGCAAACACTCCCTTCCGGTGACCTCATCTTCCTCGGCAGGGGGGATGCCCAGATCAAGGTGCGTGGCCATCGCATCGAGCCGGGTGAAGTGGAGAGCGCCCTGCGCCGGCAGCCCGGCGTGGGAGACGCGGTGGTGCTCGCGCGCGAAGATCAGACGGGCGAGATGCGCCTCGTCGCGTACGCGGCCCCGCCGCCGGCGGGGGCCCTGCCGCTGGAACTCTGGCCCTCGGTCGGAGAGTACCCGCTCTACGACGACGTGCTCTATTACGCGATGACCCACGATGAGCGGCGAACCACGCACTATCGCGAAGCCATCGCCCGTGCCGCCGCCGGCAGAACCGTGGTGGACATCGGAACGGGCAAGGACGCGCTGCTGGCGCGCATGTGTGTGGAAGCCGGCGCGCAGAAGGTCTACGCGATCGAGGCACTGCCCGAGGCCGCGGCGCAGGCGCGCGCGGTGATCCGCGAGAACGGGTTGGAGGGACGCGTTGAGGTCATCGTCGGGATGTCCAACGAAGTGCAACTCCCGGAGCCGGTGGACCTCTGTGTGTCGGAAATCCTGGGCACGATCGCGGGATCGGAAGGGGCTGCGGCAATCCTCAACGACGCCCGGCGCTTCTTGAAACCGGCCGGCCAGATGCTGCCCGCCTTCTGCGAGACGCGGGTGGCGGCCGTCGAACTGCCGGTGCGCGACCCCACCGAAATCCGTCTAGGTGAACTGCCCGCCGGTTATGTGCGCCAGGTGTTCGCGACGGTTGGCGGGACGTTCGACCTGCGAGTCTGCCTCAAGAATCTGCCCCACACCGCATTGATCAGCGAGAGCGCGCAGTTCGAACAACTGGACTTCAGCCGCCCCATTTCCCCGAGCGGCGTACAGGACATGCGGCTGCGGATCACCCGCACCGGCCGGCTGGACGGGTTGCTCCTCTGGCTGCGCCTGTCTGCGGCGCCGGGCATCGTTCTGGATGTGCTGGAGGAAACGACGAGCTGGCTGCCCGTCTTCTTTCCCTTCGAGCAACTCGGGGAGACAGTACGGCTGGGGGACGAACTCGCGCTGCACTGCGTCACCTCGCTGTCGGACGATCAGACTCACCCCGACTACCTGATCACCGGCACGCTGCTCCGTGAGGGCGTGGAACTCCGCTCGGTACGGCACCGATCGCCGCACCACTCCCAGCAGCACGGCGCCACAGCATTCCATCGAGCCTGGCATGCCCGGGATTGGAAGCCGGACCCGCCGCACGCCCCCCGCTTGCAAGGGGATGAACTCCGCCGGGCACTGGAGCGAGTGCTCCCCGGCGCGATGGTGCCCTCCATCATCCAGGTTCTGCCGCAGATTCCGCGTGTGGATAGCGGCAAGCTGGATCTCAAGCAACTCCCGGATCCCTGGACGGTGTCCGGCACAGACACGGTCAGCACTGCGGACGGGTGTCCCCGAGACGATCTGGAGATTCAGCTCGTGGAACTCTGGAGCCAGGTGCTCGCAGTACGCCCGGTCGGAATCCACGACGATTTCTTCGAACTGGGCGGCGACTCACTGCTGGCGCTCCGCCTGTTTTCGGAGGTGGAGCGCATTTTCAGCCATAGCCTGGCTCCGGCGGCGCTCTTCGAGGCGCGCACGCCGGCTCGTCTCGCCGATACACTGCGCCGCGCGGGACATCCTTCGCCCTGGACCTCGCTGACCCCCATCAAGCCCTGCCTGGGCAACGCCGAGAACCGGCCGCCGTTCTACTGTGTCCATGCGTCGGACGGCGGCGTGATGTGGTACCGGCATCTGGCCGAGAAACTCCCGGCAGATCAACCGTTCTACGGCCTGCAGGCCCAGGGGGTAGATGGAGTCAGTGAGCGACACACCCGAGTCGAGGAAATGGCGGCGCACTATGTGCGCGAGATGCGCATGCTCCAGCCGCACGGGCCGTACTTCGTCGGGGGCGTCTCTTTCGGCGCCATGGTCGCGTTCGAGATGGCGCAGCAACTCCAGGCTGCCGGAGAAGCGGTGGGCATGGTAGCTTTGCTCGACGGCTGGGGGCCGGGATACCCGAAATTCATGGCGCCACTCGCCCGGATAGGCTGCCATCTGCGCAACTTCCTCCGCCTCCCGCTCGACCAGAAGGCCGAATATGCCCGCATGCGCGGCACCGCCGTCTGGCACGTGCTGCGGCGTGCCGGGAATCAGTGCGTCTATCGTCTGTATGAGACGCTCCGGCTGCCCCTTCCCTACCACCTGCGGCACGCCACTAATCTCGGCTTCATCCCGTCGCTCCTCGACTACCGACCCCGCACCTATACAGGCACAGTGGATCTCTTCCGGGCCATCGAACAACCGGTCGGCTCCTATCCGGATCCGTTCGGCGGCTGGCAGGGGCTCGCCGGAGAGATCATCGTCCACCACGTTCCGGGTTACCACGGGGACATCATGCGGGAGCCGCACGTGGGAGTGCTCGCCGCTCACCTTGACGAAAGCCTGCGTCGAAATCAGAACCGGGGATAGGATTCTCCCGCTTCGGTGCGGAACCAATCTCGTGAAGCGACGCTCATGGGGGGATTGCACATGGAACGCAGAGAACTGCTCCGGCGGGGAGTGCTGATGACGGGCGGAGGCGTGCTGGCGGCCACGACCGGGGCCGGCGCACAGGCCCAATTCATGAAGCTGTACAACGGCCAGGACCTTTCGGGCTGGCACGTGCAAAACGGCAAGATTGAAGCCTGGAAGGCGAACGGAGAGATGATCTCCTGCGTCGCCCCCGGCGGCGGCTGGCTGACCAGCGACAAGGAGTACGGCGACTTCGTGTTCCGCATCGAGTGGAAGATCGGCCCCGCCGGAAACAGCGGGATCGGCATCCGCTACCCGGCACAGGGCGATCCGGCGCACATCGGCATGGAAATCCAGATTCTGGACGACGACGCACCACAGTACAAGAATCTGAAAGCCGCGCAGTATTGCGGCGGCATCTACTATCAGGTGCCTCCGAAGCTGAAGGCCGCGAAGGCTCCCGGCGAATGGAACCGGTACAACATCCGCTGCCAGGGCTCGAAGATCGTGATCCGCCTGAACGGCATGGTGATCCAGGATGTGGACGTGGCGACCGTGACGACGGCAGAGGGCAACTACAAGCCCCTGTCCGAGCGCCCGCGCCGTGGGTTCGTGGGCATGCAGAGTCACGGCGATCAGTGCGACTTCCGTAACGTGGAGATTCGCGAACTGTGAGCGCGCGACGGCAATTCTTGCGACGCCTGGCAGCCCTCCCTGCCCTGGGGTGGGTGACCGGGCTAGCCGCGCCGTCCGCCTTGCTGACGGGCTCTCCGACCGGGGCGGCGGAGAAGTTCACCTCGCTGTACAACGGGAAGGACCTCGCGGGTTGGCACATCGAGCGGGGCAAGCTGGAGTGCTGGCAGGCGAACGGGGAGATGATCTCCTGTGTGAAAAACGGGGGCGGTTATCTCGCCACCGACCAGGAATACGGCGACTTCGAGTTGCGGCTCGAGTACCGCATCCCGCCGGGCGGCAATAGCGGCATCGGCCTTCGCTTCCCGCCGGGCGGCTGGCCCTCCACCGATGCGATGGAGATCCAGATTCTGGACGATCCGCATCCCAAATACGCCGGTCTGGACGCGCTGCACCAGAACGGCGCGATCTACACCCATTCTCCGGCAAAAGTGGCGACCGCCGCGCGTCCGGCCGGCGAGTGGAACCGGATGGTGATCCGCTGTCAGGGACCGCAGGTGGTGATCCATCTGAACCAGGTGGAGATCCAGAATGTCAACCTGGACAACTTCGCCGACTCCCTCGGGAAAGGCAAAGTCGCGCTGGCAAAGCGGCCCCGCCGGGGACTGATCGGCCTCCAGTGCCATGGGGAACGCCAGGACTTCCGCAAGGTCGAAATCCGGCAGTTGTGAGATCCGATGAGCCATTCCTTTCTCGAACTCGAGCAGCGGATGCTGGGCGACCTCTACACCACGCGAGAGGTCATGGACAACCTGGAAGTGCTCTGCGACGACTTCGGCTCGAGGTGGGGCGGGTCAACGGGAGAACGGCTGGCGGCGGAATTCTTCCGGCGTAAGTTCAGCGAATACGGCCTGAGCCAACCCCGCCTGGAGCCCTTTCCATATGTGGGCTGGGTGCGAGGCCCGGCGAGCTTGCGCGTGGTGGCGCCGATTGAGCGCGAGTTGCCCTGCATCTCGCTCCCGATGTCGCCTGCACGGCTGGTCGAAGCCCAGTTTGTGGACCTGCGAGACGGCGCCCCGGCCGACTTCGAGGCCCACGCTGCGGACCTCCACGGCCGGATTGCAATGGTGTGCAGCCGGCCCCCCAGGGGCCTGAATCGGACCGTGCACCGGTCCGAGAAGTACCAGCGCAGTGCTCTCGGGGGCGCCGCCGCATTCCTCTACGTGAACCAGTACGCAGGGTATGGTCCCGAGACGGGCAGCATCGCCAACGACCGCGAAGCGCATATGGCCGGAATCTCCATCAGCCTGGAAACCGGGGAACTGCTGCGACGCCTCCAGCGCCGGTACGGTCCCCTCCGGCTGCGCCTCGAAACCACCGATGAATGCCCTTCCCTGACCTCCTGGAACGTCGCTGCCGACCTGCAAGGCACGTCCCGGCCGGATGAGTGGCTGGTGCTGGGCTGTCACTACGACGGGCACGACATCGCGCAGGGAGCACACGATCCGGCTTCGGGGGCAGTGGCTGTGCTGGAATCCGCCCGCCTGCTGGCACGGCACGCAACCGGCGCTCTGGGCTGCGGCATTCGGTTTGTGCTGTTCGGCATTGAGGAAACGGGACTCCTCGGGGCCCGCCGATACGTCGCCCAACACCAGGAGGAGCTGGACTCGATCCGGTTCATGCTCAATCTCGACGCGGCGGGCGGACCGGGACGCAAAGGCGTGCTGGTCAACCGCTGGCCCGAGCTCAACTCGTTCTTCGAGCGCTGTGCGGAGCAGATGGCGATTGACATCCCCGTCGGCCAGCGCACCAGCGCCTACTCGGACCACTACCCCTTCTTCCTGGAGGGCGTCCCCACGGCGATGATGGGCGATCCGGGCGGGGTGAATACCGGACGCGGCTTCGACCACACGGCATACGACACCCTCGACAAGGTGGAACTGGCCGACCTGCGCGAAGCAACATCGGTGGCGGCCCGGTTGATGCTGCGCATGTCACAGGAAGAACCGTGGCCCGTCCGCCGGCGCTCCCACGCGGCGGTCGAGGCGCTCCTGGCGAGCGAACCGAGCCTGGAAGGACAGATCATCCGGGAACGGATGGAAGCACTCTATGAAGGCGGGAGGATGAAGACGGAGGAATGAAGACGGGGGAATGAGGGATCCGCCGTGCTTTCCAGCTCCCCTGCACTGCGCCGACCGCAGCGCAACCCGGCGCAGTACAGCGCAGGGCAGCCCGGCGCCTGTCGGCGATCCACAACCCGACGGGAATGCTGCATTTGCTCCGCGGCGCCGACCTGACCCTGCTGTGAGTCGAGGATGAGATCCGAGTTCCAGTTCCAGCATGCCCGCCTGCAAACGAGCAATCGGGAGGTCCGACGCGCTGCCGCCGAGGCGCTCGGTGCATTGGGCGACTTCCTCCTCAATCTGACTCCCGTCCCGCTCGGGGGAGACGCTCCGGTGATCATGATCGTCGAGGCGAGGCGGGAGGATGTTGAGCGCGGGCTTGGGCCGTGCCCGGCCGAATTAGTGGCCGTTCAACGTGTCAACGCCGCCCGCGGGCACGCGATCCCGGTGGTCTATGGGGCCGTGACCACCGGTTTCAACTGGCGGTTCGTCACGCTATCAGAGCACAATGTGGTCATGGATCTGCGAGACTACTCCCTCGCAGAGGTAGATCACTTCGTGGGGATTCTTATACAAATGGTGGCGTGGGCGAGCACTGCCGCCGCCCCGGGGTCGGCCATCCCCGCGGGCAAGATCGTCCCGGTTCACGCGGACTCGGAGCGGGAGCCCGCGCCGGAGGGAGCAGGCGCGCCGTAGTTGCGTGACGTTTCGCAAGAGGGCCGCGTGCCGTGGGTAACGGTCCCCAGAGAAACCGGCGCGCCCGCTCGGGATCAGGCTGCACAGAGCGTTACGGCGCTGGTCAACAGCCTCCCGGAACTCTCCGACTCCGGGAGCAAGTAGGCGACTCCGCACATGGCCGACGCGACGTACGGCGTGTGGGGACCGCCGGAGTCCGTCGAGTTCGGCGGCCCCCGGTGTGCGTACGCGCGGCCCGTCCGGGTAGCGCGTCCCAACCAGTGCGTGACATCGTGGCCCCCGAGTAGGTGCATCGCTGCGAACCGGCCTCCCACAAGAGTCACGACGAAGTATGTCCCCCTTACCCCCAGGCGGATACGATATCCCCAAGCAGCAATGAAACGCATTCCCCGGCTGTGAGGCAACGATGATGTCCACGTTCGATTCCGATTGCGCCCGCCTGCGGGCTCGCGATTCAAACGTACGGCAGGCGGCGGCCAAGGCGCTGGGGCAGCTGGGCGATGCGCGGGCGGTGAATCCGCTGTGCGCCCGCCTGGGGGATCGCGTTCCAGACGTACGGCAGGCGGTGGTCACGGCGCTGGTGAAGCTGGGCGGTGCGCGGGCGGTGGAGCCGCTGTGCGCCCGCCTGGGGAATTGGGATTCAGACGTACGGCGGGCGGCGGCCGAGGTGCTGGGGCAGTTGGGCTGGAAAGCGGAGCGAACTGAGACCGCAATTTGGTGGGCGATTGCGATCGGTGATTGGAGCGCGGCGGTACTCCAACTTCCGGAGGCCGTCGAGCCGCTGTGCGCCCGCCTGGGGGATCGCGATTCAGGCGTACGGCAGGCGGCGGCCACGGCGCTGGGGCAGCTGGGCGACGCGCGGGCGGTGGCGCCACTCTGTAGCTGCCTCCAAGATCGCGCAGATAGTGTGCGGCAAACCACAGTGATGGCACTGCGGACGCTGAACTCCCGGGCGGCGCTCCCGGCGCTGCGGGCGCGGCTCGGGTGGTTCGGCGTCCGCGAAACCGATCGTGAGATACGGCAACAGATCCAGGAAGCGATTGCCTCCATCAACGGGTCCACTCAGCACCTGCGCGCCCTGCCCGTAGTGGTGGCGAATCCCGGGCCACGTGCGCACGAGTTACCCGTCCCGGCTGGAGGACCTCCTCGCGAGGAGTGAGCGCCCCGACCCCGGAGCGCTGCCGCAGGGCAGGTGCTCGTCGGCGTGCGAATCGGCAGATCACACCCCGGTCCGACGGCGGAAAGCAGGAAGGTTTCTCCACGCCACAGGTGTTCTGCGCAACTATAATGGGCAAGCGACCCGCAGATCCCGCCCCCACCGGCTGGGGAGCGGGCAGGCGGTCGGAGCACCCAATGGCGTACAACCAATTTACCCTGGAAACGGTCGTGGAGCGATTTCGTCTCAAACTGCAAGGCCAGGCGGATGCGTTCAGTACGGTGCCCCCGGCTTCGGTGAGCGCCCACCTGCGGCAGGCACTGCACCTGTACTCGTCGCTGGCGCAGCACTCCGGCACCGAGAAGGCACGATCCGAGTTTCTCGTGGCGCCCGTTCTGTCCGAGGTGTGGCAGCAATCCGGCCGGAAAGTCATGGTGTTCTCCAGGGTGGACTTCCCGGTGGATCCCGCCGAGGCGCTCGGTGCACTGGGCGACTTCCTCCTCAATCTGACTCCCGTCCCGCTCGTGGGAGACGCCCCGGTGATCATGATCGTTGAGGCGAAGCGGGAGGATGTCGAGCGCGGGCTGGGGCAGTGCCTGGCCGAATGAGTGGCCGCGCAACGTTTCAACGCCGCCCGCGGGCGCCCGATCCCTGTGGTCTATGGGGCCGTCACCACCGGTTTCAACTGGCGGTTCGTCACGCTATCAGAGCGCAGCGTCGTGATGGATCTACGGGACTACTCCCTCGCGGAGGTGGACCGCATCGTGGGGATTCTTATACAAATGGTGGCGTGGGCGAGCGCCGCCGCCGCCCCGGGGTCGGACGTCCCCGACGGAAGGACTCTCCTGGGCCGCACGGAATCGGAGAGAGAGTGTGCGCCGGAGGGAGCAGCCGCGCCGTAGCTCACACCAGGGGAAGCCCGCCGAACACACGATCCTGGCTGCCGCAGCGCCGCGGATGACTGCGCCCGGAACATCCGGCATCTGGCCAGACGTGGCGGGATCGTTGATTCGGCCTGGTTCCCCAACAGGAAATCACACAGGGAGACCCCGAACAGCTTCCCCCGTCCCCTCAACACTCCTGATCCTGTCAAAACCCCAGGTTCGAGGTCAAGTCCCGGAGACCGCACGCCCCCAGTCCACGCAGGTGGACTTCGCGTCACAGCGCGGGGTTTCAACCCCGTGGGTCCTACATCGGGCGGAAGAGCGCGAAACTCGCCGTGTGGCCGTGGATGAAACTCTTCCCGCCGACGGGGCCGAGTTCCCCCATCGCGAAGAAGCCCGCAATGGGCAGGCCGGGAAAGGCCTGGAGCGCCGTGCGCACATCGTGATGCGGTTCCGAAAACATGCGGGTGCCGCGACCGTTGCAGGAGAAGAGCAGTGCGCCGGCGGCCGGACCGGCGGCCGCCTTCGGTTGCAGCAGTTCCACCAGATCCTCGTGGGCGGAGGCGGCGTCGCGCACGTGGAACTGGATCGTCTGGCCGGGACGCACAAAGTCTCCGACTGCCAGTGCCTGGGCGTCCTGATCCACGCCCATCAGACTGCGCACCAGAAAGTCCCCGCGCCCAAACGACGCCCGCGCTTCGTGAATCACCACGCCCACATAGAGTCCGTTCTGCGCCAGCAATTCCTGATCCGCCGGCGACAGCGCCTCGACCGCCTCCCGCGTGACTTCAAGGGCCGGGCGACGCCGCAGTTCCCGCACCCACGGTCCTTCCGAGCGCGTCACCACCATCGGCTCGCCCACCGGCCGGCAGCCCTGCGCCACCACCGGCTCGATCTGCACCGCTCCCCCGATGCCCACCCCCACCGCCCCACCGAGCAGTACGCGATCATTCAAGAGCAGTACATTGCCGCCGGGTCGCTGTGCGGCGCTGGCCATCCCGCCGATGGTCGGCGCCTCGAGCACCTGGTCCAGGCGCGGCAGCACGTCGGCGATCGGAGTGGTGAACGGATCGGCGAGCAGGAGTTGGGCCCGGTGCGCTTCGCCGGTTCCCAGGCGCTGCTGGAGGCGCTCATCGTCCGCCAGCAGGGCATCCCACTCGGGCGCATCCACCGCGAACGGCTGGAAGACTACCCCCGGGAGTTCGCCGACCAGCAGCGCGGCGGCGGGCAGACGCTCGATTTCCGCGTCGCCTCCGATCACGCCCTCACCGGTGACGCCCAGCAAAAGGCCGGGCGAGAACTCCTCGCGCAGTTCCCGGGCCAGTTCCGCCGCAACAGCGCGAAGATGGGGACTGACGAAGAGCACGGCGAGATCCGCCGTGCCGCTGAACCTGCTTTCGATCCCGGCCCGCAACGCCGCGGCGATGTCCGGCAGTGTCTGTCCCTGGGCGATCGCCGCGGCGAATTGCATGCAAGATTCCTCGAAGAGCAGCGGTTACACCGGCAGGGTGTAACGGCGGGCCAGCGCACCCACGACCGGGTACTCGTACCATTCGCCGACGTTCGCCTTCAGCGCCGCGACGATGGACCAGATGAACGGCACCGCGGGAATGAGGGCCACCAGCGGCCACAGGAAGATTCCGATGACCAGGAAGGTGAGCACCGTCACCACCCCAAAGACGATCCAGAAGGCCGCCAGACAGGCGAGCTGAAACAGTAACTGTTGCAGCGCGTGGAAGGCGACGAACGAGCTCTTCTCCCGGTAGACGAACCACAGCACCAACGGCACGACCCACCCCAACTGTCCGACGCCCACAATGAGCCCCGCGATCCCGCCGAGATGGGCAATCATGGCCCAGGTTCGCTCTTCCGGCTTGATGGACGGACCGTACATCTCTTTCTCTCCCATCGGCAGCCCGCGGATGTCGCGGTACATTCCCGATGCATGAAACGGAACCAAGCCCACGTGGTTGCGGTTGTTACCGCTGCCGGGTCGACCAGGGGAGCCGAACAGCAGGAGGCGCCGCGCCACTCGTCGACTCCATCCAGGCGACTCCATCCGGGAAACGGTCCGCCATCCGCGCCAGTTCTACCGCCACTCCGTCCGGACGCAGGGTCCCGTACCCTGGCTGCCCGAGTCGGGTCAGCAACTGCTGAAAATCGTCAGGGGCCCACGTCGGCGTCCCGCTTTGTCTCAGCGAGTCTATCCGAATGCCGCGTGAACTGCCCCTTGCGGCGGTGCGGGCTGTAGCGAGTACGGCAGCGAGGGCGCGCGGCACGGTCGGGTCCACTCTAGAATTGGCCCCGGATCCGTCTGCGGCGCCACCTGCCGCACATCCCGGTCGTGGCCCGTTGCCCAACCTTCACACCACTGACGAGCGCCCGGTTTGCGCCCCGGTTCCGGCCGGTCCTGCACGGGGTCAGACCGGGGGCTGGGGCTGTGGATTCCAGTAGCCTGCTTCCAGGCCCGTCAGGAGCGCCGAGTCCTCGGTTTCCAGCGGGAGCACGATGCGGGCGCGCCGGCGACTGCTTTCGTAGGTCGCGAAGATCAACTCCGTGGCGCGGAGGGCGCGGGCGCTGCTCAGTTCCGGCTCTGCCCCACTTTCCAGACACTCCAGGAGGTTTTGGACGGAGAGAATCGTGGCCTCGGGCCAGGCGGGCATTTCCGGCTCCAGCGGCGCGTGCCCGAACCGGCACACGCGGAGCCGCACCGCCCCGGTGGCGATCTCCATACGGCCGGTTGTGCCATGGATCACGATGCCGACTCGTTCCACCAGTTTCGCCAGCCGGGGCGATTGCGGCGCCTGTCCGGTGACCAGCAGGGCGCGGACGTCGTTGCGAAACAACACCTGGCAGATGCCGCTGGTTTCGACCGGCACCCCGAACACCGTCTGCTCCTCAGTAACGTCAATCTGCCCGATCACCCACTGGGCCGGAGTCTCTTCGTTGTAGAAGTGGAACATGTCGAACCAGTGCGTGCCCCAATCGAAGAGGTTCGGGCAATACCCTTCGATCTGGACGATCTCGCCGATCTCGCCCGCCCGGAGGAGGTCACGCGCGATCCGGAACGGTGCTCCGAACCGGCGCTGGTGGCAGAAGGTCATCACTACACCGGCCGCAGCGCAGACTTTGTGCATCGCGCGCGCATCGCCCCAGGTAGGGGCCATCGGCTTCTCACAGTGAATTGCCTTCGCGCCGGACTGCACGGCAGCTTCGACCATCTCCCGGTGCAGGTGCGGCCAGGTGCAGATACTCACCACATCCGGCCGCTGTTCCGCGAGCAAACGGCGGTAATCGGTGTACACCACCGCGCCGGCGTGCTGGGACGCGAGGACCCGGGCAGTCTCTTCGAACGCGTCGGCGCAGGCAACAACGCGGGCGTTCGGAGCAGCGGCATAGCCGGCGGCGTGCGCGCGACCACGGCCGCCACAACCCAGCACAGCGGCACGGTATTCAGGCATCGGGCTCAGACTCCTCCCGGTCGGGGACACCGCGGGCTCCGGTCCGCCGGGTTGTTGCAGTGACGGAGACAGTTTCCACTGCAGCACGCCGAGTCCCTGCTTCCTCCGCAACCGCCTTCAGACATGGTTTCCTGGACCTCTTGCGTACAGTCCCTCATTTCTTGGCATCGCGAGTACTCCCCGGTGGGGACATCTCGTAGGTAGAGGGCAACGGGACGATACGCAGTCCCTTGGCGTGCCCGTCTACAAAGCAGACTTCCCCTTCCTTTTGGCCGGAGTTCGCGCCGTGCCGGGCATCGAATGACTCCAGCCGGTCAGCAAAGTTCCCGGCTGCGGCGCTGGAGTCGAAGATAGCGGGCCAGTCCGCCGGGCGCTCGATGGACGCCAGCGAGATCCGATCGAGACGCAGGTGGAAGGCGTATCCCGGCACACCGGAACGTTCGGGGCAGATCAGCACCTGTGTGTTCTTGGTGTACGGATGCAGCATGTCGCTCCACTCACGGGCGGGCGGCAACCGCTCATCATAGTCCTGGACATACATCATCAGCCCGGTCCCGAGTTGCTTCAAGTTGGAGCGGCAGTCGGCCCGCCGGGCGCTCGCACGTGCCTGCTCGAACACGGGCGCCAGTACCACCACGAGGACCGCCACGACCGCGCCGATCCCGATGAGCCACTTCGCGGGCTGCGGCAGGCCACGACGGGGGTCAGGCGGGGGAGGTGAAGGGTGAGTGGTGGAGTCACGAGGGTCGGTGGCGCCCGCCCACGCCGGGGGTGGGTAGGGGCCCGCCGGGGCTGGCTCCTGCTTCTGAGGAGGCGGAACGGAAGGCGGCGTTCCGGCCGAGCGTGGCCCGACTTTCCTGTCGGGTTCGCCGCGCATATCAGCCCTGTGGGGACTCGTCCCGGGTTCCGCGCCATCCGCCCGTGCGCGGCCCGCCTGTGGTGATGCACGATCTGCCGGAGAGCGACCCGCTTGCGGTTCCGCGCGACCCGCGATGGCTTGACCCGCAGCCGGCTGAGCATCACCCGCGTCGGGAACCACCCGCACCCGGAGGCAGAGATCTCCGGCCGGACCTCCGTGCTGCCCGGGGCGGCCGAGTCCGGGCAAACGCAGTTCCTCCCCATCACGCAGGCCCGGGGGGAGGGACATCCCCTGCGTGCCGCCGCCGGAGATCGCCACGAGGCGCCGTCCGCCCTGCGCGGCGTCTGCGGCGCGCAACTCTACCATCGCAGCCAAGTCTGCACCGCGCACCGGCTCCGGTCGGGGTGGCGCTGTGGCGGCGGACAGGTCCGAACCGGTACGTGGTCCCGCCGGGGGAGGAGGCGCAGGAGTTGCTGCCCGGGTGGTCGGCGCCTGGGGGAGCACCGGATCCGCGCCTGGAGTGGGGTCCGGCGGCGGCTGTGTGCGGGCGGGCGGATCGGCGGAACCATGCAGTGCGCGGAGAACCGGCTCGAGATCCACTCGCATGGACCGCGCGGTGGGATAGCGCGCGCCGGGGTCGCGATCGAGCGCCCGCTCTGCAATGGCGGTAAGCGCGGGCGGGACGTGAGCCGGCAGCGGAGGCAGCGGTCCGGAGCGGATCGCGTCCATCATGGCAAACTCGTTCGCCCCGTCAAACGGAAGTGCGCCTGCCAATAGCTCGAACAGGATCACCCCCGCGGCCCAGATGTCCGTCTGCGGATTGATGCGCCCCTGAATCGCCTCAGGAGGCATGTAGGCGAGCGTGCCGGAGATCCTCCCGGTGTGTGTCGAGCGCGTGAGCACCCGGGACACCCCGAAGTCCGTCAGTCGCGGCGTGCCGCTTTGCAGCAGCACGTTCTCGGGTTTCAGATCCCGGTGGATGACGCCCCGGGAATGCAGGTGTTCGAGCCCGCGCAGAATTCCCAGCACCAGTTCCGCCGCTTCCGCCGGTGGGAGGCCCTGCCCGGTCCGCAGTCCGATCTTCCGGCGCAGGGCGCCGCCCTCGACGTACTCGCTGACCAGCACGAAATCGTCATCGTACACAGCGGCATCCTGCACCGGCACCACGTTGGGGTGGCCCGCGGCGCGCACCCAGACCTCGGCCTCCTTCAGGAATTCCGCCGCCCCGGCCGCCTGATCATGGGGGATCTTGACCGCCACGGGGATGGGCACTCCCCCCTCCCGCGTCGCGCGAAACACCGCTCCGAAGCTGCCGCTTCCGAGGCGCTCCTCCAGCCGGTAGGGTCCATATTGCTCGCCGACTCTGGCCATGCGGGATTGTATCCATAGGGGGATGGGTCAGGTTCCCGACCCGCGACGGATTCCCCTGCATCTCCGGCGCGTGGCTCGGGGAGGCCGCCGCACAGCAAAAGCCCCTTCAGTCTCCGTCGGCACGCAGCCGGAGCCCTCGCGGGACAAGGCAGCGGTCGAGGAGATCGAAGGCCAGTTGTACCAGCAGGGCCAGGCACGCAGCCGGCGCGGCCCCCTGCAAGATGAGAGCGTGGTCGTTCGTTTGCAACCCACGCCAGATCGGATCGCCCAGCCCGCCCGCGCCGATGAGCCCGGCCAGGGTCGCGGTGCCCACGTTGATGACCGCACTGGTCTTGAGCCCGGCCAGGATGGCCGGTGACGCCAGCGGCAGGCGCACCCGCCAGAGTTGCGCGGCGGGCGCGAGACCCAATGCCTCCGCCGCTTCGGCAAGGTGGGGCGGGAGTGTGGTGAGGCCGGTGAACGTGTTGCGTACGATGGGGAGGAGGCTGTACAGGAACAGTGCGACGTAGGCGGGCGGATCGTAGATGCCCAGGATCGGGATGAGGAACGCCAGCAGGGCCAGCGACGGAATGGTCTGCAATACGCCGGTGATCGAAAGCACCACTGCGGCAATCCCGCGGGACCGGCTGGCGAGGACTCCGAGCGGAATTCCCAACAATGCCGCAGCGAGCAGCGACAGGCCCACCAACTGCAGGTGCTTGAGCGTGTGTCCCAGGAGTGACGGAGAGGCGCCGGGGAGTGCGGTCTGAGGCACGAATTCCGGTTTCCTGCTCGTTTGCCCTTTCGCCCCGCCCGCGGGCGCCGCGGGCGCCAGCACCTCGCGCAGCAGATCGGCCGCAGCCTGCTCCTGTGTCCGGTGGTCGAGCGTGACCTGCGCGTTGGCGCGGATCATGGCCGGTTCGTCAATGCGACCGAGGAGGCGCTGCATCGCCGCCCAGGCGGCAGGTTGTCGCTGCGGCAGGTCCAGACGGTACAGCAGCACCGCATCGTAGGGCGGAAAAAAGTGGCGATCGTCTTCCAGCAGCACCAGCTTCAGGCGCTCGATCTGGGCGTCGGTCGTGTAGATGTCAATGACGTCCGCCTGACCGGTGCGTACAGCGGTGTAGGCAAGGGCGTGCTGGATGCCCTGGACGTTGCGCATGCGCAGACCGTAGTGGGCAGACACGCCGGGCCAGCCGTCCTTCCGCTGGAGCAATTCGTGGGTCAGGGCGAGACGCAGATCCGGGTGACGGGCGAGATCGCTGATCCGGCGCAGCGAGTAGCGGGCCGCGGTTTCCTGCGTTACACCCAATGCGTAGCTGTTGTTAAACCCGAGCGGATCGCTGATTCCGAGGCCTTCCTTCGCCACTGCAGCGCGCAGGTGGGCCAGATCGGCGCGGCCGGAGGTCTTGAGAATCGCCTCCGCGATGGTCCCGGTGTATTCGGGATAGAGGTCTACATCGCCGCGCTTCAGCGCGGCGTACACGACGTCGGTCCCGCCGAGGTTGCTGGTATGACGCGCGGCGGCGCCCGCGTCCCGCGCCAGCGTCGTCAGCGCCTCTCCCAGGATCCAGGACTCTTCGAACGCCTTGGATCCGACGGTGACCTGCCCATCAGCCGCCGGGACTCGTCCCCCGACTCCGAGCAAGATCCCGGCCAGCACCACGCCGGAAAGAACGGAGCGGCAACGAATCATGCGGCAGTTCCGGTCAGGGCAGCCTGCTGCTGGGCCGCGATGAGAGCAGGAACATAGGGATCGGCGGGCGCCTCGCGAAGCTCGCACAGGGTACCGAGTTGCAGGAGGCGGCCGGCGTGCATCACTCCGATGTTCCCGCCGAAATAGGCGGCTTCCCCCAGGTCGTGCGTCACCAACAGCACGGTCTTCCGCAATTGGGAGAAAAGCGCGCGCAACTCCCGCTGCAATTCGGCGCGAGTGAGGGGGTCGAGTGCCCCCAACGGCTCGTCCAGGAGCAGTACGGGTGGATCCAGCATCAACGCGCGCATCAGCCCCACTCGCTGCCGCTGCCCGCCGCTCAACTGCTGTGGGTAGCGCCCGAGTGCGTCCTCCGGCAACCGCACCATCTCCGCCAACTCCCGGACGCGCGCCGTCCGGCGCCCTGCGTCCCAGCCCAGGTGCCGCGCCAGCAGCACCACGTTGTCCGCCGCGGTCAGATGGGGGAAGAGCCCGCCGTCCTGAATGACGTACCCGGCTCCGTGACGGAGCCGGCGAGCGTTCCCCGGCGTGAGCGGAGCGCCGTTCAAGGCCACGCTGCCCCCATCGAGCCGGATCAACCCGAGCACAATCCGCAGCACGGTACTCTTCCCCGAGCCGCTCTGCCCCACCAGCGACACGGTCTGGCCAGGCATCACCTGAAGAGAAGTGGGCTGCAGCACACACCGTCCGGCGTAGCTCTTGGAAACCTGGTCCAGTTGGATCACGCTGTTGTCGCCCTCCCACAGTCCCCTCGCCCGCATCCCGGACACCAGGGAGCGAGCCCATCAGCGCAATTATGTCACCGACAGGACAGGCGAGCGGCGAGTGGGGAGAGTGGCGAGTGGGGAACAGCGGACGCCCCACGTCCCCGCGTGGTCAAGGTGCAATTGGTCAAACACTCGCAGGTGAAATCGCCGAAACACGAGTCTACGGGCGATCGTTTGCGGTTTCCCCGCCCGTGGTCCTCGAACGGCAAGCCGCCCCGGGTCAAAACCACGGGGCTACTCCCGAGGAAACCGGTTGCCCGCCCCGAGTACCGAGCAGCCCCGTGGCCCATCGCCCCTCGCCCAAGCGAGGCGGGGCGCGGCCCGGATCTACCGGGGTAACCACCCAGCCGGGCCGCCCTATCCCCGAGTACGGAGGCGCTGCCCGCGAAAAACTCAGTCTAACTCATTCACCCAGGGCCGCCCTCATTTCCTGGGGCGCGCGCCGGCAGTTTCGACCTGTTTCGACCTGCAATCGGAGTTGCAGGACTCCACACGGGGCCGCGGGGCTGGCGGTGGCCCGGGGCCGGCAACCGGTTTGAACCGGTTCTCCACGGAAGTCGCCCCGCGGTTTTTGGCCCGGGGCGGCCCGGCGGTCGAGCACGACGGCGAGGTGCCATCGCAATTTTTCCGGGCGCGCGCCCGCGGTTTCGACCTGCAATCGGAGTTGCAGGACTCCACACGGGGCCGCGGGTCTGCCGGGGCCGGCAACCGGTTTGAACCGGTTTTCCGCGGCAGTAGCCCCGCGGTTATGACCCGGGGCGGCCCGGCGGTCGAGCACGACGTTGAGGAGAAACCGCAAACTATGGGCCGGCGCTGTTTCGGTATTTTCACCGGGAAGTGTTCTGGGGTTGCCACCGGTTACACCCAGGAAACGGCCGGCGCCACCCATTGATTCAAGCCGAGATTTGGGGCCAAGGTATCAAAAAATTCTATGTGACGTATCCAGGACCACGACGTATGAAGTGTAGAACCTACTTCTGGCCGCGGGTGCGGCCCATCCGTTCCTGAGGAGATCCCCCTCTTGACCCGACGCCGTGGCTTCACACTCATCGAACTTCTTGTCGTGATCGCGATAATAGCGATTCTGGCTGCGATCCTCTTCCCCGTGTTCGCACGAGCACGCGAGACGGCCCGCGGCTCCACATGCAAGTCCAACCTGAAGCAGTTGCTGGTCGCGTGCAGCATGTACGTAAGCGACAACGACGAGTACTGGCCGAGCAACAGCTCTCGCGACTGGATTACGCCCGTGGAGGCGCCCAACCAGCGGACCAACTGGTATTCCCAGCTCCAGCCCTACATCAAGAACGACGGCATCTTCGATTGCCCGAGCGCCCCGCGCGGCAGTCTCTTCCAGGCCGGACGCATCAATACGGCCTACTATTCCAACTGGTGGATGATCTGGAATAACCGCGAAGAAGCGGCGATCTATCTCCACACCAAGCTCCCGATCTTCGTGGACGCGGGCCAGAAGTGGGCGGGCGTCCGGAGCCACGAGACCAGCCTCACCGGTCCGGTGCAGTGGCCCACCCCACTCCACAACGCCCGCGTCAATGTCGCCTACGCGGACGGCCATGTCAGCACCGTGCCTCTGGAAACCACGAAGCCGACGGAGTGGTGGGGCTGCTATTCGGTCTCCTACTGCCGCGACTTCCTGATCCGCAACGGATCGAAGTGCGGCGACTGAGCCGCGTCACACAGACCCACTGGGGACGGGCCGCCGCGGCCTGTCCCCATCCACAGGGTGCGCCTCGGGCCGAGGCTACTCGAACCGCACCGTCCGCTCCTCGCGCGCGCTGGTGTAAATCGCTTCCAGTAACTGGGTCAGATTCCGCCCATCCTCCAGCGTGATGTGCATCGGCGTGTCGTGGACCAGCGCGGAGATCCACTGTTCCAGCGGACTCGGCAACCCGTCCGGCAGCCGCTGCGGCACAAAGGTGCCCGTCAGTCCGGCCGTCTCGGCCCGGCGTGACTGAACCTGAACGGGCGCCCCGGGGAAGCCCCGTCCGGCGAAGCCCTCGGTGCCGTAAATCTCCCACAGGTTCGGCCCGGCGCGCTGCACCCAGGAGACATCCAGGATGCCCGTGGCGCCGCTCTTGAATGTGACGACGGCGACACATTGATCGTCAATGTCGTAGTTCCCAGACAGGTTGGACGTAGTCGCCATCACAGAGGCCGGTTCTCCCAGGAACCAGCGCATGCAGTCCACCGTGTGGCAGCCGAGATCGAACAGGCTCCCACCGCCTGCCAGCGCGGCATCCCCGAACCAGAGGCTCCCTTCCTTGAACCAGCGGTCCAGCGCCGCCGAGTGTGCGATCCGGGCGCGCATCATCGTCACCTGGCCCAGCAAGCCGTCATCCAGGCATCGCTTCAGGAACAGCGTCTCCGGATGGGAGCGCTGCGGCAGCGAAATCATGAACTTGATCCCCGCCTTCCGCACCGCCGACACCACCACGTCCGCCTCCGCCGTCCGAATCGTGAGCGCCTTCTCGGTGAAGATATGCTTGCCCGCCTCTGCCGCCGCGACGAGCAGGTCCTGGTGCTTGTTCGTCTCCGCGTTGAGCACCACGCCGTCAATCCCGGAGTCGTGGAGGATCTCGAACAGGTTGTCCGCGAACGGCGCCTCCAGGGCACGCGCCGCCGGCCGGCCCCGGGCGGGATCGTCATCCCAGACACACGCAATCTCGGCATCGGGGTTGCGGACGATTTGCTGAGCGTAACCGCGCGCATGCACATGCGCCATGGAAAGCATCGCGAGACGGACCATGAGTTCTCCTGGGTCGGGCAAAAGGGCCGGCCGTCGGCCGGCCGGGCGTAGTATTGTAGTGCGAGAGGGGAGAGTCCAACCAGATGGAACCGGCTGCTGACCCGCCGATGGGTGAACGTCCTCCGGGGGCCGGACGCAGATGGCGCTTCCGGGTGCGACGCCAGCGCCCGTCGGACCTCGTCGGGGCAGTGATGTGCGGGCTGATTGCTGAGTGGCTCGCCCGGGCGCTGATGCTGGACGTGATTCCGCTGTTCGCCTGGTGTCGGATTCCAGGGCTTGCCGTCGGGATCGTGCTGTTGCTGTGCGCCGCACCGGTGCAGCGCCTGTTTCTACCCATCGTGACAGGCTTGATGCTGCTCAACGCGGCGGTCAGCAGAACCGACCTGGGGGGAGTGCTGGTCCGGGAACTGGCCGTCGCGGACGTACTACGGCGGGTCCCCGCCATTGCCGTACTGGCAGGCGATGTTCGGCCCGACGGCTCCCCCGACCGCACCACGCAGGCGCGCCTTGATCATGCCTATTCGCTGCTGGAGCGGGGCTGCGCGCCGGTGCTGGTGATGACGCGCCTGGGAGTGCGCACGGTATCCTACGTGCCGGCAGTGCGGCGCCAGATCACAGCACGCGGGTTGAACGTGCAGGTGTAAGAGACAGGCCCGATCTGGGGCACTCGCGACGAAGTCCGCGAGATCGCGAAGTTGGCGCGCCGCGAGGGCTGGAGGCAGGTCCTCATCGTCAGCGATCCCGCCCATCTGCACCGAGTCCGGGCGATGGCGCTCCACGAAGGGCTCCCCGCGCTCCTCTCGTGCGGCGTCCACGCAGACTACGATCCGGCGGCACTCCGCACGTCGCACCAACGACGCTGCGCCTTCCGCGACTGGCTGTATGAGACGTACCGGTACGCTGAGTTTCGCGTGTGGAGCGGGATACACTCCCTGCACTGACCGGTGGGGCAATCTCATCAGCATGGGGTGTGGCACGACTGGTAATCAGCCGCCACGCCCGCTGTCCTCGTACTGCGTCTCACTGTCTATCTCGCGCATCAACTCCAGATACTCATCTCGATGGGGCTGGTAGTCCCGTATCCAGACGGCTTCCTGGTCGCGCGCCAAGCACCGCGCCGGTGGTTGCGTTCCACATAGTTCCAGGAACAACGACCGGAAGGCGCGCCAGAGGCCATTGTGTCGAGGCTCCTCCTCAATTGACCACCGTGCTATCCCCTCTCGCAGCCGGGTGAAGGTGAACCACTGCTGGTCGGGAGACAACTCCCAGGTGCCGGTCAAGAGAAAACGTTCCAGTCCTGCCCACGGGTCAAACTCCCCGCCGGAAGGCAGCCGCGACAGGTCGCATCTCGCGGCGCAGGCGACTGCACACAAATCCTGGTCGTCGAGCGGCTGCTCCAGGACGATTTCCCTCACGGCTGACACCACATCCCGATAGCACTTGTTGAAGGACCCGGCGCGCCGCGCGAGGGTAAGGCTGAATCGTCGCGTTAGGGGCGGTTGGTGGAGCGGCTCCCGATACGATGCACTCATACGATCCCCCAACCACTCCTTGGCGCCGCGGATGCGATCCGCTGGCCCTTCGGGTCGTGCCAGATTGTCAGGCAACCCCTCGACCCCACGGAGCGAGGGAGCGGCCTCCAGGAACCACGCCTCGTATTCTCTCTCTGCCAGCACGAAACGCACCGGGAGATCCGGACGAACTTTCCGGGCCCGCTGTGCCCACGGGGGAGCCTTGTCGCGCGGACAATCGTCGTCGCTGTCCGCGAGGACCAGCACAGCTCCGCCGGGACGCGCAAGACGCGCAGCTGCCTCGACCTGCTGCTCCAGCCCCCCCTTTTTGAGAAGACTCCCGCGCGAGCATCGCAGCGAAGGCGGAGTCACGACCACAAGCTGCGGATCGAGACTACGAATGATCCGCTGCAGCAGGATCGGTACGGCTTTGACCTCCCCATGTCCCTCAACGACTGAAGCAAAGGTGAACACCATTCATCCCTCGTCGGCAAGGAACCCGGAAAGGGACTCCGTGAAGATCTCCGAGCCCCCAGTCAGGAGGGCTTCGGGCTGAAGCAAGTCCTGACGCAGCGCCTCCCCGGCCGTGTACAGGTGGTCACGCAGGAGTTCGCGCCCTACCTCGTCCACCGGCCCTATCCGGGTGGCGCCTGCCTCCAGCCGCACAGCCAGCAACTGATCGGTGCCGATCTCCTTGTCGTCGAGCAGATCCGGGCTGTGGCTCGTAATCAGAACCTGCCGGGTTGTGCTTGCCCACCGGATGGCATCCAGAAGCAACCCGGCCGCAGCGGGATGCAACGCCGCCTCCGGCTCTTCAATCCCCACCACTGGAATCGGGTCTTCCGCACTGCCCGGCTGGAACAGGGCCGTCAGCACCCCGAGCGCGCGCAGAGTCCCGTCGGACATGTTTGTGGCATACACCAGACGCTGCGGATCGCCACTCAAAAACTGCTGCCGGAAAGCCACGGTCTCATACGGTGGGGATTCCACGCCACGTGCGGAGATCACGCCTGGAACGATCTGCTGCAAGAAGGCATCCAGGTGACGCAGAACATCCGGCGCGGCGTGCTCCACGCGCGCCAGTACGGCAGCGATATTGTCTGCATTCGGGTTCAGGATCGCCCCACCGCGCGGGTCCGGTGCCTGTGCCTTCCGCAGTTGCTCCGGGACAATGTTGTAGCAGCGCATCTCGCGCAGCAGTCGCGCCATTTCTTCAAACTGGGGCACCTCCGCGGGAGAGAGCACCGCCTGTATCTGACCGAGATGGAGTTGACCCTGCGACGCACGAAACCATGCCTGTCCCTCTCTTTCTCCATGTCGCCAGACGAGGTGTGCGCGTCGGGACTCGTATGTGACCACAAATGCGTCTTCTCGCTCCGGCCCCCTGTCCACTCGTCCTTCTTCACGAAGAAGGGAGTAGGATGACGTGCCGGTGCGGGCCAACCGACACGCATAGTGTCCGGCCCAGGATCCCGCGGGGTCGCGGAACTCAAGCCGGATGCCCATCGCGTGCGGGAGTTCCCCCGGCTCGTGGAAGCGGATCACGCTATCCACTCCCCCGCGACTGAGCAGCGCCAGATCCAGCGAGGTGCGCAGGCTATCGCTGACGAAGCAGAGGGCGTCCAGAAAGTTGCTCTTGCCAGCTCCGTTCGGCCCCACCAGAAACGTCAGTGGACCCAGCCGCACATCGCAAGCGGCAATGCTCTTGTAGTTCTCGATCACCACCCGGGTGAGGAAGGTTGGGTCCACTGCGGAAACTCCGTTCGTGAGCAGGATGGGCCTGGATGTCGCCCGCGGACACGCATGATCCACGCCGACAAGTTGCATCCAATTTCGTCGGACTTCCACAATCACACGTCGTACTGTTGCCAGGCGGCGAGGGAGCGAGCGACGATACCCTTGAGGAGCCCCAGGACCGTTTCCGCTTCTACCCACCCGGCGTACTCCCGGGACAGCACAACCTCCAGCCTGGGCCGGTCAGCGTCGAAGCCCTCCACACGGGCGTGGACGAAGGTCCAGATGTCCGCAATCGTGTAGCACCCGAAGAGTTCCTGCGGCTCCGTCTGGACCACCAGCCGGTTGGCATGCGCTACGGCGAGGAGCTCGGCGAACAGTTGGGGTTGCGGATCGCTCGCTTCCACACGCCGTTTTGCCTCCGCCACCACCAGGAAGGGACGCCTCAGGTTTCCGGACCGGGAAAACCCGATTACCCCATCGAGTGTCCCCTCCAGTATGAAACGAGAAAACTCGGCGCGCAGGGTGACACCGGACCAGGCTTCAGCCGGGGGCTGCTCCGCCATCATCAACAACGGGAACAGGACGCGCGACCACAAAGTGGCTTCGTTCAGGCGGGCAAGGGAGCGATTCTCCAGGAAACGAGCGAGATGCGCCAACCCAGCGCGGTCAGCGTTGTTTAGAGTTACGCTGAGCGGGGGCCAGAACTCGGGCAGCACGCCGCGGTCTCGAACCACCGCGAGGTCAGACAGGATATCATGGGTAATCTGGGAGAACGTGTGGCGGACCATTGTTCCCTGCCGCTCCTCCATCGCGCCCGTTCCGGCGCCCAAGGCAGTGTTCTGAGATACTAACTGATCTTGCCGTGTGGCTCCAATTTACTCGCTTGGTGCGGCCAAAGCGAGAACATCGAACACTCTCCGGCGAGGAAACCACCCGCGTTCCTGCCCAGTCTATCTCCCGTCACCCGGGGTTGCCATCGCATGCATGCGTCGGAGCCCTCAAGGAAGCACCCAGTGATCAAGGAATTCAAAGAATTCATCTTGCGCGGCAATGTGGTTGACCTTGCCGTGGGCGTCATCATCGGCGGCGCATTCGGTAAGATCGTGACTTCGATGGTCGAAGATATGCTGATGCCGCTCATCGGGCCCCTGACCAACGGCATTGACTTCAAGGGGCTGTATCTGAACCTATCCGGCAAGGAGTTCGCGGATCTGGACGCGGCGAAGAAATCCGGCGGGCACTGCTGCTCTACGGCAACTTTCTGAACAACGTCATCCAGTTTCTCATTCTGGCGTTCTGCATCTTCCTCGTCGTGAAGGCGGTCAATCGCCTGATGCCGAAGCGCCCGCACCCGAGGTGACCACTCGCGACTGCCCGAGGTGCCTGTCGGCGATCCCGAAGGCGGCGACGCGCTGCGCTCACTGCACCTCCGACGTGCCGGCCGCTGCCTGACGGACCTCACCTCTCGGGTGGGTAACCCCAGTGGTTGCCGGCCGGCGACTCCACAGGATTGCCCGCGCCGACGCACGTGGGGAGGGGGAGGCAGCCTCCCCCTCCCCACGTGCGTGTGATTACCGCGATGCCCGCATCCGCATCGCGGAGATCGGCCGGCTATCCGACCGGCTGCGGCTCGGAGAGATAGAGTTCACTCCCGCGGGCTCGGAATTCGTCCGCCTTCTCGCGCATGCCGGTTTCCACCGCGTCCAGC
>SYMT01000655.1 GCA_005805375.1 Actinomycetota bacterium
AGCCACACAGTATTCGAAAAAGTCGCGTCCATCAGCGGGGAGCCGAACGCGCTACCCGTGAAGGACCCGGGACCGGCGATCGGGTACTACACCCGGGTGCTTGGTTTCCACGTCGTCGAACGCGGAGGCAACCGCGCCGTGCTGGCGCGCGACGGAGTCTGCATCGGGCTGGAGGTGAATGGGCAGGACCCGGAGCAGGTGAGCTGCTACTTTGGCGTCAGCGATGTGGAGGCGTTGCGAGCCGAACTGGAGGCCACCGGGATTGAGCCCTCGCCGCTCCGGGTGGACGAGTATGGCGGACGCCGCTACCGGGTGTTCTTTGCCAAAGAGCCGTACGGGGTCTGCTTCTGCTTCGGCCAGCAACTGCCCGACGAAGAGTAGCCGCCGCACTTCCGGCCCGTGTTCGGCCGCTCTCCCAGCGCCTGCGAAGCCGTTTTACTGCTAATGGAGGTCTCATTCGATCCTCAGGCGCGCAGACCGGGGCGCCACCGGGTGGGGCTGAGACGTAACCCCCCCGGTGGACTTGCACCACCGGCTACTCGTTCGGCACGGACGGCGGGTAGGCGCGTCCCGATACGGGGCGCACCCACCGTGTCGCACGCACGAGCGAGGAAGCCGGTCCTCAGCGCAGGAGGTACACCCGAACTCCACTCTTGTACGATGGGGATGCATACCGGCGTCGCGGTATCGAAGCGGTAGATTCGTGAAGACGGGGACCGCGTGTAACCCCCACGCGACTACTCAGCTTTGCGTTCGCCCAGGGTCTGGTAGCTGGCGAAGATGGCCGCGGCGGCGTCCCGGTTCTTGCTGTACTCTGCGTCGGAGGCAGTGAATTGGAGGGTTATGATGCGGTCCTCGCTGATAAAGATGAGCTGCTGCTGCCAGACCGTCTTCCCCTTGCCGACCTGCATGCGGCCACCGGCCAGCGCAAACCGCATGCCACGCGCCAGCACAAAGCCCTGATCCGTCAGC
Source organism: Actinomycetota bacterium (assembly GCA_005805375.1). Taxonomy (GTDB): domain Bacteria; phylum Armatimonadota; class SYMT01; order SYMT01; family SYMT01; genus SYMT01. The sequence goes on from SYMT01000655.1 coordinate 973, forward strand.
TCATATTTGAGCTTCCGCAGCTCGGGATCTTCCGGCAGCGATTCCGCGTAGTCAGCCGCGAAGCGCTCATCTACCTTTAGGGGGTCCACATCTCGCGGCTTCTGAAACAACACCATCAGGACCGCGTCGGGACGCTTTTCCTGCCCGGGCGGTACGATCTTGAGGATCGAATCCCCGTCGGGATCGGAGATGACCTTCCAGCGGTCCGGGACCATGATCTGCAGAATCCGCTGGGGATCCATCACTGCCTTCCAGCCCTTGCCTGTGGGCATCGCTGCACCGTGCAACTTGCCGGCGAAGGCTCCCTTCGCCTGCCGGACCTCTACTGGAACCGCCGCGTCCTTCGGGATAATTTGGGCGGCGAGCGGCAGTGCCAGGAAGAACGGAGGGAAGAGCAGCAGCAGCCGGCGAACAGGGGGAGCGAGCATCGCGACGTTTCCTTGCAGTGGACGATGTCTCGATCATAGCCGGAACGGGATCGCCTCGGCAACTGCCGGGCGTTTTCGCCTCCGGATCACATCCACGCCCCAACTCCCCTGACCGGAGGCTTCCCAATGCCCGACAAGATCCTCACGGTGGTCCCCGATGACTTCCCGGCGCTGTTCGTCCACTCCGCGCAGATGGACCGCCTGCACACCCTGGGCGCAGTCCGAGCGCACACCACCCGCGCCGAGACGACCCACGAACTGCTCGCCCGCCTGAAGGGAGCCGCAGCGGTGGTCAACATGCGGGCGTTCACGAAGTTTACCGCCGAAGTGTTCGCGGCCCTGCCCGACCTCCGGGTGATCGCCGTATCCGGGACCGGCACAGACAATATTGACCTGGAAGCCGCATCGCGACACGGAGTCCATGTGTGCAACACACCGGAAGCGAACAGCGATTCGGTGGCGGAGCACACATTCGCACTGCTTCTCGCGCTGGCGAGGGGGCTGCGCCCGATGGAGGATCGCATGCGTGCCGGCGAGTGGTGGCACCACTACGGCATGGAACTGCGCGGCAAGGCTCTGGGACTGATCGGCCTGGGGCGCATCGCGGCCCGCGTGGCGCGCGTGGCACACGGTTTCGGGATGAATCCGCTCGGTTGGAGTTTCACGCGTGATGAAGAGCGTGCCCGGCGCCTCGGCGTGACTTCCGTCGAACTCGACGAACTTCTGGCCCGCGCCGACGTGGTCAGCCTGCACCTGCGGCTGTCGGACCGGAGCCGGGGCATCCTTGGACGCGCGGAGTTAGGCCGTCTCAAGACTTCGGCGCTGCTGGTGAACACGGCGCGGGGGGCGCTCGTAGATGAGGCCGCGCTGGCGGATGCGCTGGCCGCCGGCCGGATTGCCGGAGCCGCCCTCGACTGCTACGCCGAGGAGCCGCTCCCGCTGGACCATCCGCTGCGCCACACCCCCAATACGCTGCTCGTGCCGCACGCGGGATGGATGACCGTCGAGGCACGCGAGCGGATGCTCTCCGAGCCGGTGGACAACATTGTTGCCTGGCTGGAGGGACATCCCCAGAACGTGGTCAATCCGCTCCCGTGACCTACCAGTCGGCAACGCTGCCGTCTGCGTGGTACAGTTGCGGGTTCTTCCACTGGTGCCAGGTCTTTGCGGCGACTGCCTCGTCATCCAGTTCGATGCCGAGGCCCGGCCCGGTCGGCAATTCGATATAGCCATCTACCAGACGGAACGGTTCTTTCAAATATCCGTTCCCCAGGTTGACCTGCTCCTGCACCAGGAAGTTGGGGATGCAGGCGTCGAGTTGCAGACACGCCGCCAGAGAGATCGGACCCAGCGGGTTGTGCGGCGCCACTGCGGCGTAGTAACACTCTGCCATCGCCGCGATCTTCTTGCATTCCAGGATCCCCCCGGCATGGCACAGGTCCGGCTGGACCACGACGGCTGCCTGCTTCTCCAACACCTCGCGGAAGCCCCATTTGGTGAACAGGCGCTCGCCGGTGGCGATCGGGATGGACGTCGAGCGCGCAACGGTGACCATCGCATCCACGTTCTGCGGTAGGCAGGGCTCCTCGATGAACATCGGGTGATAGGGCTCAAGTGCGCGCGCCAGCCGCACCGCCAGTGCGGGGCTGATCTGCCCGTGAAAATCAATGGCGATGTCCACCTCCATTCCCACGGCCTCGCGCATCGCGGCGAAGCGATCGGCACAGCCCTGCACGAAGCCGGGGGACTCGATGATGCGGGCGGGCGACCGACCCACGCCGGTCTTCAGCGCGGTGTACCCCTCCGCAACCCGTGCCCGGGCGGAGGCGGCAGCTTCCTCCGGCGTGTTGCCCCCGCAGTGGGCGTACATGCGAATCCGGTCCCGGCACGCCCCACCCAGTAACTGGTAGACCGGCACGCCGAGCGACTTGCCCAGGATGTCCCACATCGCCTGCTCGATCCCGGAGAGCGCGCTGGTGAGGACCGGGCCGCCCCGGTAGAAAGCATGACGATAGATGGCCTGCCAGTGATGCTCAATCCGGCGCGGGTCCTTCCCGAGCAGGTACTCCTCGCACTCCGCGACGGCCTGCTGCACGGTATGGGCGCGCCCTTCGACCACCGGCTCTCCGTAGCCGATGAGACCGGTGTCGGTGTGCATCTTCAGAAACAGCCAGCGTGGCTGCACGAGAATCGTTTCCAGGCGGGTGATTTTCATCAAGGTTCTCCCAGCTCAGGGTTTCAGGTTGAGCAGTACGACCGCAGCCACCGCCAGCACAATCCCGAGCCACCCAGCCGGGCGAGGTCGCTCCCCCCAGAGGAGCCTGGAAACCCCCACGTTGGCGGTGATGCCGAGCGCAGCGGACACGGGGAAGACGATGATAGCGGAGAGTTCTTGCAGGGCCCGCAGCAGGCAGACCAGTTGGAGCACGTTGACGGCGCCCAGTGCCAGCCCCAGAGGCCACTCGGGAAGAAGGGTTCCCTCCTCCGGCCCTGGAGTTCCTTCCTCGGCGCGGCCGGTGTCTCCGGTGCGCACCATCCAGACCCAGGTAAAGAACGTCGCCGCCAGGAATAGGCAGGCCGAAAAGACGGCCAGATCGGCGCCGGGGCGCGTGGCAGAGAACTCCTTCATCAACACCTGGGATAGCCCGGTCGAGCAGAACATGGCAAGTGTGAGCGGACTGAATCGCTGCGGCGCCTGGGTCGCTGCCGCCGTACTCACACAGAGCAGCGGAAGCGCCACCATGGTGAGCACGATACCGACGGTCTGCCATGCATTCGGGTACTCGCCGAACCGCACGGTTGCAACGACCACCGGCGCCATCATCGAGAGCTGGGCGACGGCGCTGGTCACTGCCACCCCGCTCTGGCGCATGCACGGCAGGATGAGCACCAGCGAACTCACATAGGTGAACCCTGCCGCCGCGCCGAGCAGCACCGTGGGACCCTGCCAGGCTCGCCCCAGGGCGCAGGCCCACAGTGTGCAGGCCACGGCCGCAACCAGATAGTTGATCGCCGCCGCCGCAATCGGTTTACGGGTGCGCGCCTGCGAGAGGCGCAGGAGATGTGAGAAGGAGACCGTGAAGACGATGCGGAGTAGGAGATTGACCATGCGGTTTTCCAAGGGTCGTTCCCCGTTCGCCTCCGCGACCGGTCACTTCCTTCCGACACTTTCCGAAACGAGAAACGATGAGCGGGGAACTGGTCACGCAGTGCGGTACACTACTGTAAGAGTGCCGGCGAACGCTGGGGAGCAAGACGAGACAACATGAGCCGGGTGCTGTTCATCTGTACGGGAAACTACTATCGCAGCCGTTTCGCGGAGGCGGTGTTCAACCATCACGCAGCGGCACGCGCGCTGCCCTGGGCGGCCACGTCGCGCGGTCTGGAAGTTCAGCGGGCCGAAGGCGATTTGTCGGTGCTCATCGTAGACGCCCTCTTCGCGCGGGGTATTCCCCGCGAATGCACCGGCCACACCCGGACGCCCCTCCAACTCAGCGACCTGGAGGACGCCATCCACCGCATCGCGCTCGACCGGACGGAACATCTCCCACTGGTGCAGCAGTACTTCCCCGACTGGGAAGCACAGATCCACTTTTGGGAGGTCCCCGACGCCGACGTGACCGCGCCCGAAGAGGCTCTGCCGGCCATCGAGGCGCAGGTTCTCTCCCTCCTGGCGTGCCTGACCGATGATTCCGGCACACGGACTGATCGGAGCCCCTCACCCAAGGACTAGAAGCGCTCGCAGCGGTGTGCTATACTCGCCGAAATTGCCCCCGTAGCTCAGGGGATAGAGCAACTGCCTTCTAAGCAGTGGGTCGCCTGTTCGAATCGGGCCGGGGGCGTCACGGTGACCTCACCGCTGTTACCAAGGCCCGGCAGTGCAGCAAGTAGGAGTAACGAGCCACAATCACCGGCCTGAACTCTGTCCTTCCACTACGGACGAGCCGCCGTCACCGCTGGACCAGCGGTTCGTGAAACTGGCACACGCGGTTGAAGCCACGGAACGCCGGCTTCTTGCGGATGAGCGAAGCCTGGACGACGGGCTGCTGGAAGACGCCATCTGCCGTGCGTACCTCCAGCGGTTCAAGAATCCCGATCCCCCGCTGGGGTTTCGCCTACCCACGGTGGCGACGCTTCTAGCGCAGGGGCAGGCGATGCTTCGTCCCCGGAGAGTGGTCGTCGCGGCACAGGTTCAGGGGATCAACTCAACGCCCGACGGCGCGTCTCCGGCAAATGCCCGCATCACGACGGGCGGCGTCGCCTCACCGGAGGACTGGACGAGCAGTCAGGTATACGCCGTCCGCTTCTGGGGGATTGACATTCGTCCCACAGAGGACCGAGCGCGCCGGTGGACCGAAGAACTCGTGTGGCAGCATTTCGTGACCGGCCTCGCGTCCGACCTTGTTTCCATCGGCAAGATCGAAAAGCGCTTCGGGAAGCGCATGGTGGATCCCCATCTGGTCCTCGTCGCCGACCGCGAGGGCGAGGCGTTTGAGCGCCTGATCGTGGACATTCTCAATAACGGCGCCTTGCGGGCGCGGCTGGCGCCATTGTACGAAGACTTTCTCGAGAAGACGGATCTCCGCGTCCACGTCGAGGGCCTCCAACGACAGCGAGGGGCTCGAGTGCAGGTCACGATGGCCGACCACGAACGACGAGCGAGCGCCAAACGCCACGAAATCCGTGCCCCCGAAGAGTTTGTGCATCTCTCGCCCTGGACCCTTGCCGAAGCGTTGGTGGCAGCTCCCTTCTCCGGGCTGTTGCCCGGAGACCTGGGGCGGGATGTCTATCCGGCGTTGTCCGTCCGTGGGAATTCGACGGAGGATCTCGCACGCTCGCTCCGCCACATGTTCAGGAACTGCATCCGTCACCCGGGCGAACATCCGCGCGGACCGGTCGCACAGGTTCCCGCAGCGGTGCAACTGCTCGTCCAGGCATTCGTGGGGCACGAAGTCCGAGCATCCACCGCCGCGCTGCGCGCGCACGAAGCTGAGCGCGCCAGACAGCGCCCCGGCGAGGGCCGCAGCGCGGGGAGAGCCGGCGGGACGCCGGAGGTTCCGGGGCTCCCATAGGAGACTTCGGCGTCACCCTGCAGCAGCAGGCGCCCGGCTGTGAATGGTGGCTTCAGCAGACTCCGGTGGCCGGATCGAGCTGCGTGACGCACCTGCGCGTGAGATCGCAGCAACTCAAATGAGGGGGTGCGATCTCACGCGCAGGTGCTGATAGCACTGCGGCGGGGTCGCTTCACGTCGCGGGATTCGGTTCCCGTCCGGCACGCTCGGTGTGGCGCCAAATGCTGGGGAAGCGTAGTGGATCGTCTATCCGCTCCATCCACACGCCAAGACGCGCGCGCATCTCACACAATCCGGCTGCGATGTGGGCGTCGTGCTGCCCGGAGGCGCCCCGGGGGTCTGCTAGATTCACGCGCTCATCCGGGTCAGCGGCGAGGTCATACAGTTGTTCGCCGCCGTGGGGGGCGAAGGTGTAGCTCCACCCGGCAGTGCGGACGGAGCGGACCGAGTAGAACTGCACGCCGTCCCCACTGTACTGGCAGTAGACATCGTCGCGCCAATCGGGCGGTGTTGTCCCTTGCAGAAGCGGCGCCAGAGAGCGCCCGTGAAGGCCCTGCGGCGACACAGAGGCGCCGGCAAGCTCCAGCACGGTCGGCGCGAGATCGGCGTGGCTGACAAACGACCCGGCAACCCGGCGGGCGGCTACGCCCGGGCCGGCCACGATCAACGGCACGCGTACGGCTGGATCGTAAAGTGCCGGCGAGCCGTGCATGGTGAAGCCGTGCGCTCCCATCAGCCCTCCGTGGTCGCTGGAAAGGAGTACAACCGTCCGCTCAGCCTGTCCCAGTCGTTCCAGCGTCACCAGCACCCGGCCCACCAGCGCGTCCAAAAACTCGGTCATTGCATAGAAGTACGCGATGGCGACCCGCCATTCATCGTCCGAGCGCTCCGCTCCGCCCTGAGCATCGCGGGCGCGACGGACGGCAGGCGGCACATCGTCGAGCGGGTCCCGGAGGCTCGACGGCAGGACCACATCAGCGGGACGAACCCTCTCCGCGAAAGGACCCGGCGGCCAGCAGGGCGGATGGGGACCGTCGAAGTCGCATTGCACGAACCAGGGCTGATCCCGCCGTGCGGCGACGCGCTCCAACAGTGCCACCGCTCGGTGCGCAAACTGGGTGTCGCGAGCCAGTTCGAGGTCACCGTCCAGAACGCCGCAGCCCCAGTGCCGGTGATCGGGGTGAGGACGCTCTTCCATCCCGCGTGCCCGCAGCCAGGCATGAAACTCCGCGGTGGGATACGCCTCATCGTGATCGAAGCCCCGCACATCAATGTGCCCCTGCCCCGCATATCCGGTGCGGTAGCCCAGCTCGCGGAGCCGCTCGGCGATGCTCGGAACGTGCGGGAAGACAGCAAAGGGATAGGCGCCGCGCCCGCACCGGTTCGTCATCATCCCGTTGGCATGAGGAAACAGGCCGGTGTCCACCAGCGAGCGGGCGGGATGGCAGATTGGGGCCGCACAGTAGGCGCGTGGAAAGCGCGTGCCGCGCGCGGCGAGGCGGTCCGCGTGGGGTGTGTGCGCGGGTCCGCCTGCGTGACCGTAGACGTGGGCCTGCGCGCTGTCCAGCAGGATGAGGAGGAGATTGGGGGGCTGTGACACGGGGGAAAACTCAACCGCGCGGGGGACGCACGGATGCGCAAAGCTCTGCGGGGGCCGGGTTTCGATTCGGCGGGAGCCTGTGTTTCCCCTTCCGTAAGGGGGTGTGACCAGGATTCGTAGGTAGGAAAAAGGAGTCATCATCCCCGGTTCCGGCGAACCTTTCGGTGTCAACGACAAGGAGGAACCGGAGATGACAGAAGTACTTTCGGCAGAACAGGTAGTGAGCCTGCAACGGACGG